>NZ_JAYXBQ010000037.1:0-269489 GCF_039668335.1 Mycobacterium sp. SM3041 | reverse complement strand
TGTGCGATTATGCCAGACGGGTCCGACGCGTGCCACCGCATTTCTGCTGGGAGGCCGAGGCTATCGGCGCCGGACCAAATCCGCATTTACGCGCGCGCATATTTTGTGCGAATCCGGATTCGGCACCACGGTGGCCGGCGTACCTTGAGCTCAGCCCACCCTCGCCGTCGATGAGCTGGCCTGGCCACCGCACCTGATCGCAGGCGTGTGGAACGAGAACGGAACTTCGGAAGCGAAGGGGCGCCTCATGTCGGCCGATGTCGACTTTTGTGTTGTGGGAGCGGGTTTCGCAGGATTGACCGCCGCCCTGCGGCTGAAACAGGCGGGCCGTTCGGTGGCCCTGCTCGAGGCGCGGGACCGGGTCGGGGGCCGTACTTTCACCGAGGTCCTTCCCGACGGGACGTGGATCGACCGCGGTGGCGCATGGGTCGGTCCGGGGCAGGACCGCATCAAGGCCCTGATGGCCGAATACGGTGTGGCCGAATACAAGGAGTACGTCGACGGCGACGCCATGATGATCGTCGACGGCAAGAAGCACCGGTACTCCGGCACCATCCCGTGGGCGATGAGCCCGTGGGCCATCGCCAATCTCGGCGCCGGCCTCCTCGAGATCGGCCAGATGTGCAAGACCATCCCGTTCGACGCCCCGTGGCAGGCCAAGAAGGCCGCCGAGTGGGACCGAATCACGTTGGGGGAGTGGCTGCATCGCAACATCCGCTCGCATCAGGCACGCGAGATGCTCGACATGGCCATGGCCGGGGTGTACACCTCGGCCGCATCGGAGACATCACTGTTGTGGGCGTTGCATCAGATGGGGTCCGGTGGTGGACCCGTGTTCGTCATCTCCAACGCCGGCGGCGCGCAGGACGCCCGGGTGCGCGGCGGCATGGGCGCGATCTACGGCCAGATGGCCGCCGAACTCGGTGACGCGCTGCATCTTTCGTGCCCGGTGGACCTCATCGCGCAGGACGACGACGGGGTCACCGTCCACGCCGAGCGGCTGACGGTCCGGGCCCGGCACGCGATCGTCGCCGTACCCTTGGCCGTCGCCTCCCAAATCGATTACGAGCCAGGGCTTCCCGTCGACCGGATGTTCCTGCATCGGCGCATGCCGAGCGGCGCCGTCTACAAGATCTCGATCGTCTACGAGACGGCGTTTTGGCGTGCGGACGGCCTGTGCGGACAATCGGCCGCACCGGGCAGTCCGGCCACGCTGACCATCGACGCCTGCACCGACACCGGCACGCCGGGCATCATGTGCGTCATCACCGAAGGCCCGGCCGCGCGCGCGCTCGGGCTGCTCGATGCGGCGGAACGCAAGGCCGTCGTCGTCAACGAACTGGTCGACCGGTTCGGGGCGAAGGCGGCGTCGCCGGTGAGCTACCACGAGCAGAACTGGACGGTCGAGCGCTACTCCGGCGGCGGCATGATCAGTCACGCACCGCCCGGCGTGCTCACCGAGTTCGGCCACGCGCTGCGGACCCCGTGCGGGCGGATCCATTGGGCCGGAACGGAAAGTTCGGCCATCATGTGCGGCTGGATCGACGGTGCGGTGCGCTCTGGGGAGCGGGCGGCCGCCGAGGTGCTGGCCGCGGACAGCGTGGCCGTCGTGGGTTAACGGCTCGCTCGCCAGCGCGCGATCTCGCGGCCGATCTCGGTCTCCGCGGGTCGGCCGAAGAACCATTCCTGGCCGATGCGGTACCAGTTGTTGGTGCTCTGCAGATGTCCCAGTGTGCCGAAGGTGAGGAAGTCGGCGCGCCGGGAGAAGACATGCTCGGGCGGCAGCATCTGCCGCTTCATCCCCGCGAACTCGGTCTGCCGCGGATCGATGGCCGAGACGACGGCGCCAGTGGCCAGCTCAGGCGTGATGGTGAGGTCCTCGTCGATCATGTGCCATTCGCTCGCGGCCCAGATGTACTCCAGGCAATCCTGGGCTGTCACACCGGATTCCGTGTCCACGATGCCGCGGCCCAGCATCAGGCGGTACAGGTCGTCGGCACGGCCTTCGATCGCGGCGTGGAAGCAATCGAGCTCGAATGCCACGTTCGCGGGGTCCATCCGGTTGTACAGCCCGAAGTCGACGAAGCCGACGCGACCGTCGGTGGCCAGCATGATGTTGCCGGGGTGGGGATCACCGCAGAATTCGTGGTTGGTGAAGAGCGAGCCGATATAGAAGCGGTAGACCAGTTCTCCGATGCGATTGCGGTCGGTCGCCGGCAGCGTGCGCATGTGTTCGAAGCCTGCGGCATCGAGGTATTCGGTGACCAGCACCCGCGGTGTGCAGAACTCGACGACGCTGTCGGGGACGACGATGAACGGATGTCCCCGGTACTGTTCGGCCACCAAGTGCTGCGTCTCGGCCTCGCGCAGGTAGTCGAGCTCGCTCTCGAAGTTCCGGGTGATCTCGTCGAGCATGGCGGTGTTCGCCGACGGCCACAGCCGCCAGAGCTTCATCA
This sequence comes from Mycobacterium sp. SM3041, assembly GCF_039668335.1. Classification (NCBI taxonomy): domain Bacteria; kingdom Bacillati; phylum Actinomycetota; class Actinomycetes; order Mycobacteriales; family Mycobacteriaceae; genus Mycobacterium; species Mycobacterium sp. SM3041. The sequence continues at coordinate 267,033 of NZ_JAYXBQ010000037.1, read as the reverse complement.
ACAGCGCGAGATTGCGCATGTCGGCCTGGATGGCCCGATCCACGCCCGGATACTGAACCTTGACGGCGACGTCGCGACCGTCACGCAACCGGGCTCGGTACACCTGGCCGATTGATGCTGCGGCCGTGGGGGATTCGTCGAAATCGGCGAAGACGTCCGACAGGGGACCGAGGTCGGTTTCCATGACCTCGCGCATGGCGCTGAACGGCGCCTGCGGCGCCTGATCCCGCAGCGCGGCGAGCTTTTCCCGGAACTGTTCGCGGTGCGATTCGGGCACCAGATCCAATTCGATCACCGACAGCATCTGGCCGAGCTTCATCGCGGCGCCCTTCATGGAGCCCAGCACCGTCACGAGATTCTCGGCCATTTGGATGGTGGCACGCTCGGCCAGCAGTTCCTTGGCGCGTTCCGACCGGCCGACCATCGACAGGCGGGTGCGGCCGCCGCGCACGGCTTGCTTCGCGGCGAGGGCGCCCAGCTTGCCGCCCCGCGCAAGACGTCCCTCAGGCAGTCGGCGTGCCACGCTGCCTCCCACGGAATCGGTGCAACGACGCCATCAACGTACCGGCCCGATTACGCAGGTGTCTCGTGTGTCCAGGACTCAGTTTCGCGGGCGATCCGTTGCCAGGCTTCGAGGCTCGCGAGGCGCGTGCGGGCCTCGCCGTCCAGGACAGCCGAGATCTCGATGACCTCGGCGACGACGCCTTCAGTCTGGGCGACCTCGAGTACGTGCACCACGACGGCGACGTCCGGATGGCCGAGCAGTTCGGTGACCGCGGGGCGCGCGAGCTCGGGGTCGATCCGGTTCAGCAGCGACAGCAGCGCTGCCAGCACCTCCGGCTTGCCGGTGGCGGCAGCCCGGGCCATGCGCAACGACCGGTCTGGTCCGGCAGCGCGCATGATGTCGTTCATGACGTGCGTGTCCGACACCAGCACGCCGGTCAGGATGATGCCCTCGTCATCGTCGATGGCCCGCTCGAACGCCACGATGAGTTCGTCGGTGGCGAATTCGACGAACCGCGATGCGGTCAGGTAGTCGCGGCGCCGCAGCAGTTCCATCGCCGCCGGGATCAGCAGCTTGGCGGGCAGTCGCGGGGCGAAGTGCGGGATGACCCGAGGGTCGACGTATGGCGCCGCGTCGGCGAGGTAGCTCGGTTTGAGCCCGGACAGTACGCCGATGGCGCGGTCTCCGTGCGCCAGTCCCACTGCGCCCCCGACGCGCCCCGCGACTTCCGGAGGTACCGCGCGGTGAGCGACGGTGACCACCAAGGCATTTGGGATCAGCGGCGCGAGCTTGCCGACGCGTGCGAAGGCCTCGGCCTGTTCGTCGAACAGCGCGTCGGACAGTGCGCTGCGCAGGGCTTTGAGGTCGTCGGCACCGAGTCGTTCGAGGCGGGCAAGGTCGGCGGCATCGGTCTGCAGCAGCGCGGCCAGCAGCGACAATTGTGCGCGGGTCAGGATGTCGGCCATCACGTCACCGTCCGAACAGGATCTTGCGGGCGGCGGGCCGGATCAGCCGGGGCAGGACTTTGAGCCCGTCGTCGAGTGAGTCGTTCAGGCTGCGCTGGTGTGCCACCTTCGCCTTCCTGAGCAGACCGAGCAGCTGGGCTGATTCCTCGGGGGTGAGCTTCTCGAGTACTTCCCGCGGTTGTCCGAGCTCGTCGAGCAACGGGTTGTCGGTACCCGGGGTAGCGGCTTTGTCCATCCTAAATAACTACCACATTCGGATGGCATAGCTATCTGAAGGCACGCCGAGGACTGGAAAAGGGCCCTTAAGCTGGCCTGTTATCTGGATAGCGATAGTATCGAGGCTCGTCGTGCGGAGGATGTGGAGGACGTGGTGGCGGCTCGGAAGGTGCTGACGCGGGCGGAGAGCCAAGCGCAGACGCGGCAGGAATTGCTGGACGCCGCGGAGCAACTTTTCTATGCCAACGGGTACCACGCCACGTCGCTGGCGGCCATCGCGGCAGAGGCGGGACGCACCATCGGTGCCGTCTACAGCAACTTCGAGGGCAAAGAAGCGCTGTGCCTCGAGGTCATCCGCAACCGCTCCATGGCCGAACTCAATCAACTGCTCGGGCCGCTCGTGGCAGCCGGCGTATCCACCGACGACCGGCTGGCGGCCCTGGCGAGCTGGTGGGCCCGCATCGGCGCGGAGCCCAACCTCGTCGTGCTGACCGCTGAATACGTCACCAGCACCTTCCATAACCCCGAGCAGCTCGCCAAGGCGCGTGAAGCACTGGAACGGTTCAAGGAATCGACGCGGGTGCTGCTCGAAGACGCCGTGCCGGAAGGGGTTCCGGCTGACCACCCGCTCATGGACGACGCCATCGAAGTGGCGGTGGCGACCGGCGCGGGCATCGCCATGGCCCAGGCGCTGGGCACGATCGACGCCGAGCGGGGCGCGGCGCTGATGGTCGCCAACATGCGGTTGTGGTTCGACGCGCTGGTCGTCGGCAAGTAGTGCCGAGTCAGTCCGTCCCCGCGGTCACCCGTTGTGCCACAACGGCGCGGAGCGCTGCGACGACGTCGGCCCCGGCCGCGAGGTCCGCGGCGTACCGCGCGCGGTGTTCCCACGCGACCCGCCGTCCGCCTCGTTCGACGACGAACACGCCACCGAGCCGGCGCGGATCGCCGGTGCGCTGATAGGGGTAGATCCCGGCCCGGACGAAATCGATGAAGGCGCTCACATTCCGGATCGGGTTCAACCATCGCCGCCGGGCGGCCAATCCCATTGTGCGGTACAGGGTGTGGTCCTGGGTGGCCATGACGGGAGTGCGGGAACCGGCCCGCTTCCGGAAGGTGAAGCCCTGGATCGAGGTGCCGATGCCGATCAGGATCACCTGGGCGCCAAGCGCTTCCACTTCATCGAAGTGCGCGGTCAACTCTCTGGCCTGGGCCAGGCCGAAGGCGCTGCCGAACTGCGGCAGGAACACCAGCGCCACCGGCCCGTCGCGCCAGAAGTCCTGAAACTCGTGCAGGTGGTGCCGATCATCCAGCACACGCTCATTGCTGATGACATCGACCCGGCTCAACTGACCGCTCCCACAGCGTCATTCGTGCGGTCGGCCGAATCCGTCGGCGCGAACGGGCACATCGTGCCGCGCTTGCCGTGCTGCAGTGTCAGGCCGGGGTCGTGCGTCATCTCGACGAAGCCGGTGCTGTCGGCATGGCGGATCACGTTGTGCAGATGGCCCCACATTTCGGGGCCGAAGTATGGGATGAAGACGCGGTCGAAGACCGGGTTCTCCAGAGCCTTGACGGTCGCCTTGACCAGTAGTGCGCCCAGCCGTGGCCGCAGCCGGTAGTCATCGAGGCCGCAGATCTGCCGGACGTACGGCGTCAGGAGCGGGATGGCGGCCCAGATCGCCACGCGCATGAGACTTCCGATGACGAGGTTCGGGTTCAGTGGGGTCACCGGGGGGTGGGTCATGAAGTCGGTGAGTTCCTGCGCCGGGCGGGTGAATGCCATGAGCTCCTGCTCGGCCCGCTGCACCCAGGCTTCGACATCCTCGGGGGTGTCCGGCAGCTCGCCTGCCGGCATTCCCATGAGCTGACACACCTTGACCTGCTCGCGGTAGAACTGGCGCTCCTCTTCGTCGGTCGCATTCGGGTCGCCGAAGGCCTTGTACGCGCGCCACAGGTGTGGCCAGCCCACGACGTAGGTGAATTTGAGGGTCTCGACGTGGTTGGCCTGGAACAGCTCGCCGGTCGCGGGTACCTCGCCGGTGATGTGAGAGTGCTTGCGGAACAGGTCAACTCCGACTTTTTCGGCGCTGGCGGTGTCGCCCGCGACGGCGCCGGCGAAGAAGTGCAGGCTGCGCCGGATACGGCCGATCGTGTCGTAGTAGTACGTCGTGTGGTGGCCGACGCCGTACGCCCCGTCGGGGTCCAGCACCGAGATGAAAAGCCCGGACAGAGCGCCCATTCCGGCAACCATGACGTTCTCGTAGACCTTCCAGCTGATCGACTCGGGCCCGAAGTAGCCGTTGTCGATCCGCGGGGCTTCCGCTATCGCCAGGGCCTTCTTGCCGTTCTTGCCGTGCAGCTTGAGCAGGAAGTCGTACCGGCGGTCGATTCTCCGGCGTTCGGCTTTGGGCATCGCGACGTCCTGCAGGCGGACGGACTTCATGGGCTCCTCCGGTACCAGTTGAGATAGCAACATTATTCCAATGGCGACGTTACTCCAACTGGGTGGGACCGACAAGACCTGCTGCCGCCCTAGGATGCGGGGGACGAGCAGGACGGAGAGCTGGATGTCAGACGCCGCAATGCACATCGCCGTGCAGAAGTTGGTGGACGCCGAGGAGTTGCGGACGGGCTTGGGCACGTTCACGCGCGTGGTCGACGGCAAGCGATGGGCGGAGGCGTCGCAGGTCTTCGCCGATGACGTCACGTTCGACTATGGCGACCAAGGGCCGCAGTCAGGCCTGCCCGCGCTGGTGGCGACGTTCCGCCGGTACCTCGAAAAGTGCGGTGGCACACAACATCTCATCGGTTCGATCCAGGTCGAGGTCGGTGACGACGACACGGCCGTGACCCGGGCGTACGTTCAGGCCCGGCACCAGGGCGTCGGCCCGCTTGCGGCCGAAACGTTCGATACCAACGGTGAGTACACCGACACCTGGGCCCGCCGGCCCGAAGGCTGGCGGATCGTCAACCGCATCAGCCGGTGGTCGGCGATGTCGGGTAATCCTGCGGTTCTGTTCCCGCAGTAGCGGGATCAGCGGAAGCGGACGTCCATGGTGGCGAGGCCGAAGATCTTCTTGCCGCCCGACTTGGCGCCGACGATCACGACACCCGTGCGGGTCTCGGGGTCCAGGGATTTGATCTTGCCGCTGAACTCGATATCGCAGCCTTCGGTGGCCGGCACCACCGCGGGCGCCGACAGGCGGACGGTGTAGCGGCTCACGGCACCGGGGTCGCCGGACCAGGACGAGGCGTATCCGGCGCCCAGGCCCATGGTCAGCATGCCGTGGGCGATGACGTCGGGCAGCCCGGCGAGCTGCGCCAGCTCCTTGTCCCAGTGAATCGGGTTGGCGTCGCCGGCCACGCCGGCGTAGTTCACGAGGTCGCCGAGTGACAACCGCAGGTGACTCGCGGGGAGTTCGTCGCCGACGGACACGTCCTCGAACAACGGCGTCCCCGGCGTGCGGGCCGCGTCGCTGGCGATCCGGATCTCGCCCTCGGGCCGCACCGTCTTGCGGTACTCCTCGGAGCCGATGTCCAGGATGTTCATGTCGTGCATCATGGCCTTCTGCACGGCCGTCTTGACGTCGCCGTCGATGTCCTCGGCCGTCACGCCGACGACGGTGGTGTGCAGGGTGTGGACCCGCTCGCCCTTGGTGTCGGTGAAGGTGTTGGTCACGGTGATGAAGTCGCGGCCCGCGGTCCGGCGGACCGCCGTCAGCTCGACGTCGATGACCAGCTCATCGCCCGCCACGATCGGCCGGTGCTGTTCGAAGACCTCTTCGGTCTGCAGGTAGGTGTCGTAACCGACGACGATCGACTCGAACATCCGCCGGTTGCACTTCATGCCGGGTGTCGAGGTGAACGTGATCGGCGCGATGACATCGGCGTAGCCGAGCTCATTGGCGGCAGCGACGTCCCAGTGCGCGGGGTGGTAGTCCTGCACCGCGCGGGCGTACTCGCGCAGCTTCTCGCGGCCCACCAGGTAGGTGCCGTCCATCTGGTAGTGGTGGCCGATCCGCGCTTCGAGCGGCGACGCTTCTGCTGCTGTCGTCATGACTGTGCCCAACTTTTCTATCGACATGTTCGCTGAGGCCGACCAAAGCACCCTACGCGGCGAGGGGGCGGCAACACACGTCGATGCGCCGTCTACCTGCGCCGAGCGGAGGCAAATGTGCCCAAAACCACGCGATCGCGGCGACTGCCGTGGCTGTTCGCGGGTGCCCCGGGGCCCGTGCTTGACTGGCAGCATGGCCCGCACACCCACTTTGGCCCGTCGGTTGTTCGAGCGTTACGAACCCGTGCACGCGATCACGTACTTCGCGCCCGAGGCGCGTGCCGCCGCCGTCGACCTCGGCTATCGCAGCTTCTGGAGCGGCTACTTCGTCACCAGGTCAGCGCCACTGGGGCCGGTGCCGCCGCAAGTCGTGGAGGCGGTTTTCTACAACTTCGCCGCCCATCGCGTCGCGAAGTCGCTGGCCGGCGCGTGGGACATCGCGACACCCCAGCAGGCTCTGGCGGCCCGGGAAGCGGGGGCGGTCGCCGCCTTGCGCCGCTACGGGCTCACCGCGGACGACAACCTGCGTACCGCCACCGATCTGCTCGGCCGCGTCGCGCGCGGTGCCGCCGTCGACGGCCGGCCGTTGTTCGCCGCCCTGTCCGCCGTGCCGTGGCCCGACGAGCCCGTGGCCGCGCTGTGGCACGCGGCAACGTTGTTGCGCGAACAGCGCGGCGACGCCCACGTGGCGGCCCTGGTTGCCGCCGGCATCACCGGCCGCGAGAGCAACGTGCTGCATGTCGCGGCGGGCCGCACGACCAAGGAGAAGGTCGTGTCCACGCGGGACTACGACGACGCCGAGTGGGACGCCGTCACCGCGCGCCTGGCGGCACGGGGTCTGTTGACGGCCGACGGTTCACTGACCGACGCGGGACGCGAACTCAAGACCGACATCGAGCACCGCACCGATGCCGCCGCGCTGCCGACGCTCGACGTGCTGAGCGACGCCGAGGTCGAGACCCTGTTCCAGGCGCTCACCCCGATTGCCCGGATGGTGGTCGCCGGCGGTGATCTCCCGGCGATCACCCCGATGGCGTTGCAGCACAGCGATCTCGACGATCCCGGCGCGAATCTCGGCTAGGCGGCCAGGGCGCCGCGCTTGCGCAGCAGCGGCAGCACGCCTTCGGCGAACCAGTAGGCCTCTTCGAGGTGCGGGTAGCCGGAGAGGATGAACTCGTCGAATCCGAGGTCGTGGTACTCGGAGATCAGCGACGCCACTTCCTCATGGCTGCCGACGAGCGCGGTCCCGGCGCCGCCGCGGACCAGGCCGACACCGGCCCAGAGGTTCGGGTAGACCTCGAGGTGGTCGAGCCGGCCACCGTGCAGCGCCGTCATGCGCCGCTGTCCTTCGGATTCGGAATTGGCATGCAGCGCAGTGGCTTTGGCGATCTGTTCGGGCGTCAGCTCGGCCAGGAGGGAATTGGCGACGGCCCAGGCGGCCTCGGAGGTGTCGCGGCTGATGGTGTGCAGCCGGATGCCGAACCGCAGGGTGCGTCCGCGGGCCTTGGCCAGTTCGCGCACCTGTGCGATCTTGGCCGCGGCGGCAGCCGGCGGCTCGCCCCACGTCAGGTAGACGTCGACGTGCTCGGCCGCGATGGGCAGAGCGGCCGGCGACGATCCGCCGAAATACAACTGCGGCAACGGGTTCGGCGGCTCGGACACGCGCGCGTCGGTGACGGAGTAGTGCCTGCCGCGGTAGTCCACGGGGCCGCCGCGCCAGATATCGCGGACGATCTCGAGGAATTCGCCGGTGCGTTCGTAGCGCTGGTCGTGGCTGAGCCAGTCACCGAACCGGCGTTGTTCGATGTCGTCGCCGCCGCTGACGATGTTGAGCAGCAGGCGTCCTTCGGAGAATCGCTGAAAAGTCGCCGCCTGTTGCGCGGCCAGGGTGGGTGGCACGAGGCCGGGCCGGAAGGCAACCAGGAATTTGAGTCGTTCGGTCTGCTCGAGCAGGGCAGCAGAGGTCAACCAGGCGTCCTCACACCAGGTTCCGGTCGGCGTCAGCACGCCTTCGAACCCGAGGCGGTCGGCAGCGCGGGCGATTTCACCGAGGTAGCGCAGGCTGGGCTTGCGGTATGACGCCGGAACCGTGTGGTGCGATGACGCGTGTGACGCGCCGACGATCGAGCGACTGTCACCGTTTGTGGGCAGGAACCAGAAGAACTTGGCGGCCAAGACGATCCTCCTATTTTGCGGTGGTCCAGAACTGCGACAACTGATCGCCGAACCGGTTGTCGACGAACTGCGAGAAGGTGGTTTTGTGGTCGATCTGTCCGGATTGTGTGAACGCATCGGCGAGCTGTTGCTCAGAGGCGATCACCGCATCGTTGATGGGTATGGCCAGCCGCAGGCTTCGGGACTGTGCGACGCGGGCCACCTGCGGATCGATTCCGATTGCGGCCGCGTACTTTTGGTACCACTCGTCAGGGTGGTCCTTGGCCCAGCGTGAGGCCCGGGCGACCCGCTGGACGAAGTCGGCCAGCGCGCTGTTGCGTTTGGCGTCCTGCAGTGCCGCCACCGAGGCGATGCCGAATCCATAGCCGTTGGTGACGCTCTCGGCGGTGGCGACGGTACGGACCTTCAGCTGGTTCTGGGCCAGGGCCGTGTACGGATCCCAGATCGCCCAGGCGTCGGCCTGTCCCTGGCTCAGGGCGGTGAAGGCGTCGGCCGGTTGCAGGAACACCAGCTGGATGTCCTTGACCGTCAGGCCGGCCTTCTGCAGCTGGAGAAGCAGATGGCCGTGTGCCGAGCTGCCCTTGCCGACGACGACCTTCTTCCCGCGGAGGTCGGCCACGGTATGAACCGCTGAGCCCGTCGGGGTGAGGATCTGATCGCCGGCGGCACTGTTCGAATAGGCCGCGATGACACGGATTTTCGCGCCCGCCGCGGCGCCGAAGATCGGCGGCGTGTTCCCGGTGACCGCGAAGTCGATCTTGCCCGCGGTGGCCGCCTCGACCTGAGGCGGCCCGGAGGTGAAGGTCGAGAACTGCACCTTGTAGGGCACGTTGTCGAGCTCCCCGGCTGCCCGGAGCAGCGACTCGGTACCGCCCTTCTGATCACCGACCTGCAGCGTCAGGCCGGCCAGGTCCGATGCCGGAACTGTCTGGGGCACCGCCACGTCGTGCTTGCTGTCCCGGCTGGAGACGCAGGCGCTGAGCAATGCGCCGGCGGCGAGGATGGATACCAGTCGTACTGCCCGTGAATGTTTCACAGTCTTCTCCCGTCAGACACCGAGTTGCGCGAGCAGCTCGGTGCGGTAGTCGTCGGTGCGCCGGTCGCGCTGGTCGTGCGGCTGGCGCGGGCTCTCGATCGCCAGGGTGTGCGCGACCCGCCCGTGCTCGAGCACCACGATGGTGTCGGCCAATGCGATGGCCTCGTCCACGTCGTGCGTGACCAGGAGCACCCCGAAGTTGTGCTGGCGCCAGAGGTTGAGGAGCAGTCGGTGCATCGAGAGCCGGGTCAGGGCGTCGAGCGCGCCGAATGGCTCGTCGAGCAGCAGCAGTTGAGGCTCCGCCACCAGCGCGCGGGCCAGCGACACGCGCTGTGCCTGCCCACCCGACAGGGTCAGTGGCCAGGACTGCGCCTTGTCGGCGAGGCCCACCTCGTCCAGGGCCTGATCGGCGCGGGAAAGTGCTTCGGCGCGGGACAGTTTGGCGCGGGTCAGGCCGTAGCGCACGTTGTCGCGCACGGATCGCCACGGGAACAGCCGGGGCTCCTGGAACGCGACGGCGGGCGCGCCCTGGACCTCGCGCTCGCCCTGGAAATCACCGGCGAGGCCGGAAAGCACTCGCAGTATGGTCGATTTGCCCGAACCGCTGCGCCCGACGAGCGCGACGATCTCGCCACGCTTCACCCGGAGGCTGACATCGTCGAGCACCCGATTGGCGCCGTACCACTTGGATACCGAGCGCAACTCCGCTGCGGGTGGTTCCGATACCGCGGGCGGTTCCACGGGTACTTCGTAAAGTGCTGTCACAGGGTGCCTTTCAGAGTCGATAGCGCAAGGCACGGCGCTCCAGGATCCGCACGAGCGCGTCGGTGATGATGCCGAGCAGCGCGTAGACGACGAGACCGAAGATGATCACGTCGATGCGGAGGAAGTCGCGCGCGTTGTTGATGAGGTAGCCGACACCGGAGTCGGCATTGATCTGTTCGGCGACGATCAGCGTGAGCCACGAGATGGCCAGCGACTGCCGCAGCCCCACGAGGACCTGCGGTGCGGCGCTGGGGATGACGACGGTCCGCAGCCGCTCAAGCGGCGAAAAGCCGAGTACGGCAGCCGTTTCGAAGAGCTTGGGGTCGACCTGGCGGATTGCCGACGAGGTATTGAGGTAGAGCGGGAACGCGGCGCCCAACGCGACCATGAGCACCTTGGGCAGTTCGCCGATGCCGAACCAGACGATGAACAGCGGGATCAGGCCGAGGTGGGGCAGCGCCCGGATCATCTGCATCGTCGGGTCGACCGTGGCGTCCGCCCACTTCGAGAAGCCCACGAGGGCGCCGAGAGCGGCGCCGATGACGCCGCCGAGGAGGAGTCCTTCAGCCGCGCGGATTCCCGAAACGCGCAGTGCTTCGGCGAGTTGACCGTTGCCGATCAGCTCGATGCCGGCCTCCGCGATGGTCTGCGGTGCCGGCAGGACCTCGGGATCGATGAGGCCCCACGCGCTGCCGGCCTGCCACAGGATGAGTACCGCCAGCGGTGACAGCCAGCGGAGGATTTCCCAGCGCCGAGCGCGGACGCGGCTGATCCAGGAAACCGACTGCACTGCAGCAGGTTCGGTACCCGGTGCCGCGGCGGCCACCGGGGCCTCGCGGGTGGTCATCACGCTCCTCACGTCGACGGCTATCGGTCAGGCGCGCACGCCATCACCCCGAAATTAGGAGGCCGTGCACGGGCTGTGAAGATTTACCGTCGCCCTGATTCCACGGGAACGGGGGCGGTCGACCGCCGGCAGTGCCGTTTGCAGCATGCCAGGTCGCCAAGACGATCACGCATGGATCTCAGACGAAAGCGCATTGATCGTCGCGTTCGGTGACTCTACGTTTTGAGCTATGAAGACAGTGCTGATCACGGGTTGTTCGTCGGGCTACGGGCTGGAGATCGCCCGGCACTTCCATGCGCAAGGCTGGAATGTCGTCGCGACCATGAGAACGCCACGGCCCGAACTACTTCCGGACTCGGACCGAATCAGGGTGCTGGCGCTCGACGTCACGGATCCGCAGAGCATCGCCGGCGCCATCGCAGCCGCCGGTCCGATCGACGTGCTGGTCAACAATGCCGGCGTCGGGGTGGTGGGCGCGTTCGAGGCCACCCCGATGGCGACGACACGGGAGGTATTCGAGACCAACACCTTTGGCGTCATAGCCATGACGCAGGCCGTTGTCCCGCAATTCCGTGAACGGCGGTCCGGTGTCATCGTGAACGTGACCTCCAGTGCGACCTTGGCGCCGATGCCGCTGGCAGCGGTGTACACCGCGAGCAAGGCGGCGATCGAAGGTTTCACCGGCTCGCTGGCATTGGAGCTCGAATTCTTCGGAGTGGCTGCCAAACTCGTCGAGCCGGGCTATGGACCGGGCACCAATTTCGCCGCCAACGGCGCCGACCGGATGGACGGCCTGCTGCCTCCCGAGTACCTGGAGTTCGCGGGACCGGTCATGGCCGCGTTCGGCGACGTCGACGTGTTCACAACGGCGTCCGACGTGGCCGAGGTCGTCTACCAGGCCGCGACCGATACGTCGGGCCGGCTGCGGTTCGCGGCGGGCCCGGACGCGCTGGCCCTCGTCGCCGCGCACAGCGAATAGACACGTACTCGTCCGGTCGCGGGTACCGTGTCGAAATGGCAACGGACCCGCTCGATTTCATCGTCGCGCTGTTGCGGTGCCGGGCGGTGCGGTCGAAGATCGTGGCCGGTGGCGGTCAATGGAGCGTCCGCAAGCCGCGCTATACCGATCCGTCCTTCTGCGTGATGCTCGAAGGCGCATGCTGGTTCTGTCCCGAGGACGGCGACGCGATCGAACTCCGCGCGGGTGACTTTCTGCTGTTGCCGGAGACACCGAGTTTCGTGTTGGCGAGCGATCCGGCGCTGCCGCCCACGGATGCGCCGATCGACATCGAGGGTGACGCCGCCTACGGCGACGGCGCGCCGACGATGCGGATGCTGGGTGGGTACTTCCAGTTCGACCGGGCGAACGCGGAACTGGTTGCCCGGCTGTTGCCCCCGGCGATTCTCATTCGGCGCGGCGAACCGGGCGCGTCCCGCCTCGGCCGCATCGTGGAGCTGATCGCCGAGGAGGCCGGCGAGCACAACAGGTGCCGGGACCTGATCCTCGAGCGCCTGGTCGAGGTGCTGCTCATCGAGGCGTGGCGGTTCGAGACCGACCACGCGTCGGTCGAGCAGGGATTGCTTGGGGGACTGGCTGATCCGGCGTTGTCCGGGGTGCTCCGGGCATTGCACGCAGACCTGGCCGGGCCGTGGACGGTGGAGAAGCTGGCGCGCACGGCGGGCATGTCCCGGGCTGTCTTTGCCGAGCGGTTCTCCCGCACCGTCGGCATCCCGCCGATGCAGTACCTCACGGAATGGCGGGTCGCACGGGCCAAGGAAATGCTGCTGGGCGACCGGCCCGGGCTGTCGGCGATTGCCGGCAAGGTCGGCTACAGCTCGGCAAGCGCCTTCAGCGCGGCATTTGCGCGGGTGGTCGGATGCTCGCCGGCCGAGTTCGCCAAACGCAGCGATCGTGGGCCGGAGTAGCGGTGAAAGCGCTTCAGAGCCGGTACATTTCGCGGGCCATGGCCGCTTCCTCGAAGGACTCGTCGCGCCGCGGCGGGTAGTAGTCGGCCCGGTGTTCGGGCCAATGTGTGCGGCTCTGAATCCACGTGCCGGCCGCGGTGACCGCGTCGGCGAACTGCTGAGCGCTGTGGCGCAGCCAATCCCGCAGCATTTCTGCGGGGGTCGGAACGTGTGCGTGTGTCATGGCATCGACGCTACGAATCCGCACGGTCGCAGACATCGCGCCGAGGGCTGATCTTGATGTCCGACCACGGTAGGGCGTCGCGAGCGACCCCGGGCGGATGCTCAGGCCGGCGGCCCGACGAAATCGTCCAGCGCCGACTCGATTTCATGTGCGAGTCGTTGTGGCGCGTCGGGGTCTCCGGTGATCAGGTCGCGCAAGGCACGGTGGAACAGGCCGTCTGCCGTCGCGTAGACGATGGCGGGCGTGACGATGACGGCGGACTCGGTGAGCTCGGCGTAGGCGATGACGGCCTTCCAGGTGAGCGCGGCAAGGCTGTCGTCGATCTCGTTGATGCTCGCGGCGAAACGGTCGTCGAAGAGCGCCTGGGTGCGCAGGTCGTACCAGAGCCGGTGCATGACGGCCGACTCGCGCAGGGAATTGCTCAGCGCGCTGCTGATGCGGGTCTTGAGCTCCGGCCCGGAGCTGCCGTCGATGACGATGGAGTTGTACCGGTCGATGAAGTGGTCCTTGTACTGCCGCACGCAGCACATGACGAGGTCGTCCTTGTCGTCGAAGTAGTAGTGCAGAACGCCGAGCGATATCTCGCAGTGCTGGGCGAGTTCGCGCATGCTGGCCCGCGCGAAACCCAGTTCAGCAAGCCCGCTGGTGGCCTGGGCGGCCAGTGCCTGGCGGCGCGTAGCGAACTTTTGCCCGCGCGGACCCGACAACCGGCCTGCAACGCGGCTCGAGGCGGTATCCACAGGGCTCCAGTGGCTGATGAGGTGGCAGTGAACTGGCGGGAAATTCTAAGTCTATTCCTCTGATCAGGCACTTCTGCGCGCGCCGGCAAAGTTTGGACGATCGTCTTGAAATGCCCGCGAAGAGTGGCGCAGATCACTATCATGCTCCGCGGGTGCTCGAAATTCAACGGAAATGGTGCCGATGAGCGAACAAGAAACCACCGCAGATTCTGCTGCGGACGACAGGTTGGAATGGTTGCGAAAATCGGCGGCGGAGGGTCAACCGGGCGCGGTCGACTCGGCGTGGAGCTGGATCGTCGAGCTCTCCACCTTGGCCGACAACAATGCCGATGCCGCCGAAGCACAGCTCAACGACCTTTTCCGGCTGGGTACGCCGCCCGTCGATCTGGACGGTCCGACCGAGGGCATCCTGGTCATGACGACGACCAACCCCGCGTTGGACACGGTGACCCGGGCCGTCACCGCTCTCTGGATGCCGTGGCAGGGCAAACGCTTCGACTCGGACAGCGGTACCGGGGACAACCGGCTGACGCGCAGTACCGGCCTGGTCGGCAAATTGTTGTGGCCGCTGTACTCGATGCGTGACGCCGAGTCGGGCAAACTCGCCTTCGATTTCGCCACGTATGTCGAAGCCGGCAAGGACGATCCCGACCGCCAGGTGATGGTCATCGATTACGCCAACGTGGAATCCAATCCGCGGCTGGTGATCCGCAGCATCCGCGACGAGTTGGTGGAGCTGGTACCCGGCGTCTACCTCGGCAAGATTCTGTTCAACACCGGCGCAGACCGGTTCAGCAAGATTGGATACTTCGCGCTGCGCACGCCTCGCTGACGGATCCCAGATCATCCGACGACCACCGACCAACTTCGAAAAAGAAACGGCGACAACATGATTCCGTCACAATGGCACGAATATCCTTCTCTCCTGCTGCAGCTGAACGCGCTGTCCAAGACCCGTGACGAGCTGCGTGAGCACAACCTCTACGAGGCGTACGGCATGCGGCCGTCCGACGACCTGGGCCAGCCCACCGACGAGGTGCGTCGCGCTCGTCAGCCTGATGGCACCTGGAACGATCTCCAAGACCCGCACATGGGCGCCAAGGGCACCGGCTTCGGCCGCAACGTCCCGCTGTCGATGACCGTCACCGACGTCAAGCGACTCCTCAAGCCCGACCCCCGCGTCATCAGCCGCAAGCTGATGGCCCGCGACGACTTCAAGCCCGCCGGCATCATCAACGCACTCGCCGCCGCATGGTTGCAGTTCGAGAACCACAACTGGTTCTTCCACGGCGACGGTGTCGCGGACAAGACCATCGACATCCCGCTCAGTGCCGACGACCACTTCCCCGAGAACCCCATGAAGATCCGGTGCACCATCCCGCTGCGCGGGGAGATCGCCGACGGTTGTCCCGCACCGGTTTTCGCCAATGCGGAGACCCACTGGTGGGACGGCTCGCAGGTCTACGGCAGCGGTAAGGAACGTCAGGCGGAGATTCGCACCTTCGTCGACGGCAAGGTCAAGGTCGACCCGAGCGGCCGCCTGCCCGAGAGTGACATCCCCGGCATCGACCTCACCGGCATGAAAGAGAACTACTGGGTCGGCACCGGCCTGCTGCACACGATGTTCGCGCGTGAGCACAACGCCGTCTGTGACGCACTGAAGAAGGCCTACCCGAGCTTCGACGACCAGCGCCTCTTCGAACTCGGTGTGCTCGTCGTGTCGGCGTTGATCGCCAAGATCCACACCGTCGAGTGGACGCCGTGCGTACTGCGGCACCCCGCGCTGCAGATCGGCATGAACGCGAACTGGTATGGCGCGCTTGGCGAAACGTTCCGCGACAAGATCGGCCGCATCGGCGACAGCGAGGCCCTCTCGGGTGTCGTCGGATCGTCGACCGATCACCACGCCGCGCCCTTCTCTCTGACCGAGGAATTCGTCTCGGTCTACCGCATGCACCCGCTGATCCCCGATGACTGGAACTTCTTCTCGCTGGAGTCCGGCGAGCACCTGGTCAAGGCGGACTTCACCCAGCTGCAGGGCAGCTACACGCGCGGCTTCATGGACAAGCTCCAGATGGGCGACATGTGGTACTCCTTCGGGCTCGCCAGCGCCGGCGCGGTGTGCCTGCACAACTACCCGAACGCGCTGCGCAACCTGACCCGCGTCGACGGCCAGGTCACCGACCTCGCCACCCTCGACATCGTGCGCGACCGGGAGCGAGGTGTGCCGCGCTACAACGACTTCCGCGAAGCACTGCGGATGCCGCGGCGCAAGACCATCGACGACATCACGCCGAACAAGCAGTGGGCGCGGGAGATCAACGAGGTCTACAACGGTGACGTCGACGCCGTCGACCTGCAGATCGGCATGCAGGCCGAGCAGCCGCCGAAGGGATTCGGCTTCTCGGACACCGCCTTCCGGATCTTCATCCTGATGGCGTCGCGCCGGCTCAAGAGCGACCGCTTCTTCACCAACGACTTCAAGCCCGAGGTGTACACGCAGGTCGGGTTCGACTGGGTGAACAACAACACCATGAAAGACGTGATGCTGCGGCACTACCCGGAGCTGGAGCCGGTGATCGGCGACGTCGAGCGGGTGTTCGCACCGTGGCCGAAGCTGGGTGCACCGGTGCCGGGGAAGAAGAACCCGGTGGTGCAGTTGGCCGACTCGGTCCGCGCCTACCTGCCCTGGGGCTGACGGACGATGGCCGAGGATTTCCCGCACGCATCCATCGTCGAAGGGGTTCGGTTCACCGCCCAGATCGGCGTGCCGAATGTCCTTCTGGGACTGTTCAACAAGCGAGAGTTGCCCACGCGCATCGCATCCGGTTTGGGTTCGGACTACTTGGGGTACCAGCTTGTCGAAGGCATGGTCCGCAGTTACGGGCCCGGTCCGTTCTATGTGCGGGTCGTCGCCGACGAGGCATTGCTGGTGCATCACCCCGACGACCTGGAGTTCGTGTTGAGTGGATCGCCCGACCCGTTCGCCTCCGACCCGAAGCCCAAACGCGAGGGCATGGCGGCGTTCCAGCCGGACGCACTGACCATCTCGCGCGGGCAGCCGTGGGAGGACCGCAGGCGGTTCGCCGAGGCGGTGCTGGACACCGGCCACCCGGTGCACCGGCTGGCGCAGGCATTCGTCGAGAAGGTCGCGCGGACCGTCGAAGGCCTGGGCTCCGGAGAGCTGAAGTGGGCGGCGTGGAACGCCGCCTTCCAGCGGTTGACGCGCAGCGTGGTCTTCGGTGACAAGGCCGCGGACGACGCCAGGCTCACCTCACAGCTCAGCGAACTGATGTCGGCGGGCAACGGGATGCCCGGCGAGCCGGCGCCCGGCTACCCGGAGTTCGTGGGGCACATCGAGTCCTACCTGAAGGATCCTGAGCCGGGCAGTCTGGCCGCGCTGATCGCAGAGACGACGCCACCGGAGACGGCGAGTCCCGCGAGTCAGGTGATCCACTGGCTGTTCGCGATGGGGGACACCCTGGCGGCCAACGCTTTCCGGACCCTTGCGGTGTTGTCCACCCACTCGGAGAACCTGCGTGAGGTCCGGGCGGAAATGGGGTCGGCCGACATCAACTCGGGCCAGGGCATCGCCTCGCTGAAGTATCTGGGCGGGTGCCTGCTCGACACCATGCGGTTGTGGCCGACGACGGGGCTGTTCGGTCGAGTCGCGACCCGGGACATCGAATTCCCCAGTGGCGCAGTGCTGCCCGAAGGCAAGCAGGTCCTCATCTACAACGTGTTCAATCACCGGAACCGCGACCGGATCCCTTACGCCGACCGGTTCTCACCGGGTGAGTGGGTCAGCGGGGACGCCGGCAGCGACTGGTCGTACAACTTCTTCAGCCACGGCCCGCAGGGCTGCCCGGGAGCCGGCCTGTCGGTGTTCCTCGGGCAGGCCTTCCTGGCGCACGTACTGAACGAATCCGGTCCGGTGCTGCGCGGCGCTACGCTGAACCCACAGAAGTCGCTGCCGCATAGCATTGATCTGTACGGCATCAGCATTGAACGCTAGATGGACCATGCGGTCGTCACCGCGACCGTGCGATGGAGGGGACTCTTTGTGACGACGACCGCCGAACATCTCCGTTACGCCCTGGACGGGCGTTGGCGCGACGTGAAAGACCGTATTCGCGAAGAGCTTTCCGCGGAGCTGTTCAAGCCGCACTACACCCCGGACACCGCGGTGGCCCGGGCCAAGGTCACCGAGCAGATGAAGTACATGGCGTCGCGCGGGGCCGCCGAGGACGCCTTCGCGAAGGGCCACGGCGGCAACGGTGATGCGGGCGCCACCATCGCCCGTATCGAGATGCTGGCCATGAGCGACCTGTCGCTGATGGTCAAGGCCGGCGTGCAGTGGGGCCTGTTCGGCGGCGCCATCGACAACCTGGGCACGGAACGCCACCATGAGGCGTACGTGCGCAAGGCCATCGACCTGGACCTCGTGGGCTGCTTCGGCATGACCGAGACCGGGCACGGCAGTGACGTGCAGTCCCTGGAGACGACCGCCACGTACGACCCGGCCACCGGCGAGTTCGTCATCGATTCACCGACGCCCACGTCGCGCAAGGACTACATCGGCGGTGCGGCCGAATCAGCCCAGGTGTCAGCGGTTTTCGCGCAGCTGATCACCAAGGGCGAGAACCACGGCGTGCACTGTTTCATCGTGCCGATACGCGATGAGTACGGCAACGACCTACCGGGGATCCGGACCTCGGACTGTCACTACAAGGGCGGACTGCCCGGTGTCGACAACGGGCGCATCCAGTTCGACCATGTCCGCATCCCGCGGGAGAACCTGCTCAACCGCTACGGCGACGTCGCCGAGGACGGGACGTACTCGTCCCCGATCGAAAACCCGAACCGGCGGTTCTTCACGATGCTGGGCACGCTGATCCGGGGCCGCGTGACGGTCGGCGGCAGCGCCGCGGCCGCCGCGCGCGTCGCATTGGACATCGCGACCCGGTATGCGTTGCAGCGCAGGCAGTTCGAGGCGCCGAAGACCGACGACGAAGTCCTCATCATGGACTACCTGGTGCACCAGCGTCGGCTGCTGCCGCTGATCGCGAAGTCGTACGCGCTGCAGTTCGCGCAGAACGAATTGGTGTCGGACCTGCACGATCTGCAGGACGTCGAAGAACCCGACGGCGAGGTGCAGCGGGAACTGGAAGCGCGGGCCGCGGGCCTCAAGGCCACCGCGACGTGGCACGCCACCAAGGCCATCCAGGAATGTCGCGAGGCCTGCGGCGGTGCGGGCTATCTGGCCGAGAACCGCCTCATCGCGCTCAAGGCCGACACCGATGTCTTCACGACCTTCGAAGGCGACAACCACGTCTTGACGCAGCTGGTGGCCAAACACCTGCTCACCGAGTACGCCGACGACATCAAGGGCATGAGCCCGTTCGAGTGGGTGAAGTTCGCGACCAGCACGGCGCGGGAGCGTGTGCGCCGCAGCACCGGCACCGAGACCATCCTGCAGAACCTGCTCGACACCCGGCAGGACAACGAGGAAGAGGGCAGCCTCTTCAACCGCGGCACGCAGGCCAAGATGTTCGAGGACCGGGCCGACTACCTGTTGTCGACCGTGGCCCGCCGACTGCAGGCCAACTCCAAGGAGATGAGTCCCTTCGAGGCGTTCAACTCGGTGCAGGACCACGTGCTGCACGCGGCCTCGGCCCACATCGACCGCATCGTGTTCGAGTCTTTCGCCGCCGGCATCGATGCGTGCACCGATCCCGAGGCCCGCGAGATCTTCGGCCTCCTGTGCGACCTGTATGCGTTGTCGGTGATCGAAGAGGACAAGGCGTGGTACATCGAGCACCGCTTCCTGTCCATGGATCGGGCCAAGGCCGTCACCGCCGGGATCAACGATCGCTGCCGCAAGCTCCGGCCGTACGCCGAGGTGCTGGTCGACGGATTCGGCATCCCCGAGCAGCTGCGCTACGCCGAGATGCTGCATCCGGAGCGCATTCCGGACGTGCGATGACAAGACCCGCCATGGACCTCTCGAAGAAGACGGCACTGTTCGTGGCGGCCGGCGTGGCGGTTGGCGTCCTGGTCGCTCCGGCTGCGCAGGCCGACATCTGCGACCCGTCGGTGACCGTCTGTCAGGGCAGTGAGATCAGCGGCCCGACGTCGGTGCCGGCCGCGTCGCCGCCGGTCATCGCGAGCGATGACGAGTTCCCGTTCGGCGATGACGAGTGGTACCTCTACCCCGGCACGGGCGTCATCAACCGCGGGGGTGGCGGCGGGCACCGTTAGGGCAGCGGCTCCAGATCAACTGTGTTGACGGAGAGCCGACGCGCCGGTCGAGTTCACGCTGCGTCGCCGGTGCTCGAGATCTTCGCGGCCAGGGCGGCGAGTTTGTCGTCCAAGATCAGTGCCGCCGCCAGTAGCGGCGGGTTGTCATCGACAACCATCAGCGACGACGGTTTGACGTAGGTCAAGGCGCTCCGGTTGCCATCAGCTTCCGTCAGAAGGACCTCCACGGGAGCAAAGAGCCCGGCCGCGAGGTCGTGCCGAATCATGGTGATCGCGATGAGCGGATTGCCCAGGATGACGCGCAGGGCCCTGCGCTCTACGCCGGCGGTGCTGAGCCACCGGGTGTGGTCGATCAGGTGCATCAACATGAAATCGCTCGGCCCGGCCTGGCGCTCGACGTCTGCCGCGAACGCGCTCCAGTCGCGATCTGCCAGCGCCTGCAGGTCCGTTATCTGCGCGGGTTCGGTACCGATATCGGCGAGCAAGTCGGCACTCAGTTCATCGAATGTCTTGTCGCTGTCGAACCGCATCCGGACCCCGCTGAACGGAATCGCGTGAGCCTTCACTGTGGTCATCGTCGTTTGTCCTCGCCAAGGAACCGGGTCTACACACCACATTCGGCCAATCGGTGGCCGGGTGGGGAGGCCGAGATGATCCTGGTGTTCGCAGGAACAGGATGGGCATCGGTTCGGACGAGGGCCGAAGTAGCAACTAGCCACATTGATCACTCGCACACCAACTTTGGCCCCCGATTGGCGCTTATTGACCAAGTCGAACTATTTTCCTGAGGTGATCTCTTCGGCTGTTGGCGCTGTCGCCCGCTGGACCGCTCCCCTCCTCGCCGTCGCCGCTGTCGCGAGCGTCGGCCTGACCGTCGACCCGGCGCCGCGCGATGCCGCCGCCCCGTCGATCCGGCTGGTCGACGACAGCAACCCGCTGGCCGGCCGGCCCTTCTACGCCGACCCGATCTCGAAGGCCCGGGCCGCCGCCGCACAGGCCGACCCGCCCAGCCCCGAGCTCACCGCCATCGCCAACACGCCGCAGGCCTACTGGCTGGACCAGGCGTTCCCCGCCTCGACCGTCGGCGGCACCGTCGCCGGGCTGGCCGGAGCCGCGAACGCCGCGGGCGCCACCCCTGTGCTGGTGCTGTACGGCATCCCGCACCGCGACTGCGGTAGCTACGCAGCAGGCGGATTCGGCTCGGCCGACAGCTACCGCGCCTGGATCGACAGCGTCGCGGCGGGCCTCGGTGGCTCGCCGGCGGCGATCATCGTCGAGCCCGACGCGCTCGCGATGGCCGACTGCCTGTCCGCAGGCCAGCGGCAGGAGCGCTTCGATCTGATCCGCTACGCCGTCGACACGCTGACCCGCGACCCGGCGGCGGCGGTCTACATCGACGCCGGGCACTCGCGCTGGGTGAGCGCCGAGACCATGGCCTCGCGGCTTAACGATGTAGGTGTCGCCAAGGCCCGCGGCTTCAGCCTCAACACCACCAACTACTTCACCACCAATGAAGAGATCGGGTACGGCGAGGCGATCTCCGGCCTGACCAACGGCGCGCACTACGTCATCGACACCTCGCGCAACGGTGCCGGGCCCGCCGAAGGCGACCCGATGTACTGGTGCAACCCGGACGGCCGCGCGCTGGGCGTCGCACCCACCACCGACACCGCCGGCGCGCACGCCGATGCGTACCTGTGGGTCAAGCGCGTCGGCGAGTCCGACGGGTCGTGCGGCCGCGGGGAACCCGGTGCGGGCACGTTCGTGAAGTCGTTCGCCATCGACCTGGCGCGCAACGCAGCACGCTGATTCCGCGCGCCGAGACCACGGTTTCGGCGAAAAGGGCGATACGTTGCCGTCATGCACGGGTGTGGCCCTGACTGCGCCGACGGCGTCGATGCGATTTCCCGGCGCACCGCGATTGCCGCGTCGGTGTCCGCGCTGCTCGGCGGCGCCGCGCTGGCGACCGCGGCCGGCAGTTCAGCCGCGCCGGGCGGCGGGGCGCTGCCGCAGAACGCACTGATCACGCTCGGGGTGCAGGCAGGCCCGCCGCCGGTACCGAATCGGACGGGCATCTCGTCGGCGCTCAAGATCGGTGACGACGTCTACCAGATCGACTGCGGCCTGGGCTCTTTGAACGCGTTCACGAACGCGGGGCTGAGGTTCGACCAACTGCGCAGCCTGTTCATCACGCACCTGCACACCGATCACATCGTCGACTACTACAGCTTCTTCCTGTCCGGCGGCTACACCGCGTCACCGGGTAAGGGCGCGGTGTCGGTGTACGGACCCGGCCCCGCCGGGGGGCTGCCGCCGAGCGAGGTCGGCAACCCCAACCCACCGACCGTCGAGCCGGCCGATCCCACACCGGGCATCGCGGCCATGACGGATGCGCTACACCGGGCTTTCGCCTACACCAGCAACATCTTCATCCGGGACATGGGCACCGACGACATCCAGAGCCTGGTCAATGTGCACGAGGTCGTCGTGCCACCCGGCTCGGACTACCAGAACCGGGCGCCGCGCACCGACCCCTTCCCGGTCATGACCGACAACAACGTGCGCGTCACCGCGACCCTGGTGAGCCACTACGACGTGTACCCGGCCTTTGCCTTCCGGTTCGACCTCCTGCGAGCTGGCGTCTCGGTCACGTTCTCGGGCGACACGACCAAGTCCGACAACCTGATCACCCTCGCGCGGGGCACCGACGTCCTGGTGCACGAAGCACAATTCAGCCTCACCGACGGCGGCAACAACAGCAGGTTCCCGCCCGGCTACCTGGTCCGGTCCCATACCTCCGCCGAGCAGGTGGGTGAAGTCGCCGCGGCGGCGGGCGCCAAGCATGTTGTGCTGAGCCACTATTCGCCCACCGATCTGCCCGACTCGACGTGGCGGGATGCGATCGGCAGCCGCTACCGGGGCAAGATCACCGTCGCGCGTGACGGCCAGGTCTTCGCTCTCTGACTTATCCTCGGCCTATGCACCTGATCGCGCTGGAAGAGCACTACGCGTGGAACCCGGCGAGTGACGGCAATGTGGTCGCGACGTGGCTGGAGTCCAACAACCGCCTCGGCTTCGACCGGCTCTATGACCGTGGGCCGCTGCGGCTGGAGCAGATGGATGCCGCCGGCATCGACTTCCAGATCCTGTCCCTCTTCGACCCCGGCGTGCAGGAGTACGACGACGCCGCGCTGGCCGCCGACTATGCGCGCCGCGCCAACGACGATCTCGCCGAGACGGTGCGGCAGTATCCCGACCGGTTCGGCGGCTTCGCCACCCTCGCCACGCAGGACCCGGACGCCGCGGTTGCCGAATTACGCAGGGCCGTCGTCGATCTCGGTCTGGTGGGTGCGCTCATCAACGGCCACACGCATGGCCGGTATCTGGACGACCCCGCCTACGAGCCGTTGTTCGCCACCGCCGAGACGCTGGGGGTTCCGCTCTATCTGCACCCCACCACCCCGCATCCGGCGGTGATGGATGCCTGGTTCGCGCCGTACGTCGACCAGGGTCTGCACCTGGCGTCGTGGGGGTTCGCCGTCGAAGCGGGCACGCACGCGCTGCGATTGATCTACTCGGGCCTGTTCGACCGGCACCCGAACCTGCAGATGATTCTCGGTCATCTCGGAGAGATGCTGCCGTTCACCGCTTTTCGCACCGATCGGTACTACGGCCTGGGCGGGTCTGGTGGCCGGCTGCAGAAACTGCCGTCGGACTACCTGCGGGAGAACTTCTACTTCACCACGAGCGGCAATTTCTCTCCACCGGCCATGGCGTGCACCTTGGCGGTCATGGGCACCGACCGCGTCATGTTCTCGGTGGACTATCCGATGGACGACAACATCGACGGGGCCAACTTCCTGGCGTCGTATCCGATGGACGAGGCCGACCGCCGCAAAGTCGGCTACGAGAATGCGTTGCGGCTCTTCGGCGATCGCATTCCGCGGATCGGCGGCTAGCGGCCGCGCGCCATCCAGCTGAGGTTGAGTGCCTTGCCCACCTGGTTGAGCTGATTGACGGCCTCTTCGATGCGGCGGCGCGGCACCGCTACCCGCCACTCGGGCATCCGTCCGGTCAACTGGAGCGTCTCGGGGCTGAAGCTGATGGACGTCGGCGCGAGTTCACGCTGCAGCTTCGGCAGTTGAATCCGGTAGGCGGGCAACCGGTTCGGCAGGTGCCACCGGGCCCGGCGCAACGAGACCATTCGCGGTTTCACGAACAGCGTCGACCCGTCGATGGTCGCGTCCACCTCGAGATAGCCGATGTCAGGCCTTCTGGCCCAACGGATTTGCGCGACACCACCGGCGTCGATCCGGCCGATCAACTTCGGCGCGGCCCGGCCCGGCAACGACGACGCCCGGTCGATGATCTTGTCGAGCGCCGTGGCGGACATCTCGATGGTCAGATCGAGCGGTGCCGCCACGAGGACCGGGGTACTGGTCGGTTTGATGTGGGTGTTGTGCAGGACAGCGGTGGCCTTGTCGAATTGCCAACCATCCCAGACGATGTCGGACGCCGAGATCGAGACGGTGTTGAGTTGACCGACCGAGAGGCTCCGCATGTCGAGGTCGGCATCGATGGCCGTCACCGTCAGCGTCATCTCTCCCGATTTGAGCTTGACGGTCATGCGGCGACCGACGACCTGCCTGCGCACCGTGTCGAACAGGGACTTGTAGGCGCCGGCCGGGCCGCTGGTGAGTGCGCCACCTGCGGTCGACGCCCAGAACGACGACACCGCGTCCCAGTTGGGGAACGAGTCCCAGGACGGGAACGGTGCGGAGTTCGCCATGATCGGGATGCCGGCCTACGCGGTGCCGAGTGACTCGCGGAACCGACGGCCGAGGATTCCGCGTGCCGCGCGGGTCCAGGTGAACCCGACGTGCCCCGCATTGACCCAGCGCACCTGCTCGGCGTGCCACGAATCAGCAAGGGCCTGCGACTGTTCCACCGGAATCAGCCGGTCCGCCTTGGCGATGAACAGTGTCCGGTCCCGTGGTGCGACGACCGTCGGCAGCGCCAACGGGGACACGACCTGGAAGACGGCCCGCGCGGCGTCGGAGGCGATGACGTCCCGGTATTCCGCGGGCGGGCCGTGGTGCGTCAGCAGCGCGAGTGGATCGGCGAATGGCAGCGCCGCGGCCACCGCGTCGAACCGTTCCAGGCCGGCCAGGACGGTGGACAGGTAGCCACCGAGCGAGACGCCGTAGAGGCCCACCGGGGCATCGGTGGTGCTGCGAATCCAGCTCACCAACCGGCGGACATCCCACACGGCCTGCGTGATGCCATGCAGCATCGAGGCGAGATCGAGGGACAGCAGCTGGCCGTCGGCCGACTCGCGGCGAGGCCCGTGCAATGGCGAAATCGGCAGCGCCACATTGTATCCGAGCTTGTGGTGCAGGTAGTTGGCCCACAGTACGTTCAGGTCGAAGCGCGACGATCCCATGCCGAAACCGTGCAGGGCGACGACCCACGGCGCGGGGGAGTCTGGGCGGCGCAGCAGCCGGACGGTGACGGTGTCGTTGCGGCCATTGCCGGGCCACCGGCCCGCACCCGGCTCGAACGACCGGGCGTCGAATTCCGATGCGAAGGACATCGACTCGTGCCCGAGTGGGCCGCTGTGGGTGCTCCAGCGCAGGACGTCGGCGTCGTTGAGTTTCGGGGGAGTGCGGTGGTACTTCGACGGTTTGGAAATCCAGCCCCGCCTCTTGAACATGGTCGCGGCCTTGTCCAGGTCGGCGGCGAGCCGGTCCGGTGCGGCTTCCGCCGGCAGCTTCGGTTGGCGCAGGCGCATGACGGCGAGCACGGCTTCATCGATCGCGACGTGCGGAGCCACGGCCATGCGCTCGCCGACGTCCATGCAGTCCGGCCGGCTCACCATGGGCGACTCGGGCAACTCATCGTTCCTCAGTGGGGCAGACACCATTGTCTCCTTGCTGGAAGTCGTCCCGCCCGCAGGTGCGCGCCGATGGCCCTCGGCGCGCACCCGCGTTCAGCCCAAATATGTTGAACTGGCGGACGATTGGCTGGTCGCCTATGAAGTTATTGACCCATCACGTACTTGACGGTGGGGCCGGCGGACCAGCCGCCGTCGACCGCGATCTCGGCGCCGGTGACGTATGAGGCGGCGCGTGACAGCAGGTAGGTGACGGCGCCGGCGATCTCGTCGGCCTCGCCGACGCGACCCATCGGGGTGTTGGGGTAGTTGCCCTCGCCCTGCTGGATGCCGATGTTTGCCGTCATCGGCGTGTAGGTCATGCCTGGGTGCACGGAGTTCACCCGGATGCGGTCGGTACCGAGCTCGACGGCGGCGATCTTGGCGAGGCCGCGGACGGCCCACTTGGAGGCGCCGTAGCCGGCGGTCAGTGCCAGCCCCATCAGGCCCGCGGCCGAGGAGATGTTGACGATCGAGCCACCGCCGGCAGCGCGCATCGGCGCGATGACGGACTGGATGCCGTTGAAGACGCCGACCAGGTTGACGTCGAGCACCGTGCGGAAGTGCTCCAGCGGTTCGTGCTCGATGAATTGGCCGGTGGAGATGCCGGCGTTGTTCACCAGGCCGGTGATCTTGCCGAACTCCGCGACCGTCAGTGCGACGGCCGCATCCCACTGGGCGCGATCCGTCACGTCGAGATGCGTGTAGCGCGCAGCGTCTCCGAGTTCGGCTGCCAACTGCTTGCCCTCATCGTCGAGGACGTCAGCAATGACGACCTTGCCGCCGCCGGCGACGATATGCCGTGCCATCGACGCGCCGAGACCGCGTGAACCACCGGTGACAATGGCCACCACGTCCGACAAGCTGTCCGAATCTGCCATTGCAGTTACTTCCTTTCCGTCGTCAGGGCACGGATCGCGCCGTTGCGTCTGCCCTCGTGTGAAGGCAATCACATCTATTCGGCGCTGCCGGCGGAGCTCCCACCCGGTGGGATTGCGGCACCGGTTTTCTTGGCCGCGGGGGAGTTCTTCTTCGCGACAGGCTCTTCCCAGCCGGATGCGGCGAGCAGGCGATCGAGCTCTGCTTTGGCGCCCTCGAGGATCTCCCACGGGTCATCGACGAGGTCCGGATCGGCCTGGATGCCGACGTCGACGTTGCCGCCGTAGCTGAAGACGGTGACGTTGATGCCCATGCCGACGGTCAGCGGGCCGACGGGAACGATGTGCTCGATCTTGGCGCCGGCCATGTAGAGCTGGATCGGCGGGCCGGGCACGTTCGAGACGATGAGGTTGCTGGCCAGGGGCAGTTTGTCCTCGAGTTTGGCGGCGCGAAAGCCCTTGAACGCCAGGTTCAGCAGTACCGGCGGCGCGAAGTCGGTCAGACCGATGGACTGGCCGGCCTGCAGATCCTCGGCGAGTGCCTTGGCGCTGTTCATGCCGTTGTGGATGGCGGACAGCCGCTCGACCGGATCCTCCACATCGGTGCACATGGAGGCGATCATGGTGTGGACGTGGTTGCCGGGGGTCTCGTCGCCCGCGTCGCGCGTGGACATCGGCACGGTCGCCAGCACCGGAGTCTCGGGCAGCGCGTCGCGCTTGGTCAGGTAGGTGCGCAGCGCGCCGGCGACGACGCTCAGGATCACGTCGTTGACCTTGACGCCGAGACCGTTCTTGACGTGTTTGATGTGCGCCATCGGCAGCGACGTGTACGCGAAGCTGCGGTGCGAGCTGAGCGCGCCGTTGAAGCTGGTCTTGGGGGCGCTCATGGGGCGTGGCGGTGGGTCATCGCGCCGCAGATGGCTGATGGTGGTCACCGCGTTGCGGACGGTTTGGCCGAGGTACTGAACGAGTTTCGGCGGCGTGGTCGCGGCCGACAGCGTGCCCTTGGCGAACAGTTCGAGGCTCGAATGACGGGGCTGCTCGCCCTCGTCGGGCAGCTCGACGATCGGGCCCTTGGCATCGGGCGTGACGTCGCACAGCACCGACGAGAGACCGGCGCCGGACACGCCATCGACGATCGAATGGTGGGTCTTGGCGATGAAGGCGACCCGGCCGCCTTCGAGGCCCTCGACGAACCAGCTCTCCCACAGGGGCTGGTTGCGGTTGAGCTGGCGGGCCAGGATTTCGCCGACGACGTCGGCGAGTTCCTTCTCGCCACCGGGAGCGGGTAGTGCCGCGCGGTGAATGTGGTAATCGAGCTTGAACGCCGGATCGTCGACCCACACCGGCCGGTCCAGGCCCAGCGGCACCTCTTGGATACGGCGCCGGAACGACGGCAGGTAGGGCAGCCGGCGGTCGAGGTGATCACGCAGATGCTCGAAGTCGAATCCTGGTGCGTCACTGGGATCCAGAATCATCAACCCCAGCGTGTGCTGTGGCCATTCAGTGCCCTCCATGGACAAGAACATGGCATCCATGCCGGACAAACGCTTCACCGCAATACTCCCCTCGTGGACCACGGATTTGTGGCGGCAATAACGTATCCACGAATGCGAGTTTCACAATTGCTACTTCCCAGTCAGCGAGATCGAAATCCGCGGCCTATCAGCGGTTCTCCCGTTATTCGGAATGCTTCCACTAAGTGCACTCGGTTAGCTGTTTCACTTTTCCCACGACTGGCGAGAAGTTGTTAAGAATGCCCGCGCAGATATACTCTGCCGAAATTGCTTTGGCGCGGCAGCGAATTCATCGATTCCCGGCTCGGTGTCGAGCACTTCGCGATTCAAGATCAACATCTCCGCGACATATCCACATTGAGATGGGGCACGACGATCGCGCCGTAGATCAGCGCCGGCAGCATCGCGGGGTCGTCGATGCGACGATCGGCTCCGGGATTGTTCCTGGTGGTCTGCGTCGTGATGTTGGGTGGCCAATCCGTGACGAATCTTTGACCGAAATATTGACGCGCCGTACGGATTTCGGCGTTTACCGCCCCATACCATGACGGTGTTCAACCATGCGGCCAGCGCACAAAGGGGTCGGATATATGCGGGTGTTTGTACACGGTGTCCTTGCCGTGGTCGTGGTCGCCACCACTACCACCGGCGGTGCGCTCGGTATCGAGACGGCGGGTATTCGCCTGCCGTTGAGCTCGATCATCGAGTCGACGCAGCCGACGCAGGGCGTGCCGGTCGGCGTCGCGCACCCGATCATCGTGACGTTCAAGCGGCCGATCACCAATCGTGCGGCCGCCGAAATGGCCCTGGATGTGACGTCGACGCCGGCGATGACGGGCAAGTACGAATGGCTGGACAACAAAGTGGTGCAATGGAATCCGGACGGATTCTGGCCCGCGCACAGCACCATCAAGTTGACGGTTGGTGGTCAGCCGATGGCAGTCACCACCGGTCCGGCGGTCGTCGGGACCGCGTACGTCGCCGATCACACGTTCACCGTGACCGTGGACGGCCAGACCCAGCCGGATATGCCGGCGCCGCACCACCTTCCGCACCTGGGTGAGTCCGGCACGCTGCTCGCGACCTTGGGTCGTCCGGAGTATGCGACACCGGTCGGTAAGTACACCGTGTTGGCGAAAGACCGCAATGTACTGATGGATTCGAGCAGCGTCGGCATTCCCGTCGATCATCCGGACGGGTACATGACGGAGGTCGAGTTCGCGGTACGGATCAGCCGACGCGGACTGTTCGTGCATTCGGCGCCCTGGGCCGTCGAGTCGATGGGCTTCGAAAACGTCAGCCACGGCTGTATCGGCCTGGCGCCCGCTGGAGCCGAGTGGTACTACAACACCGTCAACGTCGGTGATCCGGTCATCGTCGAGCCTTAGTTAGGCTGCGCCCCAATCTCTTTCGCTGCCAAGGCGGTCCTACTCGGACAAGTGCGCCCTCAGTTCAGGGTCGATCCGGGTTGCGGGCCACGGTGGGTTGATCCTGAAGTCAGGGCGCTGTCTACTCGCACAAATGCGCCCTCAGTACAGCGTCAACAGGATGTGGCTGCCGCGGTCTGCTGACTCTGCGCCCCGAACGCCTGAAGCACCCGAGCCA
This sequence comes from Mycobacterium sp. SM3041, assembly GCF_039668335.1. Lineage (NCBI taxonomy): Bacteria > Bacillati > Actinomycetota > Actinomycetes > Mycobacteriales > Mycobacteriaceae > Mycobacterium > Mycobacterium sp. SM3041. Next base: position 237,382 of record NZ_JAYXBQ010000037.1, on the reverse strand, counting down.
CGAGGGCTCGGGTGCTTCGGTGAAAGCGGTTGTGCAGCTGGCTGGTTCAGTTCTGCGGACCGGGCTGGGTCGGCAGATTGGGGGTCGGGCCGCCGGCGTCGACGGGCCGCAGGGTCCGGGCCTCCTTGCCATCGGCGACGCCACCCATGTCCATCGGGATGGCGGCGGGGGCCGCGGCAATCGGGATGGGCGCCCCGATCGGCAAGCCGGCGGGGATCGGGGGCACGACGGGAGGCACCGCTGCCGGGACAGGCGGGACGACCGCGGGGACCGGCGGGACGGCTGCCGGAACGACCGGCGCGGCCGCCAGCGGGCCGACGATGCCCGAGGATTCGACGGCGGGCGCGGCGCAGGGTGCAGCTGCTGCCGCGGCGGCGGGTGCCCCTGCGGCAGGTGCCACGGCGCTCGCGTCGCACGCGTACCCGCCCGTCTTGAGTGGGACTGCCGCTGCGGTCGGGCTCACGGCCACGGCCGTCGCGCACACACCGGCGCTGGCAACTATTTTCACAGCGATTCGACCAAAGCTGATCATCACCGGCGTCTCCTTGAATGTGCCCTTAAATTACAGCGCCGAAAATTTGCGCAGCTGAACCGTAGGGCACCGCGAGAGGCTGGTTCAAGACATGTTTTCAATCGGATGCGCGCTCGACATGGGACTGAGCCGCGACCGTGACCGCATCGTTTCAATAGCCTCAAAGTCCTCACAGAGAGGTCTCGGCGGGTAACGGATCGGTGCCGGAACCCGTTGTGAGGCTGGCAAACTCGGCGCGGCCGAGTGGATAGGGCTAGATGGCGGAGTCGTCGGCCAGCTGTCGTGCGAGTTCTTCCTCGGCGCGACGTTCGACGAGGAGCGGGACGAAGTCGCGAATCGTGCTGTCGGCGAACTGCCGGCGCGCGACGTCGATGACGGTGGTCACCCGAGCCGGGGGCAGGTCCGCAAACTTGGCCGTGAGGCGGGTCTCGATTTCGGTGAATACCTGCTCTTCGGTCTTGGCGGCCATGCCGCCGATCCTTCTCGGCGGCCTTGACGGCTGTCAACGCAGATGGGGTGACCTGTAGGCGAACTAACAATTACGGGTGCCGTGTGAGCCGGCGAGATCACGCCGGTGCGGTTCGGGTGGCTATCGCTGCCGCAGTGCGCTGATTCCCTCGTCCAGGGCCGCTTCGAGATACGTGAGGTCGCCGGTGGCGAGCATGATGCCGACTCCGCCCTGGATACCGGCCAGCAGCGCGGCTGCTGCCCGCGCGGGGTCGACGCTGTGCGCAATCTTGTCCTGCTGCTGCATCGCCACGATGCCGTCGGCGATGGCGCCGCGCCAGGAGTCGATCAGTTCGGTCGTGACTGCCTGCGCGCCGGTGCTCGTGCGACCGATTTCGGACATCAGCACGGCGATCGGGCAGTTCTGGCCTTGCCGGCGGTAGCGCTCGACCACGACGTCCCGCCAGCGCTGCCAGGCTGCCCATGAGGTGAGCTCGCTGAGGTGAGGCTGCTGGTCGTCGAGTACGCGCTGGGATTCCAGTGTCGCGACGGCGAGTAACAGCTGTTCTTTCCCGCGCGGAAAATAGTGAAATATCTGGCTTTTCGAGGTTCGGGTCCGCGCCATGACGTCTTCGATGGTGGTCAGCGCGACGCCACGCTCCCGGATCTCGGCCGCGGCGCCGTCGATGATCCGGGCTCGGGTCGCCTGCCCCTTGGCCGTCAGTTTTTGGACTTGCAGGTCCATTTTGTGCGGTGCAGCATGTGGACTCATGAGTCCAAAAGATACGCGATTGTCCGGCCGCACAGCACTTGTCACGGGTTCCACCGGAGGCCTGGGAATGGCCATTGCGCGCAGGCTGGCCGACGACGGTGCACACGTCGTGGTGAGTGGGCGCAATGCCGAACGGGGCGGTGCGCTGGTGGCTGCGATCCGGGCGACAGGCGCCGAGGCGTCGTTCGTCGCTGCCGACCTGGCGGGTGGTGACGAGGCGATCCGCGCCCTCGCCGAACATGCCACCGACGCAGTGGGTGGGCGGCTGGACATCCTGGTGAACAACGCGGCCACGCTGCTGATGCCGATGCCGACCGCCGATGTCGCGCCGGAGCGACTGCGGGAAGCCTTCGAGGTCAACGTCTTTGCCCCGTTCCTGCTCACCGGGCTGATTGCGCCGCATATGGTGCGGGGCGGGGGTGGTGCGGTGATCAACATCGGATCGATCAGTGGGTTGCGCGGATCGGGTGGTTCGGCGATCTACAGCTCCAACAAAGCGGCCGTGCACTCGCTGACTGCCTCGTGGGCTGACGAATACGGACCGTTCGGGGTGCGCGTCAACGCGGTGGCGCCGGGACCGATTGCGACCGAACGGCAACAGGAATTCGCCGACCACGTTCAACCCATGCTGGACCGGCTGCCGTCGCGCCGGATGAGCACGCCCGAGGAGGTCGCCGCGGCGGTGGCGTTCCTGGCCGGCGACGAGGCCGCCAACATCCATGGCGTGGTCCTCGGCGTGGACGGTGGGTGGGCAGCCGTCTGACACGGTCGACGGCGCACATCTCTGAAACAGATGCGACCTATCAAAATCTATCGTTGGACACGATGTGCAAGGACGGGTGAGATGGGTGCCGTGCGCCGCGGTGATGCATCGTGGGCAGCGAACTGGCGACACTCTGGAAGGAACGACGGACCGTGGACGGCTTCAGCAGAAGACAGTTCGGTTTGACGGCGATGGCGGCGATCGGTACGGCGTCGTTGGCCGCGTGCGGTTCGTCACCGGAGCCGGCTGCGGCCGAGAAGTCGGCACCGCCGCCCGCCCCGCAGCACAACTTGAACGCGGTCAAGCAGATTCGGGCCGGCGACCTCAATGTCGGTTACGTCGAAGCGGGTCCGGCCGACGGCACGCCCGTCGTGCTGTTGCACGGCTGGCCCTACGACATCCACAGCTACGCAGACGTTTCCGCGCTGCTCGCGGATCAGGGTTTCCGCGTGATCCTGCCGTACCTGCGTGGTTTCGGGTCGACCCGATTCGTCTCCGACACCACGGTCCGGAACGGTCAGCAGTCCGCACTGGCCGCCGACGTCGTGGCTTTCATGGATGCGCTGAACATCCCGCGGGCGATCCTGGGCGGCTTTGACTGGGGTGGACGCTCAGCCAATGCCGTCGCCGCCCTGTGGCCACAGCGGGTTGCCGGTCTCGTTGCGGTCAGCGGGTACATCATCGTGAATCGCGCCGCGAACCTGCAGCCGTTGGATCCGGACGCCGAGCTGGGGTGGTGGTACCAGTACTACTTCGCCACGCCGCGTGGAGAACTCGGCTACCGGAAGAACACCAAGGAGTTCAATCGGCTGATCTGGTCGAAGGCCTCGCCGCTGTGGCACTTCACCGACGCGGCCTACGGGTTGAGTGCCGGCGCGTTCGACAACCCCGACCACGTCGCCATCGTGATCCACAACTACCGGTGGCGCCTCAGCCTGGCCGAAGGTGAAAACCGTTACGAGGCTGACGAACAACGGCTGCAGGCCAAGCCGCTGATCCACGTCCCGACGATCACCATCGGCAGTGACTTCGACGGTGCCGCGAAGGATGGCGCGGGATATCGCTCGATGTACACCGGGGCGTACGAGCACCGCGTCCTCGACGGCATCGGCCACAACGTGCCGCAGGAAGCGCCCGCGCAGTTCGCGAACGCGATCATCGACGTCAGCCGGATGTAGCGTGGCGTCCGGCTACTTGGCCAGGCTGCGGCTGATGACGAGTCGCTGAATCTGGTTGGTGCCCTCGAAGATCTGCATGATCTTGGCTTCGCGCATGAAGCGCTCCACGCGGTAGTCGCGGGTGTAGCCGGCGCCGCCGAACACCTGGACGGCGTCGGTGGTGACCTTCATGGCGGCGTCGGTGGCGACCAGTTTGGCGACTGACGCATTGCGGGAGTAGGGCAACCCGGCGTCGCGTCGGCGGGCGGCATCCAGGTAGGTAGCGCGTGCGGAGTCGACTGCGGCGGCCATGTCGGCGAGCAGGAAACCGAGCCCCTGGTGATCGATGATCTTGCGGCCGAACGTCGTTCGCTCCTGGGCGTATGCCACCGCCTGATCCAGCGCCGACTGGGCCAGGCCGACGGCGACCGCGGCGACACCGAGCCGACCGGCGTCGAGCGCGCTGAACGCGATCGGCAGGCCTTGTCCTTCGGCGCCAATGAGGCGCTCGGCAGGCAGGAACGCGTTGTCGTAGTGCGCCGACGTGGTGGGCACTGCGTGCAGACCCATCTTCTCCTCGGGCCGACCGAAGGACAGCCCCTCGGTGCCGGCGGGCACCAGGAAGCACGAGATGCCTTGCGAGCCTTCGCCGGTGCGCGCGAACAGGGTGTAGAAATCGGCGAGCCCACCGTGCGTGATCCAGGCCTTCGAGCCGGTGACCCGGTACCCGTCGTCGGATGCGACGGCCTTGCAGGCCAGTGCCGCGGCGTCGGAACCGGCTTGCGGTTCGGAGAGGCTGTAGGCGCCGATAAGGTTGCCGCTCAACATCTCCGGCAGCCAGTGCTGCCGCTGGTCGTCGGTGCCGAACGTCATCAGGGGATGGCACGACAGGCTGTGCACGCTGACCGCGATGGCCACCGAGGCCCACCGGGCCGCGAGCTCTTCGAGCACCTGCAGATACACCTCGTAGGGCTGGCCGCCGCCGCCCCACTCCTCGGGGTACGGCAGGCTCAGCAGCCCGGCCTCGCCGAGGGTGGGGAACACCCCGTCGGGGTACGTCTCGTCCTTCTCGTGCTGGTCGACGATGGGGTCCAGCACCTTGTCCGCGATGTCGCGGGTGAGCTCGATGAGCGCGTGGGCTTCATCGTTGGGCAAGAGGCGATCAACAGGCACCGGAGACTCCACTAATACGTCGGACAGTACTGAGTTACCTCACAGAGTACTGTTTGAGTAGTACTGAGTAAAGGGCCGCAGTACTATGCCGATGTGAGCACGCGCACGTCCCCGGCGTTCGGCACCCGCCGCCGCACCGAGCTGTTCGACGCCCTGATCGGGCTGTTCCTCGACGAGGGATTCGCCCACCTCACGCTCGACGACATCGCCGGGCGGCTGCGCTGCTCGAAGTCGACGCTCTACACGCTGGCCGGCAGCAAGGAGCAGTTGGTCCGCGCGGCGACCGTGCAGTTCTTCCGGCAGGCGACCGACGAGGTCGAGCAGCTTGTGGCCGGAGTCGACGGCGCCCGGGCGCGGATCACGGCCTATCTGTCCGCGGTCGGCACGGTGCTCGATGCCGCGTCGGACCAGTTCATGGTGGACCTGGATGCTTTCGCCCCGGCCCGCAGCGTCTACGAGAAGAACACCCAGATCGCGGCCCGGCGGGTCCACGAAATGATCGCCGACGGTGTCGAGAGCGGCGAATTCCGTGATGTGCACGCGTCTTTCGCGGCCGACCTGGCGTCGACCATGATGGTGCGCATCCAGCAGCGCCGGGTCCGCGAGAGTACCGGACTCGACGATGCCAGCGCATATCGCGAGCTTGCGGCGATTCTCACCGCCGGTATCAACGCCTGAGCGCGCCGACCGACGTCACCACCCGACATCGTGTTTGTTGCAACTCGATAAGCACGCCCCACGCACCCTATCAAGATCAGTAGCCTCGTGCGGTGGACCGCAGAACCGCTCTCAAGGTGCCGCTGCTGCTGGCGGCGGGCTCTGCCATGGCCGGATTCTCCGGACCCGCTCCGGCGTCCGCGGCCGGGACGCGCTGGACGCCCGAACGGGCCAACAGCTGGTACCAGGGGCAGGGGTGGCTGGTCGGCGGAAACTACATCACCTCCACCGCGGTCAATCAGCTCGAGATGTTCCAGGCCGGTACTTACGATCCCGGGCGCATCAAGGCCGAACTCGGCGCCGCCCGCTGGTTCGGATTCAACACCGTCCGGGTCTTCCTGCACGATCTGTTGTGGGCCCAGGACCCGCGCGGCTTCTCACAGCGGTTGACGCAGTTCGTCAGCATCGCGGCGAACAACGGCATCAAGCCGCTGTTCGTGTTCTTCGACTCATGCTGGGACCCGCACCCCAAACTCGGCGTGCAACGGGCGCCCACCCCGGGCGTCCACAACTCGGGTTGGGTGCAGAGCCCGGGTGCGGACCGCATTGCCGATCCCAATTACCGTGCCGTACTGCAGAATTACGTCACGGGCGTGATCAACCTGTTCCGCAACGACAACCGCGTGCTCGGCTGGGATCTGTGGAACGAGCCCGACAACCCGGCTGACGTCTATCGCAAGGTCGAGCGCAGCGACAAGATGAAAGTCGTTGCCGACCTGCTCCCGCAGGTGTTCGCGTGGGCACGCGCCGTCGACCCCACGCAGCCGCTGACAAGCGGTGTGTGGCAGGGAAGTTGGGCCAACCCCGCGCAGCGCAGCGCCATCGCGTCGATCCAGCTGGACAACTCGGACATCATCTCGTTCCACAGCTACGCCAAGCCGGCCGACTTCTCGGCCCGGATTGATGAGCTTGCCCCACTGGGCCGGCCGATCATCTGTACCGAGTACCTCGCCCGAAACCAGGGCAGCACCGTCGAAGGCATTCTGCCAATTGCCAAGCAGCGCAACGTCGGTGCGTACAGCTGGGGACTCGTGGCCGGCAAGACTCAGACCTACTTCCCGTGGGATTCGTGGGAGCACCCGTCCCCCGCGGAGCCGAAGGTCTGGTTCAGCGATCTGCTCTACCCCAACGGGCGGGCCTTCCGCGACAGCGAGGTTCTCACCGTCCGGAAGTTGACCGGAACACCCGGCCAGACCTAGAACCCTGCGTCAGTGCGCCAGCAGCAGGATGAGCTGCGCCTGCAGCTCACCGAAGAGGAAACCGAGGGCGGCGCCGAGCACGACGACGATCCATTCGTCATCCTTGAACGCCGGGCGCAGCAGGTTCTCGAACGACAGTGAGTCCAGCACCATCATCTTGCTGACCATGACGTTCTCGAGATCGAGGCGATCGCGCATGTATCCCTCGATGTAGGTGGATGTTTCGGGCAGCTTGTCGATGATGGAGTCGGTGATCTGCTTCTTCATGTCCACGTACTGGCGGCCGCCGACGGACTTGATGATTTTGCCGGTGAAGCCCATCTGCTTGTCGATGGTCGCGCTGATCTCGGTGGAGATCATGTCGAAGAACCGGTCCGACGACGGGCCGTTGAGCATGCTCTCCATGATCGCCTGGGGCGTGAAGATCTCCCGGGCCATGAGTGCCGCGTAGCCTTCGACGACCTGCTTGCGTTCGCGCTGGAACACGCCCTGCCACTTGATGCCGAGGAAGACGTTTTTGCGCTCCAACGGCCGGAAGATCATCTGCAGCGCAACGTAGTCGGTGAGACCACCGGTCAGCAGGCCGAACAGCGGCAGCGACCAGTGCCAGTTGGTGATGCCGAACACCACGGCCTGCACCAGACCGATCAGGAAGCCGAAGAGCAGGCCGGACATGATGAGGAACTTGAACGCCGGCTTGCCGATGTCCTGGAAGACTGTGTTGAGCGTGACCTTGTCGCGCACCAGGTTGGTGACGACCATGTGCTTGATGTCGAAGATCTGGTCGACCTGACCGCGCATCTTGTCGAACATCGCGGCCATCGCGACCGGGATGCGCTTCTCGACGTTCTTGACGACGACGTCCTTGAGCTGGTCCGGTGTGGCGCGCCAGACCTGCGGCTGGAACGACATCATGATGGTGTCGACCATCTCGGCGGAGGTCTGTCGCAGCGGTTCGGCGAGTTCCTTGACCAACTCGTTCGGGTCGATCTTGTCGAACATCTCCTCGGGCTTGAGGATCTCCGACGTCAGCGAATCCACCGCCACCGCAGCCATTTTCGGTGCGCGCTTGGGAATCTGGCCCTGCCAGCCGAGGTAGGGCGGGATGCCCTTGAACTCGACGGGGTAGAACATCATCTTGAGGGCCATGATCTTGGTGACCCAGCCGACGAATGCCGCGCCCAACGGGATGGTGACGTACACCCACCAGGGGTAGGCGAACGCATTGGCCATGAGATTCTCCACCTGGCTGTCTCCCATCAGTCGCGTCCAGTGAATAGCTGGACTACGTTAACCGGCGACCACGTGCGAGAAGACTAACGGGCACGTCAGATCCGCAACGCGGGATCGCGTATTTTGTTAACCCCGCTCGAACCGCCTGATGATTGGGTATTGCGCGCCGGAATTCGACACGAAATCGGCCGCCGTCCCACCACGGAGCGTGGCGGAACAGCGGCCGGTTTCGGGTCGCGGCTACAGGTCGAAGACGGTCGATCCGTTTGCGGTGGAGTAGTCGATGTAGATCCGGTTGTGCAGGAACGGCATTGCCCCGGTGTTCATCAACTCGGCGTTGTAGGCGTCGGAGGTCACCACCGGCGTGTACGACGACGTGGTCGTGTACGTGTAGAGCAGTACGCCGTTGCTGTCGTACACCGAGATGACGGTGCCGACGGGGATGGTGCTGCCCATGATGGTCGACGGCAGGGTGCCGGTGACGCCACCGGAGTCGATGAGCAGGTTGATCGGCGTCTTCGACCCGTTGTTGATGCTGACGGAACCGATCACGTTCGGCGATCCCGACGTGGTGACGCGCGCCGGCAGCGGGTTGGGGCCGAAGGTCAGGGTCTTGCCGGCCTCGTCGATGTAGATGCCGTTCTTCAGCGCGCCGGGCAGGCCGGTCGTGACCAGGCCGGGGCCCGGGCCCACCGCGTTGGTGCCGACACCCAGGACGCCCACGACGCCGTTGTACTTCAGGAAATTGGCGAACGCGGTCTGCTGCGCCGGATCGGTGATGATGTCGACCGGGACAGGCGCCGTGACGATGCCGTTGCCGAAGTTCACCGTGGTGTTGTAGGTGTTGTAGGTGTAGGTCAGCCCGCCGCTGTAGGCGCCGGTGCCGGTGCCCACTGAATTGCCGAGACCGGTCTGGCCGACGTTCTTGGCGTTCACCACCAGGCCGGATGATCCGGTGTCCACCAGCACCTTGATGCTCGGCCCGCCGTTCACCGAGATGGTGACGATCGGTTCCACGCCCGCATACATGGACAGCGGAACCGACGCGTAGATGCGGGCGTTGGTGGTGGCGTCGACGATGATGGCCTTGATGTCGCGATTCGCCGACCAGTAACGCGCGGTCTTCAGCGCGGTCACGGACTTGCCGATCAGCGCCTCGTTCGCCTTGAGCGCGGTCAGGTTCGTCGTGGTCGGGTTGGCCGCGTACGCGTCCATCAGAGTCTGCTGGTTCGCCTGGTACGTCGTGAGATACGTGGCCGCCATCCGCAACTCGTATCGGGAGTACCCGTTCACCCAACTGGTGCCGAGGAGCGTGCGCGCCTGCGCGATCTCAGCCAGCGCGGTGTTGATGTACTCGTCCGCGGTAACGGTCTGGCCCGGCTGCCACGTCTCTGTGGGCGCCGGAGTGAGAGTCGCTGCGGCACTTGTCTTTTCGGTGGTGGTGGCCAGTGCGGGCGTGATGCCCAGCAGCTTGCTCACGGTTTTGGTCGTGCCGACCACGGCCCCGGCCAGGGACTCCTCCGTGGCCAGGGTGGCGGCCCCGAGCGCCTGGCCCACGGCCGCGAGCACCGACAGCAGCCCGGAGATGTTGGCCGGGGCCGTCGGCGACGTGGCGCTGCTCAGCGCCTTCACGGTGGTGTTCGGGACGGAAGTGATTGCGGCCGTGGAGGTCTCGGCGGCGGCGACGGTGACCTGCGGGGTGCTGGCGGCTACCGGTGCCGGTGCGGCGGCCGGCGTCGCGGCGACCGGTGCGGACGCTGAGCTCGGCGCGTCGTTGGTCGCGGTGTCTGTCGCCGGTTTGACCGCGGCGGCGGCCTTCAGTGGATTCTTCGTCGACGGATTCTTGGTCACCGCCTGGGCGGCGGTCGTGGGGAGCTTCGCGACGGTGCCGGCGTTGGGCGCGGACGCGGACCGGCCGTTGTCGTCGCTCTTGGCGCGGCGATTGCGGGTGGGCTTGGCGTCGTTGTCGCTGTCGGTGGCGGCGCCAGCCGAAGAGTCGGTGGCGGATGCGGATTTGGTGTCCGATGCCGGCTTGCTGTCCGACGCTGCTTTGGTGTCCGGCGCGTCCGCAGCGGCGGCCGCGTCCTTCTTCTTGTTCTTGGTGGTCTTCTGCGCAGGTGCCTTCTTGGGCTGAGCCGGCGCGGACGACGAGGCGGACTCGGAATCGGTCGACGGGGCGGCGCTCGCGACTGCGGCGCTACCGAGGAGTGCGGCACTGACGCCGACCGCAGCGACGCCGGTGCCCAGCCACGTCGATACCGCCAAGTTCCGGCGTTGCGGGCGACGGTGTGCACCAGCCATTTCGGGTCCTCCATAGTCACGCCGCGCGGCCATCGGACCCCGGCAGATCGACCGCTACTGCGGCATTACCGCACTGCAGTCTGGCAGACGGGTGTCGCGCCGCAGTACAGACAGAAAATTAACAGTTGTGAACGACTGCCGCAGCGCTTCTGGCAAAGATTTATGCCAGTGTCGTCAATTACTGCGGGCCGGCGAATAACGGGTATCCGCCGCCGGTAGGTGGTACTGCCTCACGCCGCTGACGTGCGGTGGGTGAGCCGACTCCGGCAAATCGCCCACGGGTTACCATCCGCGGACGTAAATTTGCCTTGCTTGGCGATTACGCGTTGCGAGGGCGGCACTTTCAAAGGGGGCGTTGGTGGCTGGACGGATCGGCCCACTCGGCTGCAGGGCAGTGCACCGGGTGATGACCGTATTGATTCCCCTGGCCGTGGTCTGCGCCTACGCGGCACAACTGGTGGAGCCGGTGACCCGGACAGCGGTGACGCCCACCGCCGAGATCGTCTCGGCACCGTCGACGATCGGTATGGCCGACTCCAGCCTGTACGGCATGTCGAAGCAGGACATCGACACCACGCTGGACATGCTGCAGTCCATGGGCGTCCAGGACGTCCGGGTCTACATCCCGTGGGTGTACACGCAGCCGCTGCCGAACCAGTACAACTGGGCGCCGATCGACGACATCATGAATGCGGCGAAGGCTCGCAACATGGGCGTCCTCGCGATGGTCAACAGCACGCCGGTTTGGGCCGGCACGGACGGTAACTTCCCCGGGGCCAAGACGCCCGACCCCGTCGCCTACGCGAATTTCATGACGCAGGTCGCGAGCCGGTACGGCAAGACGATCTCGGCCTACGAGGTGTGGAACGAGGTCAACTGCGTCTGTTTCTACGACCCGATCTCGCCGTCGAGCTACACCGAGTTGTTGAAGGCTGCCTACCCGGCGATCAAGGCGGCCGACCCGACCGCGACTGTCATCGCGGCAGGGCTCGGCAGCGTCTTCACGTTCGGTGGCGTCACCATGAACCCGGTGGATTACGTGAACGGGATGTACGCCGCCGGCGCGAAGGGCTACTTCGACGCGCTGGCGTTCCACCCGTACCAGGAGACGCTGAAGTTCTCGGACGGCGAGAACGTGGTCCTGTCACCCTTTACCCAGATCCAGAAGATCTACGACCTGATGGCGGCCAACGGTGACGGTCTAAAGAAGATCTGGATCACCGAGTACGGGGTGCCGACCAACAACGTCAGCGAGCACACGCAAGCCGAGTTCATCAAGAACCTCATCGAAACCTGGCAGACGATGTCCACGAATGGCCAGTTCTACGGTGGGCCGATCTTCATCTACACCACGCGCGACGATCAGCCCGGCAGCGGCAAGTTCGGCGTCTTCTACGCGGACTGGATTCCGAAGGAAGCCGCGTTCGTCATCGCACAGGAAATCCTGCGGCTCAACGGTGTCGGGGGCGTCGAAGGTATCGCGGCGCGGATCCTGGCCGCGGTGCGGCTGGCGATAGGCGCGGTCGTGGACACCGTCGTCAAGATCGGGCAAGCCGTGGTGAAAGTCGCTGACGCTGCCTGGAATGCGTTCGTCGACGTCACCAAGGCAGTGACGCAAGCCGTGGTCAACACGGTCAAATGGGTGGCGAACGCTGTGGTGCAGGGCGTGAAGTGGGTGGCCAACACCGCGGTCGACGTGACGAAGGCCGTGGTTGCGGGCATCTCGAACGTCATCCAGAAGATCGGTGACATCATCCGGCCGCCGGCATCGGTCGCCGCGGTGAACCCGACGGCGGCGCTGAAGGCAGTGGCCACCATGAAAGATGCTGCGGCGGAACTGGGCTCGCCGAAGGCGACGGCTGCGACGAAACCGGAGCCGACGACCGGCGTGAAGGCCGCCCCGGCCAAGGGCACTGACGTCAAGGACGCCGACGGACCGGACGCCGTGAAGGAACCGGCCAAGGAACCGGCCAAGGAAACCGCGGCCGAGCCCGAGGTGAAGCCGGTGGATGAGAAGGCGACAAACCCGAAGCCCGCGAACGTCGAGCCCGACGTGAAGACGCCCGAGGTCAAGGACACGCCCAAGGCAGAGCCCGACGACAAGAAGTCGGTGAGCCAGAAGGACCCGGCGGGAACCAAGAAGGACTCGGATTCCGATACGCCGAAACAAGCCGATGCGCCGAAGCGCGGCAAGGGCAAGAAGGCCGGGCAGCACCCGACCGGCAGCGGCAAGCCGGCGACCGGCCCGGCTGCCGATGACAGCCCGAAGGCCCAGTCGCCGCGTGGGGAGGCGGCGAAGTCGAAGCCGAAGCCGGTCAAGGCGGCTGCCGTTGGGGCATCGCCGCCGGGTGTCGCACACAACGAGTGAGCAAACGTTAGCCAACAATTCTTGATAGCGGTCCGCAGCACACAGTGGCATCATGGAATACATGACATTTGATGGGCTGACAAGGAGTTGGACATGTCTATCAATAAATTCGCAATTGTTGCCGCAGGCGCCCTGAGCTTTGCTGCTATCGGGCTGGGCGCGGGTCAGGCGAACGCCGACAATACCTGGTGGTGGATACCGGCCCCGTCGCCGGGCCACATCGGCCAGTTCTTCGGTGTTCCTCCAGGTCAGGTGGGTCAGTTGCCGTTTGTCCCGCCTCCGGGCCACTGGGACAAGCCGGGCAAATGGCTGCACTAGACCGCGTCTGACGATGACCGCTTCGCTTTCGGCGAAGCGGTCTTTTTATTCATTGACTCGTAAATATTTTTTGCAAATGGCGTGGGAATCCGAGCTCTCTCAGAGGTCGAATGTTCGTATTCGTAAATTTGCGCTATATCGGCGACGGGCATCGGCATAATCGGGTGCCATGGGGCGAACTTCGAAAGTGCAGACGAACGGCGACAACGGCGAGAATTCGGGGGAGGTATCGCGCCGTAAGCTGCTCGGTGGGCTGGCAGTGGCCGGCGTCGCCACCACGCTGGTGGCTGCCTGCAACGACAGCAGCGGCGCCGGGGGATCCTCGGGCGGCGGCGCCGTCAGCACCGACAACAAGGTCAAGCCGGCGACCGAGGCCACCAAGGCGGCCAACAAGAAGGTTCTCGACTCGCTGCCGTTCAACGAGCGCAGCGACTTCGAGGATGCCAGGCGTGGACTCATCGCACGCCCGGACACACTGACCATCAAGGACGACAAGGGCAACCCGGTCTGGGACCTGGAGGAGTACAAGAAGTACATCTCCGAAGACAAGGCAGCACCGGACACCGTCAACCCGAGCCTGTGGCGCAACGCCCAATTGTGCATGGAGTACGGGCTTTTCGAGGTGCTGCCGGACAAGATCTACCAGGTCCGCGGCTATGACCTGTCGAACATCACCTTCATCAAAGGCAATACCGGCTGGATCGTCTACGACACCCTGATCTCACCCGAAACCGCCAAGGCAGCACTGGATCTGGTGAACCAGAAGCTCGGGCCCCGGCCCATCGTGGCCGTCATCCACAGTCACTCGCACGTCGACCACTACGGCGGTGTCCGCGGCATCATCAACCAGGCCGACGTCGACTCCGGAAAGGTGAAAGTCGTTGCTCCGCAAGCCTTCGTCGAAGACGCGGTGAGCGAGAACGTGATCGCCGGCAACGCCATGTCGCGGCGTGCCGTCTACATGTACGGCGCGCTGCTGCCGCGCAACGCGCAGGGCGGCGTCAACGGCGGCCTGGGTATGACGGTCTCCACCGGCCTACCGACGCTGATCATCCCCACCGACATCATCACCACCACCGGCCAGAAGATGACCATCGACGGGGTCGACCTGGAATTCCAGATGACGCCGGGCACCGAGGCGCCCACCGAGATGAACACCTTCTTCCCGCAGTTCAAGGCCATGTGGATGGCCGAGAACACCACCAACACCATGCACAACCTGCTGACGCTGCGCGGTGCCCAGGTGCGTGACGCCCGCATCTGGGCGAAGTTCCTCGATGACACCATCCGGGTGTACGGCCCCAACACCGAGATCAAGTTCCAGAGCCACCACTGGCCCATGTGGGGTCGCGACAAGATCATCGACTACTGGAAGAAGCAGCGTGACATGTACAAGTACATGCACGACCAGTCGGTGCGGCTGATGAACGAGGGCCTCGTCGGATCTGAGATCGCCGAGGAGATGCAGTTCCCGCCGGAGCTGGGCAACTTCTGGCCCGATCGCGGTTACTACGGCACGCTCAAACACAACACCCGCGCGGTGTACCAGCGCTACATGGGCTGGTACGACGGCAATCCCTCGGACCTCGACGACCTGCCGCCACAGGCTGCCGCCAAGAAGTACGTGGAGTACATGGGCGGCGAGGACGCGATTCTGCATAAGGCCAAGAAGGACTTCGACGAAGGCAACTACCGCTGGACCGCGATGGTGCTCAAGCACGTGGTGTTCGCCAACCCCGACAGCGTCAATGGCAAGAACCTGCTGGCCGACAGCTACGAGCAGATGGGTTATCAGGCCGAATCCGGGCCGTGGCGCTCGGTGTATCTGCAAGGTGCGTATGAACTGCGCAACGGGGTGCCCACCGCCGGCGGCACCGACACCGCGAGTCCCGACACCATCAACGCGATGCCGCCGGAGATGATGTTCGACTACCTGGCGGTGCGGCTGAACGGCCCGAAGGCCGCCGGCAAGAAGATCACACTCAACGTGGACTTCACGGACCTCAAGAAGCAGTACGGCCTCACCGTCGAGAACGGCGTCCTCAACTACGCGGACGGCACCATCCCGAATGCCGACGCCGGGCTGAAACTGACCAAGGCGACAATGAACGAGATTCAGCTCGGCAAAGTCAAACTCGCCGACGCGATAACAGCGAACAATGTCACCGTGGAGGGCAATCGGCAGTCGGTGGACGAGTTCGTCGGACTGCTCGACACCTTCCAGCTCTGGTTCAACATCGTGACGCCGTAACCAGGGCGCATGCAGGTAGGTTTTGGCTCAGCGCGATTCAATCCGGGTGAACCGAAGCAATTGTGTTGAGTCCACCTGCATCTTCGGTAATTGACGATGTCGTACCCCCTTTTGTTGCGTTGACAGCAAACTGGTGCCTTCCTAACGTCCGGGCCAAGCTCGACGACGGAACGACACTGGGAGGCAGCTTGTGGCGCAACCGCTCCAGTCGTCTCCGCGCGCCTCCGCGGCCTGGACGCGCCCCGCTGTGGCGGTCGGCGATTTCATCGTCATGGCCGGCGAGACCTTCGCCGCGATGCTGCGGCCGCCGTACGCTTGGCGCGAGCTGATCGAGCAGATCTGGTTCGTCGCGCGCGTCTCCGTCGTACCGACTGTCGTGCTGTCGATTCCCTACACGGTGTTGATCGTCTTCACGCTCAACATCGTGCTGATCGAGGTCGGCGCCGGTGACCTGTCGGGCGCCGGCGCTGCGCTGGCTTCTGTGACACAGGTCGGACCGGTGGTCACCGCGATCGTCGTGGCCGGTGCCGGTTCGACCGCGATGTGTGCCGACCTCGGCGCGCGAACCATCAGAGAAGAAATCGACGCGATGAAAGTCATTGGCGTCAACCCGATTCCGGCACTCGTCGTGCCCCGCGTCCTCGCCGCGACATTCGTCGCGGCGATGCTCTATTCGATGGTGGCCGTCGTCGGCCTGGCCGGCAGCTACTTCTTCGTCGTCTACATCCAGCACGTGACGCCCGGCGCGTTCATCGCGGGCATGACCCTGTTGACCGGCCTGCCGCAGGTGATCGTGTCCCTCGTCAAGGCGTTGCTGTTCGGGCTGTCGGCCGGACTGATCGCGTGCTACAAGGGCCTTTCGGTCGGTGGCGGCCCGACGGCCGTCGGTAACGCGGTCAACGAGACCGTCGTCTTCGCGTTCATGGCGCTGTTCCTGATCAACATCCTGGCAACCGCGTTCGGCGTGAAAGTGGCGCCATGACAGTCGATGTGGATGTCGACCGCCCGTCAGCGCTCAGCGAACTCGCGGGCCAGGCGATCGCGGCGACCCGCCGGCTGGGCGAGCAGACGGCCTTCTACGGCAGCGCGCTTGCCGCCACCGCGGACGCCGTCCGGCGCTATCCAGGCGAGGTGCTGCGGCTCATCGCGGTCATGGGCATGGGGACCGGCGCACTCGCCGTCATCGGCGGCACCGTGGTCATCGTCGGGTTCCTCACGCTGTCCACCGGTGCGCTGATCGCCGTCCAGGGCTACAACACCCTGTCCAATGTCGGTATCGAAGCGCTGACGGGCTTCCTGGGGGCCTTTCTGAACGTGCGCTTCATCGCTCCCGCGACGGCCGGGGTGGCACTCGCGGCCACGATCGGAGCCGGGGCGACGGCACAGCTCGGCGCCATGCGCATCAACGAGGAGATCGACGCCCTGGAAGTGATGGGCATCCGGGTGATCACGTACCTGGCGGCGACCCGGATCGTCGCCGGCGTGGTGGCCGTCGTCCCGATCTACACCGTCGCGGTGTTGATGTCTTTCCTGGCCACCCGGTTCGGGACCACGATGATCTACGGCCAGTCGCGCGGTGTCTACGACCACTACTTCACGACGTTCCTGCACCCCAATGACCTCGCCTGGTCGTTCTTCGAGGCGCTGGCCATGGCGGCCGCGGTGATGGCGGTGCACACCTACTACGGCTTCACCGCCACCGGTGGACCGGCCGGCGTCGGCGAGGCCGTCGGCCGGGCGGTACGGACCTCGATCACCGCCGGCGTGTTCATCCTGCTCACCATCACGCTGTCCGTCTACGGCCAGTCCGGCAACTTCCACCTGGCTGGCTGAGCGAATGGCAAAGGGCGCGAACAAAACTCGGCGTGAGCAGATCGACCCGATCTGGTGGGCGCCTGTCCTGGTGATCGTGGTCGTCGCCATGACCGCGATGACGTGGCTGTTGTTCTCCGGATCGCTGCGCGGATTCGTGCCCTTGACCCTGATCTCCGACCGCGCCGGTCTGGTCATGGAGGACGGCGCGAAGGTGAAGCTCCGGGGCGTGCAGATCGGCGAGGTGGAATCGATCGGCAGCCGAACAGATACTGCGGGACACGTACTTTCGACGCTGAAACTCCGGATGTACCCCGGGCCGTTCGCGCAACTGCCGGGCAATGTCGAAGCGCAGATCCGATCGAGCACCGCGTTCGGCGCCAAGTATGTCGAACTGAATGTGCCGTCGACCGGTCCGAGCGGCGGCCACCTCCGATCGGGGGCGGTGCTGCAGTCACAGAACGTGACGGTCGAGGTCAACACCGTGTTCGAGAACCTCCAGTCGGTGGTCCAGGTGATCGACCCGACGAAGCTCAACTCGGTGCTCTCGGCGGTGGCCGAATCGTTGCGCGGCAAGGGCGACGTCATCGGCCAGGCGATCACCGATGCGAACCACGTTCTGCTGGAGGTGAATCCGCGCATGGACACGGTGCGCAAGGATTGGCAGCTGTTCGGGCAGACCGCACAGGCCTATTCGGCCGCGGCACACGACATCGTGTCCATCCTGGATTCGTTCTCGACCACCGCCACCACGATCACCGGCCAGTCGAAGGAACTCGACGGCCTGTTGTTGTCGGCGGTCGGCTTCTCGCAGTCGGGCATCGACACCATCGGCGCCAACCAGACTGCCCTGGCGCGGGCGATGGAAGTGCTGCGACCGACCACCGCACTCCTCGAGAAGTACTCGCCGACGTACACCTGCCTGTTCCAGGGCGCGCAATGGTTCCTCGAACACGGCGGCCGATATGCCATGGGCGGCAACGGGAAATCGGTGATCATGGATGTCGGATTGCTGGCCGGTGCCGATCCCTACCGGTTCCCCGACAACCTGCCCGTCGTCAATGCCAGCGGCGGACCCGGCGGCAAGCCGAGTTGCGGTTCGCTGCCCGACGTCAGCAAGAACTTCCCGGTCAAGTACCTGGTGACCGACACCGGTTACGGTGACGGCCTGGATATGCGGCCCAACCCCGGCATCGGTTTCCCCGGTTTCGCAAACTACTTCCCGGTGACCAAGCCGCAGCCCGAACCGCCGCGAATCCGGTACCCGGGTGGTCCGGCTCCCGGGTTGCCCGGTGTCGAGATGGGCGTGCCCCAACCTGAGCCGGGGTCACCATGAGAAGCCGGATTCGTGGGACCGTGACCCGCGTCGTGATCTTCACCGTGGTCAGCCTGCTCTTCATGTTCGGGCTGCTGACGGTGTTCGGGCAGTTCCGTTTCGATTCGCGGGCTTCCTACCAGGCGGTGTTCAGCAACGTGTCGGGGCTGAAGGGCGGCAACTTCGTCCGTATCGCCGGCGTGGAGGTCGGGAAGGTCAAGAGCCTCACGCTGCACAAGGACGGCACCGTCACCATCGACTTCGCGATCGACAGGCAATTGACGCTCACCGAAGGCACCACCGCGACCGTCCGCTATGAGAACCTGATCGGCGACCGCTACCTGGCGCTCGAGGAAGGCCCCGGGTCGGTGCGCAAACTCCTTCCGGGCCAGACGATCCCGTTGTCCCGGACGTCGCCGGCATTGGATGTCGACGCGCTCATCGGCGGCTTCCGGCCACTGTTCCGTGCGCTCGATCCCGATCAGGTCAACGCGTTGAGCGGTGAGCTGCTCCGGGTGTTCCAGGGCCAGGGCGGCACCATCTCGTCGGTGCTGGCCCAGACGTCGGCCCTGACAACAACTTTGGCGGGCCGGGATCAGCTCATCGGTGAGGTCATCACCAACCTCAATACCGTGCTGGGGACGTTCGCGGCCCGTGACACGCAGTTCGCCGACGGACTGGACAAGCTGTCGCAACTCGTCCAGGGTTTGGCCACCCGCAAATCCGACATCGCGACCGGGGTGGCGAACATCAACAGCGCGGCGCGGTCGGTCGCCGACCTGCTGACCGTGGCGCGCGAGCCGATCAAACAGACTGTGCAGCAGACGGATCGGGTGTCCGGCCAGATCGAGGCGGACCACGCCTACGTCGACGAGCTGGTGCGGACGCTGCCGGACGCGTACCAGATTCTCTCCCGCAACGGCCTGTACGGCGACTACTTCAGCTTCTATCTCTGCGACGCACTACTGAAGCTGAACGGAAAGGGCGGCCAACCGGTGTACGTCAAAGTGGCCGGCCAGGAGTCGGGGCGGTGCACACCGAAATGACGCGCATCAAGCTGAACATCAAGCCCCTGGCCGAACGTAACCGGTTGGCGGTCGGCGCGACCGGCATCGGGCTGATCGTCGCGATCGTCGTCGCCGCTTTCAGCTACGACAAGATCCCCTTCATCAAGGGGACCTCCGACCACCAGGCCTACTTCGCCGATGCCGGCGGGATCAAGACGGGCAGTGACGTGCGGGTGTCCGGCCTGGGCGTCGGACGGGTCTCGGGAATTCACTTGGAGGGCGCCAAGGTTCGGGTGGATTTCACGGTGCGTGATGGCGTCGAACTGGGCGACCGCACCGAGGCCGCCATCAAGACCGAGACGGTGCTGGGTACCAAGGTGCTGGAGCTGACGCCGCGCGGTGACGGAAACCTGAACGGCCCCATCCCGATTGAACGCACCACCTCGCCGTACGATCTGCCCGCGGCGCTCGGTGATCTGACGACCACCATCAGCGGTCTGGACACCACCCAGCTGTCTTCGGCACTCAAGACGCTGGCGCAGACGTTTCAGAACACGCCACCCGATCTGAAGTTGGCGCTGGAGAGCGTGGCGCGCTTCTCCGACACCCTCGGTACCCGCGATGCCAAGCTGCGCCAGCTGCTCGCCGATGCCAACAAGGTGACTTCGGTGCTGGCCAAGCGCAGTGACCAGATTGCGCAGTTGGTGGTCAACACCGACGCGCTGCTGGGCGAGATTCTGTCGCAACGCAATTCGGTCGAGACGCTGATGGCCAACATCAGCGCCGCCACCGTGCAGCTTTCCGGTCTGGTGCAGGACAACCGGACGCAACTGAAGCCGGCCGTCGACAAGCTCAACGGCGTTCTCAGCATCCTCGACAACCGGAAGCAGGAGCTGCAGCGCACGCTGTACCTGCTGCGCAGGTATGCCATGTCATTCGGCGAAGTGCTCGGTGCCGGGCCGTTCTTCAAAGCATCGCTCGTGAACCTGTTCCCGGGTCAGTTCGATCAGCCGTTCATCGACGCGGCGTTCTCCGACCTGGGATTGGACCCCAACGTGCTGCTGCCGTCGCAGCTGACCGAGCCCGGCGCCGGTCAGCCGGGTACCCCGCCGCTACCGTCGCCGTATCCGCGCACCGGCCAGGGTGGACCGCCGAATCTCACTCTGCCCGACGCGATCACCGGCAATCCCGGAGATCCGCGCTACCCCTATCGGGAACCGCTGCCCGCGCCGCCACCGGGAGGCCCGGCACCCGGACCGCCGGCCCTGGCTCCGGCCCCTGGCGAGGTGCCGCCGCCGACGGTCCCGCCCCCGACGCCGCTCCCGCCGTCGAACAATTCGCACACCGGTTCGCCCGGTGTGGTGTCAGATCCCGTTTCGCCCGTCGGAGGGAGGTGACCATGACCAGCTCCGAATCCACACCACGCGTGGGCAGCCGCCGGACGTGGCGCATCGCCCTCGCGCTCGGTCTCGTGGTCATCCTGGCGGTGGCCGCCACCGGACTGGCTCGATCCTGGTGGGTCACCGCTGTCCGGAGTACCTACGTCGCGTACTTCGCGAACACCAACGGCCTGTACACCGGCGACGACATCAGGATTCTGGGCGTCACCGTCGGCACGGTCGAGAAGATCGAACCGCAACCGCATGCCGCCAAAGTGACGTTCTCGGTGGACTCGCATTACGCGCTGCCCGCCGACGTCCGTGCCGCCATCTTGTCGCCGTCCCTGGTGAGCGCCCGCGCGATTCAGTTGGTGCCCGCCTACACCAGCGGACCCAAACTCGCCGCGGGCTCCACCATTGCCCTGGAGCGCACCGTGGTGCCGGTGGAATGGGACGACTTCCGTCAGCAACTGGAGAAGCTCACCGACTCGCTGCAGCCGACGAGTCCCGGCGGGCCCAGTGCCGTCGGCGAATTCATCAACAGCGCCGCCGACAACCTGCGCGGCCAGGGCGACACCGCGCGCGACACCGTCATCAAACTGTCCCGCGCGATGTCGGCTCTCGGTGATCACAGCACCGACATCTTCAGCACGGTGCGCAATCTGCAGTTGCTGGTCTCGGCACTGTCGTCCAGCAGCGATCTGCTCGCCGCCTTCAACACCAACATGGCGTCCATCACCACCGCACTGTCGAGCACGCCGAACAACATCGCCGATGCGACACGCAATCTGGACACCGCGGTCAAGGATCTGCGTGGCTTCATCGCGGAGAACCGGGAGGGGTTGGGGACCACCTTCGACCACCTCAACGCGATCACCACGGCGCTCAACGACAGCCGCACGGACCTCAAACAGGTCCTGCACATCGCGCCGACGGTGTTCCAGAACTTCACCAACATCTACGACCCGGCGCAGAGCGCCATCACGGGCATCCTGGCACCCGTCAACTTCGCCGACACCGTGCAGTTCCTCTGCGGCGCAATCCAGTCCGCGGCACGGGAAGGCTTCGAGCAATCCGCCAAGCTGTGCGTGCAGTACCTCGCGCCGATCATCAAGAACCGGCAGTACAACTTCGTGCCGATCGGCGGCAATCCGTTCGTCGGCGCGACGGCCCGGCCCAACGAGGTCACCTACAGCGAGCCGCGACTGCGGCCCGGCGGGGCTCCGCCGCAGGAGAACCCGGCGCCGGCTCCGCTGCCGGCAGAGGCCCCCGTATCGACCCCGACCGACCCCGGCCAGGGGCTGGCCGGCCTCATGGTTCCGCAACAGGGGACGCAGCCATGAAGCGCCTCGTGACCGCAACCCTCGTCCTGCTCGGCGTGCTGACGCTGTCGGGATGCCAATGGCGCGGCCTGAATTCGCTGAGCCTGCCCGGCACCGCCGGCGACGGACCGGGTTCGTATGTGATTCAAGCGCAATTGCCCGACGTCGTGGTGATCCAGCAGAACACCCGCGTGCGCGTCGGTGACGTCAACGTCGGCAACGTCACCAAGATCGAGGTGCAGGACTGGCATGCGCTGGTGACCATGCGGATCGATGGCGACGTCCACCTGCCCGCCAACAGCACCGCCAAGGTCGGGCAGACCAGCCTGCTGGGCTCGATGCACATCGAACTCAGCCCGCCGACCGGCGAAGCACCGCAGGGCCGGCTGACCAACGGCGCGGTGATCCCGCTGTCCAGGGCCGCAACGTATCCCACCACCGAGCAGGCCCTCGCGTCGGCGTCGATCCTCCTGAACGGCGGTGGCCTGGCCCAGCTGCAGGAGATCAACCAGACCTTCGCGAAGGCGTTGGCCGGCCGCGAGAACGACATGCGCAGCCTGCTGACCCAGCTGGATACGTTCATTTCCCGGCTCAACACGCAGACCGACGACATCATCTCCGCCACAGAGAATTTGAATTCTCTGGTGGGCCAGTTCGCGGCGAACCAGCGCACGGTCGACAAGGCGCTCACCACCATCCCGCAGGCCCTGGCGGTACTGGCAGAGCAGCGCGCGAAGCTGGCCGACGCGATCGATGCCGTCGGACGGTTCAGCGCGGTCGCGACGTCGACGATCAAGCAGACCAAGGAGAGCCTCGTCGCGAACCTGCGCAGCATGGTGCCGGTGCTACGGTCGCTGGCCGATTCGGGACCGGCACTGACCAAGGGGCTCGACTTCCTCTCGACCTACCCGTGGGTGAAGAGCAATCTCGGCAAGTGGTTCCGGGGCGACTTCGCCAACATCACGATGATCATCGATCTGACGCTGAGCCGGCTCGACAGCAGCCTGTTCACCGGAACCCGGTGGGAGGGCAACCTCACCGAACTCGAAATGCAGTGGGGCCGCACGATCGGTCAGATGCCCAGCCCGTACACCGCGGGCAACCCGCTGATCGCTCCCTATCACTTCGGGGGGTACTGACATGCTGCGTCTGCGCTTGTCCCGGACAGTCTGGATCCAGCTGGCGATCCTCGGTGCCGTCACCGTGATTGCCTGCAGCGTCATGGCATTCGGCTTCGTCCACGTACCGACGCTGCTCGGGTACGGCCGGTACACCGTGACGGTCGAGTTGCCGGAGTCGGGCGGGCTGTACCCGACCTCGGTGGTCACCTACCGCGGCACCGAGATCGGCCGGGTCAGCGCGGTCGACGTCACCGCGGGTGGGGTGCGGGCCGAGCTGAATCTCGACTCCGCCATCAAGGTGCCTGCGGACGTGTCGGCCGCGGTCCACAGCCGCTCGGCCGTCGGTGAACAGTTCGTCGAATTGATCCCTGCGGCAGGGCAATCCGATACCGGCCCGACCCTGCGCGGTGGAGCGACCATTCCGGTGGCCAAGGTGCGAATTCCGCCGGATATCGGCAACCTGCTCGATGCCACCAACCGGGCGCTCGAGGCCATCCCACAGGACAATCTGCGTACCGTCGTCGACGAAGCCGACAAAGCCGTGAGCGGACTCGGACCTGAGCTGTCCCGCATCGTCAACGGCTCCACGTCACTGGCCATCGAGGCCGGCAAGAACGTCGGCCCGATCACGCAACTGATCGACCAGAGCCCGGCCGTGCTGAATTCGCAAGTGCAGACCGCGGACTCGATCGCGACGTGGGCGCAGCGAGCCGCGTCCATCACCGGCCAGTTCAAGGCCCAGAATGCGGCGTTCGCCGAGCTGCTCAAGCTCGGGCAGCCGACCCTGAACGAGGGCCGCGCCCTGTTCGACAGGTTCGCCCCGGCACTGCCGGTCCTGCTGGCCAACATGGTGAGCCTCGGCGAGATCGCGGTTGTCTATCGGCACGACATCGAACAACTGCTGGTGCTCTTCCCGCAGGGCACCGCATTGATGTCGGCGATCGCGGTCGCCGACGCGGACCTCAAGACGCCCTATCGGGGCATCTACCTCGACTTCAAACTGAACATGAATCTGCCGCCGCCGTGCAACACCGGCTTCCTTCCGGTCAAACAACAACGGGTGCCGACCGAGGTCGACTATCCCGAGCGTCCTGCCGGTGAGCTGTACTGCCGGGTGCCACAGGACTCCGACCTGAATGTCCGTGGCGTGCGGAACATTCCGTGCGAGAACAACCCGGCCAAACGGTCACCGACCGTGGAGCTCTGCGAAAGCAACGAGCAGTACGTGCCCCTCAACGACGGCTACATCTGGAAGGGCGATCCCAACGCCACGCTGACGGGGCAGGGGGTCCCGCAATACGCGCCGGGCACCGATCCCCGGCAGCGCCCCAGTTCCGCACCTGGGCCGGCACCCCCGGCACCCCCGGTGGCCGTGGTGCCCTACGACCCCGCGACCGGCGGTTACGTGGGACCTGATGGCAAGCCGTACACCGACTCCGACCTGGCCGCCACCACGAAAGGCAAGACATGGCAGAGCATGCTGATCCCGAGCAGCTAGACATCGCCGATGCAGCCGATGCGGATGCAGCCGACGAAGATGCGGTCGCGGCGCCGAAACCGTCGCTGCGGCAACGGTTGCCGCGTGTCTCGCCGCTGGTCGCAACCGGACTCGCGCTGGTCGTCGCCGGGGGTGCCCTGGTGGGCTGGCTGGGTTTTCGGGCGCACCAGGCCGAACAGGGACAGGTGCTGCGGAACCTGTACGTGCAGACTGCCCGCCAGGCCGCGCTGAACCTGACCACGATCAGCTACACCGAGGCCGACACCGACATCCGCCGGATACTCGACTCGTCGACCGGCGAATTCCGGGAAGACTTCCAGCGCCGGTCCGAGCCGTTCGTCGCGGTGGTGAAGCAGGCCCGCTCGAAATCCGAGGGCACCGTCACCGAAGCCGGACTCGAGTCGGTGACCGGTGATGGCGCACAGGTGCTTCTCGCGGTGTCGGTGCGGACATCGCTGGCCGAGGCGCCGGCGGGTCCACCACGAAACTGGCGCATGCGGATCAGTGTCGCCAAGGACGGCGCGGGCGCCCGAATCTCCAACGTCCAGTTCGTGTCATGAGCACATCGGACGGTCAGGGCAACATGAAGGACAGGTCATGACAGTGACAGTGGATGTCGAAGAACGTCCCGTCGAACCCGACGAGACCGAGGCCGCCGAGGAGGCGGTTGTCGAAGCCGAACCCGCAGCGGTGCAGAGTGTTTCGCGGAAGCCATGGGCGCGGTGGACGGGTCTGACATTGGCGTTCGCCGCGATGCTGCTTGCCGTCGCCGCGGGGTACTTCAACTGGCAGGACGGGTCGGTGCGGCTCGCGCAAGCCGCGGCCACCGAGTCTGTGCGGGCGGCCAGTGACGGCACCGTCGCCATGCTGTCGTACCGGCCGGAAACGGTTGACACCGAGCTGAAATCGGCCGCCGGCCGGCTGACCGGCGGGTTCCGCGACGAGTACACCAAGTTGGTCGACACCGTCGTGGCGCCCGGGGCCAAACAGAAACACATCTCCGCGGTCGCGACCGTTCCGGATGCCGCTTCGGTGTCGGCGACCGAAAACCACGCTGTGGTGCTGGTTTTCGTGAACCAGACGACCACCATCGGTGCCGACGCGCCCACCGCGTCGACCTCGACGGTGCGGGTGACTCTCGACAAGGTGCACGATCGATGGCTGATCTCACAGTTCGATCCCGTGTGACGCGGGCGCTGGTGATGGTGTTCGCCGCGGGGGCCGCGGCCGGTTGGATGGTGCCGCCGGCCCAGGCCGACCCGGTGACGTACGTGAACAGCGTCAACGTGCGGGGCGGCTTCAACTTCCCGAGCGCCGATGCCGCCATCGCCTACGGGCGCGGCGTGTGCGACAAGATCGCCGCGGGCCGGAGTTACGGGCAGATCATCGGTGACATCAAGGTCGAGGTCACCGGTGGCGACGAAGGCCAGGCCAATTATCTTGTCGGACAGGTGATCAACGAACTGTGCCCCGAGCTGATCGGGCCGCTGCGCAGTTCCGCGGGCAACTACCGACCGGGGGCACAGTGAGTACTCGGTTGGCCGGGGTGATCCTGGCGGTCTTCGCGTGCGGCGCCGCGCTGCCTGCGGTGGCTCACGCCGACAACACGCGCCTCAACAACAGCGTGGTCGCCAACGTCTACACCATTCAGCACCAGGCCGGCTGCACCAATGACGTGGCGGTCAGCCCGCAGCTGCGGCTCGCCGCCGAGTGGCACGCGAACGACGTGCTGAACAACCGCGCCCTCGACGGCGACCTCGGCTCGGACGGGTCGACGGCACAGCGGCGCGCGGAAGCAGCGGGCTTCCGGGGCAAGGTGTTTCAGACGGTGGCGATCAATCAGTCCATCGCCATCAACAACCTGGATGTGCTGAACCAGTGGTACTACGACCCGCCGACCTACGCGATCATGGCCAACTGCGCCAACACCGTCATGGGCGTGTGGTCCGAGAACAGCCCCGACCGTTCGGTCGTCGTCGCGGTGTACGGCCAGCCGGGCGCGTAGCGGTAGCGTCAGCCCTACACCAGCTCGCGCAGCTCCTCGATGAGCTTGACGCGGTCGGCGGTCGTCGCACCCATCGGCACCACGTTGAGCACCGTCACGCCGGCCTCCCGGAATGCGGCGACGCGTTCCTTGACGAACTCGCGGCTGCCGATCAGCGAGATGTCGCGGACCAGTTCGTCGGGAACCACCTTTGCCGCACCGTCCTTGTCACCGGCCAGGTACAGCTCCTGGATGCGGTCGGCCTCGGCGCCGTAGCCGTACTTGGTGGCCACGTTGTGGTAGAAGTTCTTGCCCTTGGCGCCCATGCCGCCGATGTACAGCGCGATGTGCGGCTTGATGAATTCGCGCATCCCCTCGACGTTGTCGCCGATGGCCAGCGCCGGTCCGGCGTAGATGTCCATGGGCGGCAGCGATGCGTCGCGTTTTGCGTACCCGGCTTCCAATGCATCGCCCCAGACGTCCTTGGCCTTCTCCGGCATGTAGAAGATCGGCTGCCAGCCTTCGGCGATCTCCGCGGCCAGCTCGACGTTCTTCGGCCCGAGTGCCGCCAGCAACACCGGAATGCGTTCGCGCACAGGGTGGTTGATGAGCTTGAGTGACTTCCCGAGCCCGGTGCCCTGGCCTTCCGGCAGCGGGATGGTGTAGTGCTTGCCCTGGTAGGCGAGGCGCTCGCGGCGCCACACCTGGCGGCAGATCTCGACGACCTCGCGGGTGCGGCCGATGGGGCTGTCATACGGGACCCCGTGAAAGCCTTCGATCACCTGCGGGCCGGACGCGCCGAGACCCAGGATGTACCGGCCGTCGGACACGTAGTCGAGGCCGGCGGCCGTCATCGCGGTCAGCGTCGGGGTGCGGGTGTAGAGCTGCAGGACGCCGGAGGCCAGTTCCACCCGCTCGGTGGCGGCGGCCAGGTAGCCGAGCGCGCTGATGGCGTCGAAGGAGTACGCCTCGGGGACGAAAACGACGTCCAGGCCGGCCTTTTCGAGGTCGGCGACCTCGGCCACGACCTCCTTGAAACCGCCGGCGTAGTTGATGCCGAGACCGATCTTCATACTCACTGCTCCTTCGCGGCCAGGGCGGCGATGGCTTCGGCGGCCTCGGCCTGGATCTGCGGGAACTGCGCGGCCATGGCCTCCGACAGCGCCTGTGCACCGGACAACGGCCGGACCATGACCATGAAGTCGTCGATCAGGCCCTCGTCGTTGACGTGGATGAAGTCGCAGCCGGTGATCTTCTTGCCGCCGACCGTGGTCTCGAAAACCAGTGCGTGGCTGCCCGTTTCGGGGTCGTTGATCTCCCGGATGTAGCGGAAGTCCTCGAAGACCCGCAGCACGCCGCGCAGGATGGCGGCGGTGATGGGCTTACCCGGGTAGGGCTTGAAGGCGACGGGGCTGGTGAACACCACGTCGTCGGCCAGACAGGCGGCCATGGCTTCGCCGTCGGCGGCCTCGACGGCCTTGCGGAATGCCTGCATCGCAAACCTCGCATAGTCAATTTGTTGATTAGGTACGGGTGACGCTAGCGGGCCAAGCTCGGCATGTCTATATGTGACTAATCACTTTGTTGACTATTAGACTCCCTGGGCATGGCTCTGCGTGACGCCGTGTTGGCGGCCCTGCTCGACAGTGAGGCCTCGGGATATGACCTGGCCAAGGGCTTCGACGCGTCCGTCGCCAACTTCTGGATGGCCACGCCACAGCAGCTGTACCGCGAACTCGACCGGCTCGCGGCCGACGGGCTGATCGAGGCCCGCGTGGTCGAACAGGAGCGACGACCGAACAAGCGGATGTTCACGCTGACCGACGCCGGCCGGGCCGCGGTGCATGCGTTCACGGAGGCGACACCCAAGCCCTTGGCCATGCGCGACGACCTGCTGGTCCAGGTCTCCACTGTCGACAGCGGGAACGCTGCGGCCGTGTGCGCCGGCCTGCGGGACCGAATCCAGTGGTCCACCAAGCAACTCGAGCTCTACGAACGGATTCGCAACCGAATACTGGGCGGGCGCAGCGAGGCTGCGTTCCTTGCCGAAGCCGAACGGGTGGGGCCCTATCTGACGCTGATGCGCGGCATCTCGTTCGAGCAGGAGAACCTGCGGTGGGCGCAGCAGGCCCTGGAGGTCATCGAGCGGCGACAGTCGCGGCGTTAACATCGGGTATGCCCGTCTGGGAGCTGGGTCCGGCGCAGATGATGGTCGTCGGCACCTTCGGCGACCTGGACATTCACCACCATGCCGCGGTGCAGATCGGGGTCGGGCTGACCGGACCGCTGACGGTTCGAACCGCCGGCGAGGCGTCCCGCAGTGGACACGTCGTCGTCATCGCCAGCGGCGCCGGCCACGCGGTACGGTCGGCGCCCACCGATCTGACGTTGGCGCTGTACCTGGCGCCGCACAGCTGGCCCGGGTCAGCGTTGCACGCACTGAGCCAGAGCGAATCCGAGGACGGCATCTGGATGCCCGAGGATGGCCAGGTGCTGGCACGAGCCGTGGCCGACGCGTACGGCGCTGACCCCGAGCTGGCCGCGGCCGCACTGGTCGAGCGCCTCTGTGGCGGCCCGCGAGAGCAACCCGGACTGCATCCGCAGCTGAGGCAGGCGATGGACCTGGTCTACAGCGGCACAACCGAATCCGTGGATCTCGCGTCGATCGCTCACGAGGTCGCGGTGTCGCCGGACTACCTCGGCCGACTGTGCCGGCAGCAGACCGGTGTGTCCTTCTCGGCGGCGGCCCGCTGGGCCAGGCTGCTCTCGGGCTTGAAGCATCTCGCCGACGGCGAGCAGGTCACCGACGCCGCGCATCTGGCCGGATTCGCCGACGGTTCCCATGCCAACCGGGTATGCCGTGAGATGACCGGTGCGGCGCCGTCCGAGATCGCCCGCGCGCTGCGGGATTCGACGGATCCGTCCAAGTGCTGAGGGTGCGGGCGGCTCCATACTCGACGGACACCACGAGGAGGAGACCGCAATGCCGGTGATGTCCAAAGTCGAGCGCGCCTTCTGCTGCGGCGCCATGTGGAGAACCACCACGCGCGCCGTGCTCGACATGCTGCCCACCGACCGGCTGGGTGAGCAGTTACTCGAAATCGGTTCCGGCAGCGGCGCAATCGCGGAAGGTCTGTCGGCCGCGCGTCCCGGACTGGCCATCACCGCGACCGATCTGGATCCGGTGATGGTCGACGCCGCGGCGCACCGCCTGAAGGACAACCCGCACGTCACGGTGCAGAGCGCCGACGCGACCCGCCTGCCGTTCGCCGACGACGCGTTCGATTCGGTGGTCAGCTGCCTGATGATGCACCACGTCATCGAATGGGAGGCCGCGGTCGCCGAGATCGCCCGGGTGCTCAAGTCCGGTGGCGTGTTCGTCGGTTACGACCTGACGCGGACACCGGTGGCCACGGTGGTGCACCGGGTGGACCGGTCGCCGTTCCGACTGCTGAACCCCGATGAACTGGCTGCCGAAGGTCGCCGCAACGGGCTGCGTATCGATACGACTACCAAGGTGTTTGGGCACGTCATGCAGTTCAGTGCCGCGAAGACCTGACACTGAGTAGGTTGGTCTGCAGTCGGCAGGGGAGGGACGCATGCGGGGTCTGGTCAGCTGTGGAGCGGTGGTCGCGGTGGCGCTGTTGGGCGCGGGCTGTGGTGGCGGATCGACACAGTCGAGCCCGGCCACGTCATCCGCGAAGCCGGCCACCTCGACGACGCCGCCGCCACCGGCGATCGTCGCCCCGGCACAGCTGAAGCCGGGGAACTACCCGGTAAAACCGCATGAGCCCTACGGCACCGCGGGTGCCCCGGAGGCCGGTGCGAGGCTCGAGGGGCAACAGCTGGCCGGCTACGTGGTGGGACCCTGGCAGGTCGACAGCACGCTCATCGAGCCTTATCTGTCAACATATTTCGTGCTCGACGAGCCCGGTTTGCTGGCTCAGTTCGGGCCCGAGAGCATCGCGACCGCGGCCGGCAGGCACCACTTCGTCGATGGGTTCGCCTCGGCGCGGGAGTCTGCGGCCAAGACGGTGCTGATCAACGGCGTACTGCGCTTTGCGTCGCCTGCTGATGCCACCGCCGCGGCCGGCGAGATGAATGCGGCTGCGCTCCAGGTCAAGATCCGCGGGGCAGAGCCGAAAGCCGTTGCCGTCCCGGAGCATCCGGATGCGCTGGCGTCGACGTACGACGTCGACTCCCGCGGCACGAAGGTGACCACCGTGCGGTCCTTCACCGCGCACGGCCCCTATGTCCTGACACAATTGGCGCAGTCAACAGCCGGGCCGGATCCGGCCATCGCGTTGGTGGCCAAGGCGACCGGCACCCAGGCCGCCGCGATCGAGCCCTTCAAACCCGCGGCAGAGTTGCCGGCCGTGCCGATCGATCCGACCGGGCTCCTGGCCCTGACGCTGCAGACCGAATCGCCGCGCAATTCGCAGAACGCCGTCTACTCCGGCACCGGGGCCCTGCACTTCCAGAGCGACCCGGTCGCGTCGAGCACGGTGTTCCAAGACAACGGCGTGACAGCGTTCGCCCGCGGGAAGACCAGCGTGTACCGCGCCAAGGACCCGGCGTCGGCGGTCAACGTGGCGAACACCTTCGGTAAGGAGGTGTCGGTGGACGGCACCGAGACCGCCGATCCGGTGCCGGCGCTGACGCTGAGCCGCTGCATCCTGCTGGCCAACCCGAAGCAGTTCTACTGTGTCGCGCCGGCAGGTGACTATGCCATCGAGGCGCGCGGCGCCGAGTTGAAGGACGTGCACGAACAGGTTGCCGCCCAATACATCCTGTTGACGGCTAAGCCTTAGCGGAGCCGTTCAGCGAGAGGCCGGTGGCCGACTGCAACAGGCAGATGACGGTGCTGGGCAGCGGCGTGTGTCCGGTGCGGTCCATGTTCGAGTCGATCAGATAGGTCGAGGTGTACCGGCTGCTCCGGCCGGCGTATTCCGCCAGGCCGGCCGCGCACCGCTGATCGGCGACACCGGCAATGGCGTCGTTGACCGCCACATTGGCGCGCAGGAACACCTCGGCGATGTGCGGGGCCGAGCAGTCCACCAACGTCACCTCGACGACGCTCGGGTCGGTGGGCGGCGGCGTGTTCAGACAGTCGCCCACCTGCAGGTCGACCCACTTGGCCTGCCGCGCATTCGGTTTCACCGGTACGACGGGCACCGGCGGCGGGAGCTGGGCTGCCGTTGTCGTGGGCGCAGTCGATGTTGTCGACGACGGTGCCGCTGACGTATTCGAACCACAGGCCGCGAGCAGCGACACCGCCGCGACCTGCCACACGAGCCGATGTGGGCGAACGGTCATGGCCGTCATGGTAGTGCTTGAAGGGCGGTATTCGGGCTGGGACGGCTACCATCGCGGTACCAGCGACAGCAGGAGGTCGGCATGCCCGAGTACACCGTCGGTGACTATCTGCTGGACCGGCTCGCTGAGCTGGGCGTCACCGAGATTTTCGGTGTGCCAGGTGATTTCAACCTGGAACTGCTCGACCATGTGATCGCGCACCGGAGTATCCGGTGGGTCGGCAGCGCCAATGAACTCAACGCGGGCTACGCCGCCGACGGCTACGGCCGGCTGCGCGGCATGGCGGCGCTCATCACCACGTTCGGCGTCGGCGAGCTGTCCGCGGCCAACGCGATCGCGGGTAGTTACGCCGAGCATGTCCCGGTGGTGCACATCGTCGGCACGCCGTCCATCGACGTGCAAGGCTCCCGCCGGGTGATCCACCACTCGCTCGGTGACGGCGACTTCGACCACTTTCACCGTATCGCCCGTGAAATCACCTGCGCACAAGCCAAACTCGTGCCGGCCACGGCCACCCGCGAGATCGACCGGGTGCTGTCCGAGGTGCACGAGCGCAAGCTGCCCGGCTATCTGATGCTGGCGACCGATGTCGCCCGGTTCCCCGTCGAACCACCGTCCGGGCCGTTGCCGCGGTACACCAGCGGCACGAGTCCGCGGGCACTCTCGCTGTTCACCGCGGCAGCCGCTCGCCTGATCGGCGAGCACCAGCTGACGGTGCTGGCCGACCTGCTGGTGCATCGGCTGGAAGCCGTCCCGCAACTCGAGGCACTGCTGGCGGCCGACGTCGTGCCGCACGCCACGCTGATGTGGGGCAAGAGCCTGGTCGACGAATCCGCGCCGGAGTTCCTCGGCATCTACGCGGGCACCTCCAGCCAGGAGTCGGTTCGCCGGGCCATCGAAGAGGCCCCGGTGCTCGTCACTGCCGGGGTTCAGTTCACCGACATGGTGAGCGCATCGTTCACGCAGCAGATCGACCCCGCGCGGACCATCGACATCGGGCCCAACCAGAGCACCGTGGCCGGCGAAGTCTTTGCGCCACTGGACATGTCGGCCGCGCTCGAGGCGATCACCAGCATCCTGACGGCCCGGCCCACCCGGTCGCCCGCGGTACCGCAGCCGGTGCCCGATGCACCCGACCCGGTGCTCGAACCGGATCAGCCGCTCACCCAGAAGGCGCTGTGGGACAAGGTCTGCGGTGCGCTCACGCCGGGCAATGTGGTCCTGGCCGAGCAGGGGACGTCGTACTACGGCATGGCCCGGCACCGGCTGCCCAGCGGCGTGGCGTTCATCGGCCAGCCGTTGTGGGCGTCCATCGGCTACACGCTGCCGGCCGCTCTCGGTGCGGGTCTGGCGGAGCGGGACCGTCGTCCGGTGTTGCTGATCGGCGACGGTGCCGCGCAGCTCACCATCCAGGAACTCGGCCAGTTCGGCCGCGAGGGGGTGCCCGCGGTGGTGATCCTGGTGAACAACGACGGCTACACCGTCGAACGCGCGATCCACGGTCCGGCCGCGCCGTACAACGACATCGTGACCTGGCGGTGGCGCGACATTCCGGCGGCCCTCGGCATCCCAAACCCGTTGTCCCACCGGGCGACAACCTGCGGCGAGTTGGACGCGGCGCTGGCCGATGCGGCAGCACATCCCGACGACCTCGTCTTCATCGAAGCCGTGGTGACCGAACTGGATGTGCCCCCGCTGCTCGAGGAGCTCGCCGCGGCCATCGCAAAGGCCAACAAGGCGGCCGGGGCCTGAATACGGTTCCTTACCTCGGACGCGCCTTGTCCGGACCCAGGTAGGCGTCGGCCCAGGCGCCGATGATCCGGCCCGCCCGCTTGGCCTGCCCAGGTCCGGTGAGCAGGTGTTCGGTGCCCTCCAGCGAGACGAAGCTGCGCGGGTGGCGGGCGGTCCGGAAGATCTCACTGGCGTTCTCGATGCCCACGGTGTTGTCGGTGGGGGAGTGCAGGATCAGCAGCGGCAGGTGCAGGTCCTTGATCTTGGCGTGCAGCTTGGCCGCGCGGACGTCCTCCACGAAGTCGCGCTTGAGGGTCAGTTCGCGCCCGCCGACCATCCACTGCGCACTGCCGTTCGCGAGCACGCAGTCGAGGATGTCGTCGTACTGCTTCTCGACATGCGACGGGTCGATGGGCGCAGCGACCGTCGCGACCGCGCGGACCCCGGGCGCCTGCCGCGCCGCGGCCAGGACCGACGCCCCGCCGAACGAGTGGCCCACCAACAGAGCCGACGGCGTGCCGCGCTCGGACATGAACTTGCACGCCTCGATGACGTCGTTGGTCTTGTGGGTGAAAGACCCGTCGCCCCAGTGGCCTTCCGAGTCGCCCAGCCCGATGGCGTCGAAGCGGAGCATTCCGATGCCGTCGGACGCGAGTTGCTTGCAGATGCGCGCCGCGGCAGGGGAGTCCTTGCCGAGCGTGAAGCCGTGCGAGAAGACGCCCCAGCCGCGCGGGGTGCCTTCGGGGAGGTCGATGATCCCGGCGAGCATGGGGCCGGTGGAACTCTGGAACTTGACGCGTTCAGCCACGGGACGGGTTTATCACGGCTGGCAAGCTGGACGTGGCCGATTCTTTGCTGGAGGCCATCGGTAGGGTGGAGGTTTCACGGGAAACACGACCTGCGGGTCGTAGCGGTCAGAGACGCCTGCGCCCCGTATGTAGTCCTGAGATCCGGAGCAGAGTCGTGACCCTGAACACCATCGCCTTCGAACTGGTCCCGCCCAATATCGAGCGCGGTCCCCAGTTTGCGGTCGACGAGGCGCACAAGGTGCTGCTCAACGCCGCTGCCGTCGGCCTCGAGGGCCGCATCCGGCACGTGATGATCCCCGGCATGATCGAGGAAGACGGCGACCGGCCCATCGAGATGAAGCCGAAGATGGACGTCCTCGACTTCTGGCAGTTGATGAAGCCAGAGCTCCCGGGAATCCGTGGGCTGTGCACGCAGGTGACGTCGTTCCTGGACGAGGACGCGCTCTCGAAGCGACTGGCGGTGCTGCAGGAGGCGGACTTCGACGGCATCGCTTTCGTCGGCGTCCCGCGCACCATGAGTGACGGTGAAGGCGCCGGCGTGGCACCGACCGACGCGTTGACGATCTACCGCGATCAGGTGCCCAACCGCGGCGTCATCCTGATTCCCACCCGCGACGGCGAGCAGGGGCGGTTCAACTTCAAGATCAACCAGGGCGCCACCTACGGCATGACCCAGTTGCTGTACTCGGACACGATCGTGGGCTTTCTGAAGGAGTTCGCCGCGACCACCGAACACCGGCCCGAGATTCTGCTGTCGTTCGGATTCGTCCCGAAGATGGAGTCGAAGGTCGGCCTGATCAATTGGCTGATCCAGGACCCGGGCAACCCTCTGGTCGCCGCCGAGCAGGAGTTCGTCTCGCGGCTGGCCGGCGAGGAGCCCGCGGCCAAGCGGGCATTGATGCTCGACCTGTACAAGCGCGTCATCGACGGTGTCGGCGAGCTCGGCTTCCCGATCAGCATCCATTTGGAAGCCGCGTACGGCGTCTCCAAGCCGGCGTTCGAGACGTTCGCCGAGATGCTGGACTACTGGGCGCCCGACAAGGGCTAGCCTCTCGCGCTGATACGGCGTTGCGGCGCAATCTGTTACGACACTGCGGCCATTCCTCCGAACAACCGTCCGGCATCGGCGGCGGTCAATCCGCCGGGCATGCTCGGCATGCGGACCTCGGAGCGGCGGGCGGTGTCGGCCGGGTCGTCGGCCGAGCCGGCCGCCTTACGGATCTGATTCGCGGCCGGATCAGCGGCGCCTCCGGTGTACTGCTGTGCGTTGATGGACACCGCCGGCTGAGACCGGGGGATGGCGCCCGGTGCCGCGCGCCCGGCGGGTGTCATCGGTGCGGTCGACGTGCGGCCGGCATTGGTCTGTGCGCTGACGGAACTGGTCGGCTCGGGCCGGTCGATCACCGGGCCCGGGTGGGGACCCTTCGCCGCCGCCGGCGCGGCCAGTGCGATGGACAGCGCCGACAGCCCGATGGCGGTTCCTGCCACGAGGCGTGCGATGGAACGACGAAGCTCGGTACCGGTGCGGGTGGTGATCATGGCGCCGCCTTTCTAGATACTTGCTTGAACAAGTAACTTCTGGCGCCCTATTCCAACTGGGCTTTTCCTGAGTTTGGGCTGCGGTAAGATGGTTAGACAACCAATGGATTTCTGGGGGTGCGCTGATGGCGACGGACAGCGACGACGGCCGAGAGACGTGCGAGGCGATGGCATCGCCCACGGCGGCCCGCAGCGGTCCGGTCACCCATGCGGTCTTTCAACTGACCCGGGTGACGAGAACGATCGTCGCGACGCTGCTGCGGCCGCTGGGGCTCTATCCGGGTCAGGAAGTGGTGATGATGTACCTCTGGGACCGCGGCCCGCTCCGCCAGACCGACCTGGTTCGGCTCACCAGCTCCGATGCGCCGACGATGACCCGCATGATCCAACGGCTGGAGCATGCCGGATTCGTGCGCCGTTTCCCGAGTCCCGAGGACAAGCGCGCGCACCTGGTCGAGGCGACGCCCGCGAGCCGGGGATTGCGGGATCAGATCGAGGGGGTGTGGCGCGACATCGAAGAGTTGACCGTCGGCGGTCTGAGCGAAGCGGAACGGGCCACCGTGCTGCGCGTCGTCCAGGGTCTGGAGCATCGGCTGGCCGGCGCGGTGATGGGCTCGGCCGGCAGCGGTCCGCTCACCCCGTGATGTCGCGGCCGATCGGGTGGCGGGCGATGACCCAATCGCCGGAATGCACTGCGGGGTCCGCATTTAGCGGACTCGAGTGGGCTCGCGGCTTGTCTGACGCCAGCTGATCCGGCCACAAGCTAGCGGGCTTCGGTCGTGATCTCGGACGTACCGTCCGGGCGGCTGCGGATCATGCAGAACGCCACTAGAGCGGTCAGTTCGTCGAGGAATTCGTCGTGGTCGATAGAGGGGCGGTCGAGCACGTATCGAATGGTCAAATGCTCGACGGCGCGGACCACCATCCAGATTCTCGTGTCGGGGTGGTTCGAATTCTGGTCGCGCAGCCGCAGGTGCGCGATCGCAAGCTCACCGACCCGCTGTTCGAAGTCGGCGATCTTGTTTCCCAAGCCGAGTCTGGGAGTGTGTTCGATCAGCGCACGCAGCAGCTCTGGTTGATCCATCATCGCGTCGAGCAGGATCGCGATGACTTCCCGGAGCGAGCGGATGTCTTCGGGTTGGCCGACCTGCTCCACGAGGCGTGTGGTCACGGAGCGCAGGACCTGGTCTGTGTACGCGTCGATGATGGCCGCGACGATGGTGTCCTTGTTGGGAAAGTACTGATAGAGGGAACCGGGACTGATGCCGGCAACCTCCGCGATCCGATTCGTTGTAGCTGCGTCGTATCCGCGGTCGATCAACACTTGCCGACCCGCCTCGAGTATGCGTTCGACCATCAAACGCGAGCGTTCCTGTCGCGGGGTACGTCGCGGGCCCCTCGGTGTGCTGCTCATCGGGCACTCACGAAACGAATTGTATGCGAGTAAAAGCTCGTGTCAGCATTTTGAGCATGGCTTCATCGACCCGAGAACAACGACGTTCTGGCAGCTCCGGTGCCTCGCGGACCTGGCACGCGCACATCGAAGGAGTGCGCCGATGACCGCACCCATTCCCGCTCGTCACCCTGAGGAGCCCCGCGGTGTCCCGGCTTTGGTGCGGATGTTCGTGCTGCTGCTGGGTATTGGCAAGCCGAACGCCGAGCAGTGGGAGCAGCTCGGTCAGCGGCTCACAGTCGGCGACGAGCCCGCCGACCGCCTTGTCGATTGGATGATGACCGCAGGCACGCAGCAGGCCCGGACGTTGTTTGACCGGGCGCTGGCCGAGGGCA
Source organism: Mycobacterium sp. SM3041 (assembly GCF_039668335.1). Classification (NCBI taxonomy): domain Bacteria; kingdom Bacillati; phylum Actinomycetota; class Actinomycetes; order Mycobacteriales; family Mycobacteriaceae; genus Mycobacterium; species Mycobacterium sp. SM3041. Next base: position 199,530 of record NZ_JAYXBQ010000037.1, on the reverse strand, counting down.
TCGCCGGAGTGCCCGACGCGCCGGAACCGCTGCGGGAATTCTTCACCCAGATCGAGGAGACCCCGGACTGGGTGGACCAGGCCAAACTGCGTGTCGGTGCGCGCACGCTCCGCCGGGCCGGCGCTGACGGGATGTACGTCGCGCGTGACGTGTCACTTCTGGGGGGCTATCAGTTCTCCGGCTTCAACAAGACGCTGCTGCGCACCGGCGCGCTCGAGAAAGGTTCCAACAAGCGTTTCGCCGAGACCATGCAGTGGGCGCTGGATGTCATTGCCGATGGTGGACTGGAGCCGCTCGGCGTCGGTTACCGGTCCACGGTTCGGGTGCGGTTGATTCACGCTTTCGTGCGTCGCCATGTCGCGGCAATGCCGGACTGGCGGGCAGATGAGTGGGGTGTGCCGGTCAACCAGACCGATATGGCCGCCACGCTTGTCGGTGCACTCATTGCTCCGCCCGCCGCAGCGATCGGGATGGGATTTGTGTTCTCGCCGAACGAACTCGAGGGTGTTGCGCATCTGACCCGCTATGTCGGGTGGCTGATCGGTGTCCACGACGAGTGGCTGCCGCGCAGCTTCCGTGACGGGGTTCGCATTCTGTACCACACGCTCACTGCTTTGGCTGAGCCCGATGAATCAACCAAGCAGTTGGCGGTGCCGATGGCTCAGGATCCACTGGCCTGGCATTACCGCGTCCTGCCGAGCCTGCGACGCCGCGTCGCACAGGTACAGCACCTGTCGGTCACCAGCGGGTTCCTGGGGCCCCGCGCAATGCAAAACCTCGGCCTGACCTACGTGCTGCCGTGGTACCCGGTGCTGCGCATCCCGGTGAACCTGACGCGCAGTGTGGCTGCCCTGGTTCTTCCTGGTGGCATGGATCGAGCTGACGTGTGTGGACAGCGCGAGCAAGAAGCGTTGCTACGCACCATGATCGGCGACACCACGACAACAATCGGCGAATCAGCCGCGCACGTCAGCCGCGTTGCCTGAGCGGGCACGCTGCCGCGAATTCGTCAACTGCTGCGGTCCTCGATCTCTACAGCCGAACGACCGTGCTGCAGGTCACCACCTATCCTGGGACTGGTGTCCGGCCAACAGCAACGCGAACTGCGTGATCGTCTGGATGGTCTGACCATCCGTGACGCCGCGCGGCTGGAGCGTCGGCTGAAGAACCTGCGAGGCGACAACCCGGAGAAGATCGCCGAACAGATCGCGGCCGCGGAAGGCGTGATCGCGAGCCGGCTGGCCGCGGTGCCGACCATCACGTACCCCGATCTGCCGGTCACCGATCGGCGAGATGAGATCGCCAAGGCCATCACGGAGAACCAGGTGGTGATCGTGGCCGGCGAGACCGGCTCGGGCAAGACGACGCAGCTGCCCAAGATCTGCCTGGAGCTCGGCCGGGGTATTCGCGGCACCATCGGCCACACGCAGCCGCGCCGGCTGGCCGCGCGCACGGTGGCGCAACGCATCGCCGACGAAACCGGCACCGCACTGGGCGGGGCGATCGGCTACACGGTCCGGTTCACCGACCAGGCGAGCGACTCGACCCTCGTCAAACTGATGACCGACGGCATTCTGCTCGCCGAGATTCAGAGGGACCGGCGGCTGCTGCGGTACGACACGCTGATCCTCGACGAGGCCCACGAACGCAGCCTCAACATCGACTTCCTGCTCGGGTACCTGCGCGAGTTGCTGCCCCGCCGCCCGGACCTGAAGGTCATCGTGACGTCGGCAACCATCGAGCCGGAGCGGTTCGCAAAGCACTTCTATGACGCCCCGATCGTCGAGGTGTCGGGCCGCACGTACCCGGTCGAAATCCGGTACCGGCCACTGGAAGTCCCCGTCGCGGTGGACGACAGCGACGACCCGGACGACCCGGACCACGAGATCGTCCGCACCGAGCCGCGCGACCAGACCGAGGCCATCGTCGACGCGGTGCGCGAACTGGAATCCGAACCGGCGGGCGATGTGCTCGTCTTCCTGTCCGGTGAACGCGAAATCCGCGACACCGCAGAGGCGTTGCGTGATGCGCTGTCCGGCGACACCTTCCCGACCGAGATCCTGCCGCTGTACGCCCGGCTGCCGACCGCGGACCAGCAGAAGGTCTTCAACGCGAAGCCGGGCGGCCCGCGCCGGATCGTGTTGGCCACCAACGTCGCCGAGACGTCGCTGACCGTGCCGGGTATCCGGTACGTCGTCGACCCGGGCACGGCGCGCATCTCGCGGTACAGCCGGCGCACGAAGGTGCAGCGGCTGCCGATCGAGCCGATCTCGCAGGCGTCGGCGGCGCAGCGGTCCGGCCGGTCCGGACGTACCGCGCCCGGTGTCTGCATCCGGTTGTACTCGGAAGAGGACTTCGCGAGCCGGCCGCGCTACACCGACCCGGAGATTCTGCGCACCAACCTGGGCGCGGTCATCCTGCAGATGGCGGCGCTGGGGCTCGGCGATATCGAGGCATTCCCGTTCCTGGACCCGCCGGATGCGCGCAGCATCCGCGACGGCATCCAATTGCTCCAGGAGCTTGGCGCTTTCGACACGAAGGGCGCCATCACCGACGTCGGTCGCCGGCTGGCCCGGCTGCCGCTGGACCCACGCGTCGGCCGCATGATCCTCCAGGCCGACACCGAAGGCTGTGTGCGCGAGGTGCTGATCCTCGCCGCCGCCCTGTCGATCCCCGACCCACGTGAACGACCGTCCGACCGGGAAGAAGCCGCGCGGCAGAAGCATGCCCGGTTCGCCGACGAACATTCGGACTTCATCTCCTATCTGAACCTGTGGAACTACCTGCGCGAGCAGCGGAATCAGTTGTCCGGCAGCGCGTTCCGCCGAATGTGCCGCGATGAGTTCCTGCACTACCTGCGGATTCGCGAATGGCAGGACCTGGTCGGCCAGTTGCGCAGCATCGCCGGTGATCTCGGCATCCGGGAGTCGGGGGACGATGCCGACCCGCTGCGCATCCACACCGCGTTGACCGCCGGGCTGCTGTCGCACGTCGGCCTGCGGGAAGGTGAGACGCGCGAGTACCAGGGCGCCCGCAACTCGCGGTTCGTGTTGGCCCCGGGCTCGGTGCTGACGAAGAAGCCGCCGCGGTGGATCGTCGTCGCGGATCTGGTGGAGACGAGCCGGCTGTTCGGTCGTATCGCGGCGCGTATCGAACCGGAGACCGTCGAACGGGTCGCCGGAGATCTGTTGCAGCGCACCTTCAGTGAGCCGCATTGGGATGCCCGCCGCGGTGCCGTCATGGCGTTCGAACGGGTGACCCTCTACGGCCTGCCGCTGGTGCCGCGTCGTCGGGTCGGGTACGCGCAGGTGGATCCGGTGGTCGCGCGCGAACTGTTCATCCGGCATGCGCTGGTCGAAGGCGACTGGCAGACCCGGCACCACTTCTTCCGCGACAACACGCGCCTACGGACCGAGCTGGAGGAGTTGGAGGAGCGCGCCCGACGCCGGGATCTGCTGGCCGGTGATGACGAGGTCTACGCCTTCTACGACCAGCGGGTGCCCGAAAATGCGGTATCAGCACGGCATTTCGATGCCTGGTGGAAGAAACAGCGGCATGTGACGCCGGACCTGCTGACCATGACGCGCGACGACCTGCTGCGCACCGACACCGACGCCGACCAGCCCGACACCTGGCAGACCGGCGACCTGTCGCTGCCGTTGAGCTACCGGTTCGAACCCGGCGCCGCCGATGACGGTGTGACGGTCCATGTTCCGGTCGAGGTGCTGGCCCGGCTCGGCGGCGACGGTTTCGCGTGGCAGGTTCCCGCGCTGCGGGAAGAGTTGGTCACGGCGCTGATCAAATCGCTGCCCAAGGACCTGCGGCGCAACTTCGTGCCCGCGCCCGATACCGCGCGGGCGGTGTTGCCGGACCTCAATCCGGGAGACGGCTCGCTGCTGGAGGAGCTGCAGCGCGAATTGCGTCGGCGCAGTGGCATTCTGGTGCCGATCGACGCCTTCGACCTGAGCAAGATTCCGGACCACCTGCGGGTCACCTTCGCTGTCGAGAAAGACGGCACCGAGGTGGCGCGCGGCAAGGACCTGGGTGCGCTGCACGACAAGCTCGCCGGGTCGGTGCGCCAGGCGGTCGCCGGCGCCGTCGCGGGCGATCTGCAACGGACCGGCCTCAAGGCGTGGCCGGACGACCTCGCCGAGCTGCCCCGCACCGTGGAGAGCTCGGCCGGTGGCCACACCGTGCGCGGTTTCCCGGCATTCGTGGATACCGGTGCGGCAGTGGATATCCGGGTGTTCCCGACGGCGGCCGAGCAGGCCGCGGCCATGGGGCCGGGACTGCGGCGGCTGCTGCGACTCGCCGCACCGTCACCGGTCAAGGCTGCCGAGCGCGGCCTCAATCCCCGAGCGCGTCTGTCACTGTCGAGCAATCCCGACGGCAGCCTGGCGGCGCTGCTCGAAGACTGCGCTGACGCCGCGGTGCGGGTGCTGGCGCCCAAGCCGGTGTGGACCGCGGCGGACTTCACGGCGCTGCGCGACACCGTCGCAGCCAAGCTTATCCCGACGACGCTGGACGTCGTCGGCCGCGTCGAGCGCGTGTTGACCGCCGCGCACGCAGCACAGGTTGCGTTGCCCGACAAGCCTTCTGCGCTCCAGGCCGATGCCGTCGCCGACATCCGCGCCCAATTGGCCCGGCTGCTGCCGGTCGGATTCGTCGCGGCGACGGGAGTCACCCACCTGGCCGACCTGACGCGATACCTGACGGCGGTGGGGCGGCGCTTGGAGCGCCTACCGCAAGCGCCGGCGGCAGACCGGGAACGCATGGACCGCGTCCACGCCGTCGAGGATGCGTACAACGAACTGCGGCAGGCGCTTTCGCCCCTGCGCTGCCAAGGCGAAGACGTCCGCGACATCGCCCGGCAGATCGAGGAGCTCCGCGTCAGCCTGTGGGCCCAGCAGCTGGGCACCCCGCGACCGGTCAGCGAGCAGCGGATCTACCGGGCCATCGAGGCCGTCGTCCCGTGATTTGTGCACGATTTTCCGCAGCCGGCGCGGAAAATCGTGCACAAATCCCTCAGGAAGGTGACGTGGGGGCGTCGGCGATCTTGACCAGCTGGACTTCGGGGCGGTCCGGCACCTGATCGGTCAGGAACCAGCGGAACGCCAGGTTGCCCTGCGGATAGTCCAGCGTCGTCAGCGAATTCGGGTGTGCAGTGGTGCCGCGCGACAGGACGACCGTCACCGTGCCGTCGGAGTTGGGCACCGCGCTGTAGCCGTTCAGGGAGCTGCGGGCGTCACTGGCGCCGGGGGTGGCCATGAACTGGTTCCACACCACCAGGTTCCAGAACCGGCAGGCCGGCGGACGGTGGGTGATGACGAGCGCTTCGTCCTCCGCGAGCACGAAGCTGCCGTACGAGTAGCAGGCGTCGCGCGCCGACCAGCCGAAGTTGGCGTCCGGTACCTGGTAGGGCGCGGCGAATTCATTGGCGCGATGGGCGGTTTCGTGTCCGAGGCTGGCTTCGTCGACGGCCCGCGTGCCCACCGGCATCGGCATGATGGCGAACAGCGTGCGGATCCAGGTGGCGCTGGACCGCAGCGCGGCGGCTGTCGCGGCGTCGCTGTGGCGGAACGGCTCCGGAGGATCGAGTGCCTCGATGTTCCAGGTGACCGGACGTCCCGTTGCCGGGTCGGCCTGGTAGTCGCGGGTGAGGAAGACGGCTGCGTCGGGCAGGGGGCCGAGCTCGAACGAGAAGTTGCCGTCGGCGTCGAATTCGATGTCGGTGTCACGGATTATCGCGACGACGCGGTTGGACCAGGCACCGGGCGAGGGCTCGTTGTACGCAGTCAGCGAGAGATAGACGCTGTCGCCCTTGTTGCCGAAGATCCGGTATTTGCGCTCCGGGTCCACCGGGCACATGTGGTAGTAGGCGTCGGTGTTGTCGCCGCCCCAGCGGCGGTCATGCCGGGTGGGGGTGTTGACGGCGACGAACTGCGGCCGCCCCGGCTCGGGGAACAGGTAGCAGTCGAGGGCGACGCCGAGTCCGGTCGCGAGCATGCGGTAACCGTCGGCGATCTGGCGGTCGTCGGTCACGGCGCGCGGACCCTCGAGAAAAGAGGTGTCGAGCTCGCGAAGGGTGTCGAGGAGTTCCCGCCATGCGGCAGCGGATTCGGTCATGCGCCAATACCTTTCAGGATCAGTGTGGTGTTGCGGTCTATCCAGTCGTCATCGGGGGCGGCGCTGCGGGTGAGGGCGGCGAGCAGGGCGATACCCGTGATGACCTCGGTCAGGTCGGTGGCGGTCACGTCGGCGCGGAGTTCACCGCGGGTGGCGGCGGCATCGAGGCGGGCATGCAGTCCGGGTCCGAGTACGTCGGCGAACCGGTCCAGCAGGGCGCTGTGCAGGGTGGCGTCGGCGGTCATCTCGCCGAGCAGTCCCGGGAGCGCGGCGCGGGCCGCGGGAGTGCTGAGGACCGCCACGGTGTCGCGGACCATCGCCCGTACATCGCCCGCGAGGGAGCCGGTATCCGGCAGGTCAGCGGCGATGCCTTCAGGGAATGCCGCCTCGTGGACGAGGTGGGCCTTGCTGGGCCAGCGCCGGTAGATCGCTGGCTTGCTGGTGCCGGCCTGCTTGGCGATGGCGTCCACCGACAGCGCGGCATAGCCGACTTCGCCGAGGAGTTTCACGGTCGCGTCCAGCACGGCGTCGTCGATGCGCCGATCACGAGGTCTACCAAGTTCTTTCGCCATTACGGAACTCATAGTAACATAATTGGTGTGACTGACACCACAGACGTTGTCCGGCTCGATGACCTGGCCCATCCCACCTTCACGGCCGAGGCTCAACAGTTCCGCGACATGATGACGATGATGGCGGCGGACTGTCCGCTCGATGCGGACGCACTGCACGCCAAGGCGAGCGCCGACACCGGGCTCGACGACTTCGGCCCCACCGACTACCGCGAACGCCTCGAGGTGCTGCTGGGCGCGCTCCGGCAGATCGACGGTTTCAACGGCCCGGGCGTGGTCAACTTCTACGGCCAGCTGCTGCAGCTGTTGAAGAACCGGCTGCTGCTGACCGATCTGTTGAAGCGGCACCCTGAGATTCACGACATCGAACTGCTGCCCCCGGTGGTCATCGTCGGCCTGCCGCGTACCGGGACCACACACCTGCACAACCTGCTGGCGGCCGCCGGAACCTTCCGGACCCTGCCCTACTGGGAGTCGATGGAGCCCTTCCCGCTGGCGTCCGAAGCCGGTATCGAGCCGGACCCGCGGCGCACGCGGATGGACGTGGCGGTCAACGTGATGAACATCGTCATGCCGCATTTCCCGCTGATGCACGAGATGACCACCGACCACGTGCACGAGGAAATCCAGTTGCTGGCCAACGACTTTTCCACGATGTACTTCGAGACGCTGGCCGATGTTCCCGCGTGGCGTGACTACTACGAATCCCATGATCAGACGCCGCACTACCGGCACATGGTGACGCAGCTCAAAGCCCTGCAGTACCTGCGCGGCGGCCGGCGCTGGCTGCTCAAGTCGCCGCAGCATCTCGAGCAACTGCCGGTGCTGAACGCCGAATTACCCGGTGTGGTAGGTGTTTTCACGCACCGCGATCCCGTACCGGTGGTGCTGTCGATGATCGCGATGCTCACCTACTCGGCGCGCATGCACCGCAGCCCGGTTCCCGTCGAGCACATCGCTTCGTACTGGGTGCAGCGGCTGGAGCACATGCTTGCCGCGCTGATCCGAGACCGGGAGGTCATCGGCCGGGACCGCTCCATCGACATCCGGTTCGATGATTTCATGGCCGACGATCTCGGCACCGCCGCGAGCGTCTTTGCTCTTGCCGAGGAACAACTTTCGGATACCGAGCGCAACGCGATGGCAGACTACCTGGCCGGTCATCAACGCGGCCGGCTGGGCCGGGTCGAGACGTCGTGCGAGATGTTCGGTCTCGACCCCGACGACCTCAAGGCCCGCTTCGCGCCCTACACGCAGCGCTTCCTGGGCTAGCTTTCCGCCGCTAGGACTGCGCCATCGCCGCCGGGTCGGCCAATGGCACGACCAGGTGCGAAGCGTGGACGCCGCCTTGGGAAATTCGATACGTCCCGCGCGCCAGGGCCGTCCGCTGCGGGCGGGTCGGCACCAGATGAGGGAAGTCGTACGTCGTCAGCGTCAGCCGCAGTCGGTGGCCCGGGGCGAGGAGCGCCGCGGTGGGAAACACCTCGATGTCGTACCGGGTCAGCTCACCGGGCACGACGGGCTCGGCGGCCGCCTTGGTGCTGATGTGTTGCGGCCGTAGCACGGTGCCGTCGGGCAGGAGCCAGCTCGCCTCGGGGTCGAGGGCACGATGCGAACCGAGGAGCGCCCCCTGCGTCAGCGGCCGGCTGACGCCATCGGGGGAGACGTCGTCCAGATGCGCCACCCACAGGGTCTCGGTGCGGTCGGCGGTGGCGAAGATCGTGAGGCCGACCGGACCGGCGAGCAGTTGTTCGGTATCGAACGCTTCGCTGGTGTAGGTCAGCGCGTCGCGCTGCAGCCGGGAGTTGTCCTGGTCGTACCGGACACTGCGGCCAGTCTGCGACACCATGAAGCTGCCCATGCCGAGGCTCCACTGCTCCAGGCTGCGCCCGGAAACCGGTCCGCGAGAAAGGTATTGGAGCGTGGCGATCGACTCGTCGGCCGACGGGGTGGCATGCAGGCCGCCGCCGAGACCCAGGTAGAGCCGCGTCGGGGTGGCCTCCGGGAACGGATAGGCGTTGGTGCGGAACCATTTAGGGCTGCCGATGGCCTGGAAGCGCACCGGCGCACCGGTGACGGCCGCGGTGTCGTCGTCCTTGAGCCAGTGGTTGAACCAGCGCAGCTGCAAGGCCTGCAGATGCTGACCATCGAGATCCGAGACGTGATACCAAGGGCCGGCCATCAACTGGAACTTGTCGGAGACGGGCTGATCGGCGGTCATGGCGGCGCCGGCAGGACGCCCGGCGAAAGTGTTCTGCAGCGCCGCGTAGTTCAAGGGCGCGCCGCGCTGGAAGGCGTCATGCCAGCCGGCCACCAGAAACACCGCGACACCGTTCTCGACGATCTTCGGCACCACATCCGCGGGACGCATGGTGTCCCAGAACGTGCCGTCGAATGCGGTGTCACCGCCGGCGATCGCGTCTTTTATCAGGCTCTTGAAATAGCTGCGCTGGTCGCGACCGCGCTGGCGCACCGCGGAAATACCACCGGCCCTTGGCCTTTCATGCCCACCGCGATGCGCGAACTCCAGCGCCGGGTTGATGACGTTCAGCAGCGAGTAGGTGGCGCCGTAGGCCCGGACCGTGCGCATGTGCGGGACGCCGCCCATGGTGACGACGTCGCGGTAGAAATCGTTGGCGGCCATCGCCGGGAAGATCGCCTTCAGCGGCGAGCCGGGACCCACCGCGGCGGCCGTCATGAGCTGGTTGATGGCCAGGTACGAGATGCCGAACATGCCGACACGGCCGTTCGAATTGGGCAGGGCGGCAGCCCAATTGACCAGGTCGACGCCGTCCTGCACCTGTTCCGGTCCGAGCATCTCGAAGGAGCCGCCCGACACGCCGGTACCCCGCACGTCGGCCATCACCTCGATGTAGCCACGCCGGATCAGGTACGGCGTTGCGCCACCACCGATCTGGGCGGCCGGCGGGGGTGCCTTCTTGCCGTACGGCGTCATCGACAGCAGCACCGGGAAGGGGCCGGAAGCGGGCTCGCCCGTCGTCGGGTCGGTCGGATAGTGGATATCCACCCGCAGCGAGATGCCGTCGCTCATCGGCACCGCCACGTTGTGGTGCACTCCGACGCCGTACTGCGCCGGCGGGGCTTCCCAGGCCGGCAACAGTGGTGATGGGCTGGTCTTGCGGGTGCGCGTGGCGGCCCAACCGGCTATGGCCTTGATTCGGGCCCCCACACCCGCTGTCTCGACATTCGTCTCCACGCCTCGACCGTACGCCGAACCCGAAAGAAGTTATTGCTTCGTGACGGAACCGTGTCAGGGCGCTCGGGGGTGTTCCCAGTCTCGGTCCGTAGCATCCGATCAGTGACCAGTAGTCCGTGTGAAAGAGACGACGCAGGTAAGGGCGTCGGCTGCATCTCGCGCCGACGCATGCTGAGAATGGCTGCCGCGGCGCCGGTTCTGGTCGGTATGCCCGCCGTTGTGTCGTCACTCACCGCGCCCGTGGCCAAAGCCGCTGGTCTGGCCGGCGCAGTCGTGTTCCTCGACCCGGGGCACAACGGGGCCAATGACTCGTCGATCAGCAAGCAGGTGCCCACCGGCCGCGGCGGCACCAAGGACTGCCAGACCAGTGGCACGTCCACGACGGCGGGCTTCCCCGAACACTCGTTCACCTGGAACGTCGTGCTGCTGATGCAGCAGCAGCTGGCGAACGCCGGCGTACAGGTCCACCTGTCGCGCAACAACGACAACGCTCTCGGTCCGTGTGTCGACCAGCGCGCCGAGATGGCGAACGCCCTACGGCCGAACGCGGTCGTGTCCGTCCACGCCGACGGGGGCCCCGCTGGCGGCCACGGGTTCCACGTCAACTACTCGGCGCCGCCGCTGAACCAGGTGCAGGCCGGGCCGTCGGTGCGTTTCGCCCAGATCATGCGCGACAAGATGGTGGCCGCGGGGCTGACGCCGGCGACCTACATCGGCAGCAACGGTCTGTACGGCCGGGCCGACCTGACAGGCCTGAATCTCGCTCAGTACCCGTCGATCCTGGTCGAGTGCGGCAACATGAAGAACCCGCAGGAGGGCGCGGCGATGGCCACCATGCAGGGGTGGCAGACCTACGCCAACGCCATCTGCCAGGGCATCGCGGCGTTCATCCAGGCCAGCTAGAGCTCGGCCAGCGCAACCCCGGTGACACCAGGACCCAGCTGTGTCAGCTCGCGGTCGGTCCCGTCGGCGAGGTTCACGACGCGGATGCCGCCGGTGCGCAGCTCGCTCACGTAGTAGGTCGTGTCATCGGCGGTGGTCAGACCGATCGCCTCCTGATAGCCGCGGGACACGATGTCGTAGGTCCCGACCGTGGGCTGGACCCGGCCGCGGTTGAGCGTGTTGCCGTTCGGTTCGGCGCCGCGGTCGGTCCAGACCAGGTTTCCGGATGCGTCGAGATCGAGGTCGATGGGCTCGGGCAGGTCCTGCCACAGCAACTCGATGTCCGCACGGCCCGCGGCGGTGTGCCCCACCGGGATGTCGGTGCGGCAGCGGAAGATTCGGCCCTGGCCGGCGTCGGATGCGCCCTTCTGCGTCCAGTAGACCAACTGCTGCACCGGGTCGACGGCGATGCCCACGCAGTGGTGCCGCGGGTCTTGCGCATCCGGACCGCTACCCGCCACCACCAGCGTCTCCAGGCTCGAGCCGTCCAGCCGGCAGCGCAGCACCTGCATGCCTTCGCGGTCGCACCAGTAGAGCAACCTCGCGTCGAAGTCGGCCGTCAGCTGCTTACCCGTGGTGAACGCGCCCCGCGGCACGATGGTCCGCCGGTCAGAACCGTCCAGGTTCACACGCTCGAGCGACCCGTTACGGGTGAAGAACGTCCGGCCGGTTTCGGGGTCGGGCGTGCCCATGTTCGTCCAGTAGATGTGGCCCCGGGCCTGATCGACGACGATGCCGTCGGGCGTCTCGTCGACATCGGCGACCAGCGTCCGGACCCGTGAACCGTCGAGGGACACGGCCAGGATCGCCCGCTTGGCGATGTGCAGAACCAATAGTTCGGTCATGCCACGGATTATTCAGCGGGGTCGCTAGCGTTGTGTGACCGGAACATTCATTGGAGGCTGATTGTGCACATTGATCTGACCGGCAAAACCGCCCTGGTAACCGGTTCCACGCAGGGCATCGGGCTGGCCATCGCCGAAGGGCTGGCCGCCAGCGGGGCCCGCGTCGCGGTGAACGGACGCAGCGAAGAACGCGTCCAAGCGGCCGTCGCCGAACTCACCGGCAAGGGATTCGCCGACGTCATCGGCGTCGCCGCCGACGTCACGACCGAGGACGGCGTCGCCCAACTCGTCCAACAACTTCCGGATGTCGACATCCTGGTGAACAACCTCGGCATCTTCGGGTCGACGCCGGCGCAGGAGATCACCGACGACGAATGGCGGCGGTACTTCGAGGTGAACGTGCTGTCTGCTGTGCGGCTCATCCGCACCTACCTCCCGGGGATGACGGAGCGCGGGTGGGGCCGCGCGATCCAGATCGCCAGCGACTCGGCGATCGTCATCCCGGAAGAGATGATCCACTACGGCACGTCCAAGACCGCGCTGCTCGCGGTGACCCGCGGTTTCGCCAAGGATGCGGCGGGTACCGGCGTGACGGTGAACTCGGTGATCGCGGGCCCGACGCATACCGGTGGCGTCGAGGACTTCGTCTATCAGCTGGTCGACAAGAACCTGCCGTGGGACGAGGCGCAGCGCGAGTTCATGATCAAATTCCGTCCACAATCGTTGCTGCGCAGGCTGATTGAGCCCGAGGAGATCGCCAACATGGTCGTGTACCTCAGCTCGGAGCAGTCGTCGGCCACCACCGGCGCCGCGGTGCGCGCCGACGGCGGTTACGTCGACTCGATCCTGCCCTGACGTGCGGGGGCGCGTCGTCATCGCCGGGCTGGGGGACAGCGGCATCCTCGCCGCTGTCCGCCTGGCCCCGCACGCCGACGTGGTCGGTATCTCGGTCAAGGACGGCCTGGTCAGCGGTCAGGAACTCGGCATGCGCGTCGCGCGGCCCGACGCCTGGGCGCGGGACTACTTCATCGGTTTCCGGAGATTCCGTGGCCTGGATTCGGTGCGGATCGTGCACGGGGCGCTGACGGGCGCCGACCTGGATGCCCGCACGGTCACGGTGGAGACGGCTGACGGTACCGAGACGGTCGAGCCGTTCGATGTGCTGGTGATCTCGACCGGAACGACCAACGGGTTCTGGCGCCGCCCGACGCTGCAGACCGCCGACGACGTCGCGGCGGATCTGCATGACACCCACGAACGCCTGGCACGGGCGCAGCGCATCGCCGTCGTGGGTGGCGGCGCCACGGCGGTGAGCAGTGCCGGGAACCTGGCACGCAGCTGGCCCGACAAGGTCGTCGACCTGTATTTCCCTGGCGCACAGATACTTCCGGGTTACCACGTCGGGACCCAGGTGCGGGTCGCGCAACGGTTGGCGGAACTCGGCGTCCGGCTGCATCTCGGGCACCGCGCTGTACTGCCGCCGAATCGCGACGAAATCACCGCTGGACCAATCGAATTCAGCACCGGCCAACCGGACGGGGAGGCCGATGCGGTGTTGTGGGCCGTCGGTCGGGTGCGGCCCAACACGGCGTGGTTGCCTACTGAGATCCTCGACGACGACGGCTTCGTCCGCGTCACCCCGGAGCTGACGGTGCCCGGGTATCCGGGTGTTTTCGCGGTCGGTGATGTCGCGGCCACCGATCCGTTGCGCACCTCGGCCCGTAACGGTGGCGGTGCGCTGGTGGCACGAAACGTCCTCGCCCAGTTGAGGTCCCGCAAGCTGCGCCGCTACCGGCCGCCGGCCGTGCGGTGGGGTTCGGTGCTCGGTCCGCAGCCCGACGGGCTGGAGGTGTTCACGCCGTGGGGACAGGCCGTCCGGTTCCCGGCGTGGACCGTCGACCGGGTGTTGCAGCGGTTCGTCGTGCGTCGTCAGCTGTATCGCGGCGTGCGGGATTGAGACCGTTCACCAGGTGTCGACGAAGCCCCGGCGCGGCGGCAGGCCCGCGGGTTCCGCGGTCGCCAGTGTCGCGGCGATCAGCGACCGGGTCTCGGCGGGGTCGATGACGTCGTCGATCTCGAACATCGAAGCCGAGTTGAGCGCGGCGGCGTTGGCCTGCGCGGCGGCGGTGGCATCCCGTACCGCCTGCTCGCGGGCCTCGTCATCGGCGATGGCCTCGAGCTCCTTGCGCAGCCCGAGCCGCACGGCACCCTCGAGTCCCATCGGTCCGAGGTGTGCGCCCGGCCAGGCCACGGTCAGCAGTGGCTCATGCAGGCTGCCGCCGCACATCGCCTGTGCGCCAAGGCCGTAACCGCGACGCAGAATCACCGCGATCAGCGGGACGCGCAGGGCCGCGCCGGCGACCAGCAGCCGCGATCCGCGCCGAACCAGTGCTTCGGCCTCGGCCGCCGGTCCCACCATGAATCCGGGGCAGTCCACGAGGGACACCACGGGAATCCCGAAGGCATCGCAGAGCTGCAGGAAGCGGGCCGCCTTGTCGGACGCCGCCGCGGTGATGGCACCGGCCATGACCATGGTGTTGTTGGCCAGCACCCCGACCGGCCGGCCCTCGATCCGGGCCAGCGCGGTCACCAACTCCGGGGCGAACTTCTGCCGCAGGAAGGTGACAGAGCCTTCGTCGGCGAGCGTCTCGAAGATCGGCGCGACCTGATACGCGCGGCGGGCGCGCTCGGGAACGATTGTGCGCAAGGCGGTTTGGTCCGGCGCGGTGCCGGGTGTGGTGGGTCCGCGGAAGTAGCCGAGCAGCCGGCGGGCGACCGAGACCGCGGCGGCCTCGTCGGGCACCACCACGTCGACGACGCCGTTGGGCGCCTGCACCGAGATCGGGCCGACGGCATCCGGCGCGATGTCGCCGAGTCCGCCGCCGGCGATCATCGCCGGGCCACCCATGCCGATCGACGTGTCCTCGGTCGCCACGATCAGATCCGAACAGCCCGCGATCACCGCATTGCCCGCGAAGCAGCGGCCCTTGACCACCGCGATCCGCGGTACGACGCCCGACAGGCCGGCCCACAGCGCAAAGGCGCGGACGTCCAGTGACGACACGGTCGGATGATCGGTGTCACCGGGGCGTCCACCGCCACCCTCGGCGAAGAACACCGTGGGCAGCTTCATCCGCTCGATCAGTTCGAACAGCCGGTCCTTCTTGAGGTGCCCGAGGGCGCCCTGGGTACCGGCCAGCACGGTGTAGTCGTACGACAACACCGCACACGGGTGGCCGTCGACGTGGGCCGTGCCGGCGACGAGGCCGTCGGCGGGAGTGCGCGCGATCAGATCGTCGAGCTCCCGGCGAGCCCGTTGGGCGGCGATGGCGAACCGGCCGTACTCGACGAAGCTGCCGTCGTCGACCAGGTCGTGGATGTTCTCGCGGGCCGTCCGTCCGCCGGCGTCATGTCGGCGCTGGACGGCGTCCGGTCGGGCGGCATCCTCGGTGAGCGCGCGGCGGCGCAGGAGCTCGATGTGGTCGTCGCGGAACGGTACTTCGGGCATTGGGCCGGGCATGGGGACAGCCTGCCAGGCGCCCTGCGCGGGGGTGCGGCATGATCGGTCCATGCAATCGACTGCAACCACCACTGTTGCCCGCCCGATCGACGTTGTTTGGGCGACCCTGATCGACCACGAAGGCATGGCCAACTGGGGTCCCGGCATCAGCGTGACCATCGACCAGCCCGGCACCCCCGCACCCAACGGCCTGGGCGCGGTCCGCCGCATCTCGGCCCCCGGGCCGGCGCCGGCGATCGTCGAAGAGGTCGTGACGTTCGACGCCCCCAACGTGTTCGGCTACAAGGCCCGTTCCGGCGTGCCGTTCCCGGGCTACGCGGGCGAGGTGCGGCTGACCCCCGAGGGCACGGGCACGCGCATCGACTACTCGCTGACCTCGACGGCGTCGTTCCCGCCGGTGAAACTGGCGCTGATCGCCATCAACCAGGTGCTGCTGCGCCTGTTCGCGAAGGCCGCGTCGAAGGCGTAGTCGGTACTCCGGATCGCACAGGTCGTCTGGAGAGCTGCCGCGGCGGCGAAAGTACGCGGCTTCAGTGAGAACGTGCTCGTGCCAATGTGGTTGAACTCAGGTACCTTCTGCGGCCGTCAGCGGTCCCTGAGTTCAACAATCACCGGCAGATCGCCATCGCGTATGAGCCCACGTACTTTTCGCCGCTACGCGGACCGGCGAATCTCCCGGGCGATCGTGTCGAGCAGCGCCGGGTACCGGTTGGCCTCGGGATGCCCACCGGGCTTGCCGCTGCTGACCACGGCAGCGGCAAGGTTCCGGGCCGGGTCGGCCCACACCGCGATGTTGGTGAGCCCGGTGTGCCCGAAGGCGGCCGGTGCGTCCCGGCCGAACGGGCCGAATCGCTTGGAGCCCAACATGTATCCGGTGCCCCAGCGCATCGGCTGAAGTCCCACCGCGATGTCGGGCCGCAGGCGGCGGCACGGGGCGGTCGCGGCGCGCAGCGTTTCCGGCCGCAGCACCCTAACCCCGTCGAGTTCCCCACCGCGACACAGCATCTCAGCGAATCGGGAGAGCTCGACGGCGTTGGAGACCGTGCTCGACGACGGCACCACGCTGGTCAGGAAATCCGGGGTGTTGCTGAACGGGATGATCTGGTTCGGGGTGCCGCCGACGGCCTTCTTGAACGCCGCCGCCATGGGCGCCGGCAGCGGCTTGCCGGTCACGTGGCTCGGCGCGACCAGCGGAACGTCTTCGGGCGCAACACCGTAATTGGTCCAGCGGAAGCTAAGCGGCTCGAGGATCTCGGTGGCCAGGATGTCCCGGATGTTGCGACCCGTTGCGGCCGAGACGATTTCGCGGATCAGTGGGCCCCAGGTCAGGCCGTGATACATGTGGACCAGGCCCGGCCGGTAGATCGGCCGCAGCTTGCCCAGCATCTCGCGGGCGTACTCGCTGTCGTTCATCCGCTTGAGGTCCGGCCGCGGCCCGGTGGCCAGCGGCACCCCGGCGCTGTGGGTGACGACGTGCCGCACGGTGGTGCGGTCCTTGCCGTGGCTGGTGTACGTCGGCAGGTAATCACAGACGCGGGCGTCGAGGTCGAGCTCGCCGCGTTCGACGAGCATGTGCACCACGGTCGTGCTGATCGCCTTGGCGGCCGAGTAGACGCAGAACGGGGTGTCGACGCCGACGGGGATCTTGTCGGCGTCAGCCGGGTCGTCGGGCCCGTTGCCCCAGCCGTGGCCGATCGCGCGGTTGAGCACCACCCGACCGTTCTGGCGCAGGCAGACCTGGATGGCCGGGTGCATCCCGGCCGCGTACCAGTGCCGTGCCGCCTGCCAAATGCGTTCCACCGCCAGCGGATCGACGTCGGTGTGGTCTTCTGTGCCGGTGGCCGTGACCGAGTCGAGGTCGGTGGGGACCCGAATCCGGCCGGTCTGTGGTTCCGTCATGCGTCCTTCCGATGCAGCACAGCCGCGAGGTGGTGCCGCAGTGGGATGCCCACGGCGGCCATGCGGACGTTGTAGCTCAAGGTGTCTCCGTCGAGCCGGAACCAACGACGCAGGGCGTCAACCTCTTTCGCGGAGTCGGTGCGCCCGATGTCGGTGGTGGCGAGGTCGAGCACGAACTCACCGTCGGTGCTGATCGTGCCTTGCAGGACCTCGGTGATGCCGGTGGGATGCGCGAGCACCCATTCGATGCGACCGGGCGCGGGCACCCGGAGATAGCCGGTCTCGGCGTGCAGGGGACGTCCGTCATCGGCGGCGCGGGTGCGCTGGCTGTAAGCCAGGAACGGCTTGCCGACATGTCCGAACGTGACCTCTTCGAGGTAGTCGAACGAAGCGATGGTCGGGTATTCACCGGAACCGGTGCCGGCCCAGGTGCCCAGCAGCGGCGCCAGGACCGCGACGTCGGGGTGCAGATCGGGCATGCCGGCTACTTCGTCCCGACGGTCAGCAGGTCGGACACGATGAGCGTCCACGCCGGCCGCTTCACCCGGTGCTGCTCGGACACCGTGAACCCGGCGTCCTCGAAGAGCTTCTTCATCTCCGCGGGGGACGGATTGTGGGCGGGGTTCAGGATGTGCGACGACAGCGCGTGCAGCGGCAGCACCTGCCGCGGGCTGATGGTGGTGACGGCCGCGATACCGCCCGGCTTGAGCACCCGATGGAACTCACGCAACGCGGCGGGCTGATCGAACCAGTGGAACGCCGACGTCGTCACCACCGCGTCCAGGGCGCCATCGTTGAACGGCAGGTCCTCGGCAGGCGCGGTGAGCCAGGTGACGTTCGACGACCGCGCCTTGGCCTGCGCCAGCATGCCCTCGGACATGTCGACACCGGTGACGACGGCATTGAGCTCACGTTGGATCCGGTCGGCGAAAATACCGGTGCCACAGCCGATATCGGCGATGGTCAGGGAGTCGTGTGCCCGCAGCTGTGCCAGGACCTCGTCCTGGGCAGGTTGGTAGACCCAGCGCTGCAGCACCTGGGTGTCGTAGGCGGGAGCGGCGAAGCCCCAGAAACGGGTGACGGCGTCATTGAATCCCCGGCGTTGAACCATGCGCTTCAGCCTAGGCGGCGAATTCCGGCGCGGATCGTCAGCCGGGTGCCAGGCCCAGCGGCAACGCGGCGAATGCGCACACGATCGCCACGAACGCCGCGCGCGACGGCGGTGGTCGGTCGAGTTCCGGACGGCCGCGCAGGTAAAGCAGAAACACGACGGTGACGTTGAAGGCGATCAGCAGCATCCACCGAATCCAGTCGAATGCGGTCACGAATATCGGCAGATACAGCGCCAGCGCAAGGACCGCGGCGGCCCGGCGATCCCGGAATTCGCCCAGGAAGTCGCGGATCGGCACACCGGCGACGAACTGGACCGCCGCGAGGCAGGCCACCAGACCGATCAGGCCGACCGTCAGCGAGGTCGCCATCTGGCCGGCGCCCCGCGCAGCGACCGTGTGAATTTCGTCGAGGACGCTGTGTTGGTACGTGTTGAGGTACGACCGGCAGGCCCAGTCGTGGAAGTCGCGTGTCGGCAATCGGCCGGTCCGGGCGAAGTTCTGGAAATCGTGAAAGCTCGCCATCATGCGCATGGGCCGGTGGGGTGTCGTCGCGCACAGCCGGTCGGCCACCCCGCGCCGGGTGAGTGCCGTGATGAGGCCGGCCACCGCGAGTCCCGGGAGTACCGCCAACGCCGCGCAGCGCCCGCGTCTCGCGGCGGTGAGTCCGTGCGCCGGCGCATAGATCGCGAGGACGGCACCCAGCGCGAATTCGAGGGGAATCGCGTCGTGCATCAACGCCAGGACCGCGGTGAGCAATCCGTACGCCGCGCACGACACCGCCGGGCGGGTGCCCACACCGAGTGCGAGGGCGACCACCGCCGCCGCGCCGAGGAGGTCCGGCCGCGCCGAGAACACCGCGAACGGCACACCGAACGGCAACACGGGCACCAGCAACGCCAGCATGACCCGGCGTTCCGAGCGGCCCGTGCGCACGATTGCGCCGGCAATGGCGGCCAGGGCAGACAGGTACAGCGCGGTGATGGCCCAACGCGCGGCGCCGGCCCGCCCGAAGAATGCCGCGTCGTCGCCCGGACCGAAGAGCTCCCCGGCGAGTCCACGCCGGATGAAACCGAACCGGTAGTCCGCGAGGTAATACGAGACGAGGTAGTGGTCGACGGAATGCAGTGCGACGGCCAGCCAGAGGACGCCTGCGGCCCACACGGCGATGCCAGTGCCGGTGGCCAGATAGAGGGCAGAGCGGCTGGGGCGCACGGCCAGACCCTACTGGCGGATACGCTGCCGCTTTATGAGTTCTACTGCGCTCAGCTGGATTGCCCAGCTCCTGGACTTCGCGCGCGACGGTGACACCTTCATCGCACCGCAGCCCACCGAGGGGCCCGGCCGGTCCCTGTTCGGCGGACTGATCGCCGCTCAGGCGCTCGGTGCGGCGGGCCGCACCGTCGAACCCGACAAGCTGCCGCAGTCGCTGCACCTGTACTTCGTCCGCGGCGGACAGTACGGCGTCGACGTGGAGTTTCACGTGGAACGGACCCGAGACGGCCGGTCCTTCGACACCCGGCGCGTCACCGCGAAGCAGAACGGCAAGACGATCCTCGAGATGATCGCGTCGTTCCATGTGCCCGAACCCGGCGCCGACTGGCAGCGCCCCGAGGTGCGCGGCCTCGAGCTCGACGCCGCGGTGTCCAAGGCGACGAGCCTCACCGCCGCCGACTTCTTCGATATCCGGGTGCGGCCGGAAGACGTGGGTGCGTTCGCCGTGCCGCCGTTCTGGATCCGCACCAAAGACGAGATCGAGGACGATGCACTGATCCGGGCGTGCACGCTGACCTTCATGTCGGACTTCGGGCCGGTGCCCGTCGCGCGGCCCGACGGTGCGAGCCTGCGTGACGGTTTCGCGGCCAGCCTGGATCACGCGGTGTGGTTCCACCGGCCGTTCGTGCCGCGTGACTGGCACCGGTACGAGGTCACCCGACTGAACAACACCGACTCCCGCGGGCTGGTCGCCGGAGCCCTGTATGACACTGGTGGGGTGCTGATCGCCAGCACCAGCCAGGAAGCCCTGTGGCGGCTGTAGTCCCGGAAGATCACGCTCACTGATGACCGTCCCGACGCCGACCTGCTATCGGCATCCCAGCCGCCCGACGTACGTCAGCTGCAGCCGGTGCGGCCGCCCGATCTGCCCGGACTGCATGACCGCAGCCGCCGTGGGCCAGCAGTGCCCGGAGTGCGTCAACGAAGGCAAGCAGTCGGTGCGGCAGGCCCGGACCCACTTCGGCGGCCGCATCTCCAAGGGTTCGCTGGTCACCTACACGCTGATCGCGGTCAACGTGGTGATGTTCGTGCTGCAGCACACCTCGGTGCAGATGCAGCAGGATCTGGTGCTGTGGCCGCCCGCCGTCGCCGACGGCCAGTACTACCGGCTGGCGTCGTCGGCCTTCCTGCACTACGGCCTGGCCCACATCGTGTTCAACATGTGGGCGTTGTGGGCCGTCGGCCCGCAGCTCGAGCAGTGGCTGGGCCGGTTGCGATTCGGCGTGCTGTACGGCCTGAGCGGCCTCGGCGGCTCGGTGCTGGTGTACCTGCTGTCGCCACTGAACTCGGCGACAGCAGGTGCCTCGGGTGCGATCTTCGGTCTCTTCGGCGCGACGTTCGTGTTGTTCCGCCGGCTGCAGCTCGACGTCCGCGGCATCGTCGGCCTGATCGTCATCAACCTCGTGATCACCTTCGTGCTGCCCGCCGTCAGCGCGCAGGCGATCAGTTGGCAGGGGCACGTCGGCGGGTTGGTCACCGGCACCGTGGTGGCGGCGGTCTTCGCGTATGTGCCTGCGCGGCAACGACTCCTGGCGCTGATCGCGGTGACGGCGGTGCTGTTGGTCCTGTTCGCCGGGCTGACGATGTGGCGGACCCAGGCGCTGCTGACGATGTTCAGCTGATCCCGGGGTAGGGGAGCAGCGCCATCTCACGGGCGTTCTTGATCGCGGTGGCGACCTGTCGCTGCTGCTGCACCGTCAGGCCCGTCACGCGGCGGGACCGGATCTTGCCGCGCTCGGAGATGAACAACCGCAGGTTGTTGGTGTCCTTGTAGTCGAGGTGGTCCACGCCGAGCTTGGCCAGCATGTTCTTCACTGGTCGCTTGGCCTCGGCGGCGGGGCGTCGGGTGGGTTTGCGCTTGGTCGCCATCACCAGCTCGCTTTCCGGATGCCGGGCAGCTGTCCTTCGTGGGCCAGCTCGCGCACCCGGACCCGCGACAGGCCGAACTTGCGCAGGTGGCCGCGCGGCCGGCCGTCGACGGCGTCGCGGTTGCGCACCCGCACCGGGCTGGCATCGCGCGGCTGGCGGGCGAGTTCGGCCATGGCGGCCGACTGTTCGTCGGCAGTGCTCGCCGGGGACTTGATGATGGCCTTGAGCTCGGCCCGGCGCTCGGCGTGGCGGGCGACGAGCAGCCGGCGCTGCTCGTTCTTGGCGATCTTGGATTTCTTGGCCATGCTCAGCGCTCCTCTCGGAAGTCGACGTGTTTGCGGATGATGGGGTCATACTTGCGCAGCACCATGCGGTCGGGATCGTTGCGCCGGTTCTTGCGGGTGACGTAGGTGTAGCCGGTGCCCGCGGTGGACTTGAGCTTCACCACGGGGCGGATATCGGTGCGGGACATCTAGATTCGCACCCCGTCCCGGCGCAGCCGCGCCACCACGGCTTCGATGCCGTCGCGGTCGATCACCTTGATGCCCTTGGCGCTGACCTGGAGCCGGATGCGCCGGCCTTCCGAGGGCAAGTAGTAGGTCTTGCTCTGGATGTTGGGGTTCCACCGGCGCGAGGTGCGCCGGTTCGAGTGCGAAACCGTGTTGCCGAAACCGGGCTCGCGCCCGGTGACCTGGCAGTGCGCTGACATGTGTCCGCCCTATCGTTAATGAAAATCGTTTTCGACAAGTGTCGGTTGCCACTGTAGCGTGATGGCCGACGGAACTGAAAATGATTGTCGATAAGGGGTTGGCGATGCGGACGCCGGTGATCATCGTGGCTGGTCAGGGACCGACCGGTTACGTGACCGAAGAACTACTGAAGGCGCCGGGCACGGTGCTGGTCGAGCACCAATTCGACGGTCACGTCGTGCGCCGTCGTACCGTCACCGCGCCGCACGGCATCGTCAACGAAACCGTGGCGGCGCTCGAACTGGCCCACGGCTGCGTGTCCTGCACCGTCCGTAATGACCTGCTGATCTACTTACGCCTGCTGCATCGGCGCGATGACGTCAACCGCATCGTCGTCCACCTGGAGCCGTGGATGGAACCCGAGCCGATCTGCTGGGCCATCAACCATGTTCGAGTTCGGGTGGGTCCGGGATACATCGACGGACCGGCTGCCCGCGACGTCGTGATCGCGGGCGTGGTGACGTGCATCGAAGCCGGCGACTGGCTCACCGACGCGCTGGGTGACGACGAACTGCCCGACGGCCGGACCGTCGCGCAGGTGGCAGTGGGGCAGGCCGAATTCGCCGACGTCCTCGTCGTGACCCACGCCGAACCCGTGCTGCTCGCGGTATGCCGCCGGCTGGCGCCGCGGGCACAGCTCGTCACCGGGCCCGACCTGGTCGAGGACGCGCTGCGCGCGCTGTGGCCCGACGCCCGGCTGGGGCGCGCCGACGAGCCGCACGGGCCGCTGCTCGCGGGACAACCCAGCCTGAAACCTGAAGGGCCCGTTCAGATTGTCGAGTTCAACGCGCGGCGGCCGTTCCACCCCGAGCGTCTGCACGACGCCATCGATCACCTCCTGGACGGCGTGATCCGGACGCGAGGCCGGATGTGGCTCGCGAACCGGCCCGGCCACGTCATGTGGCTGGAGTCGGCCGGCGGTGGCCTGCGCGTCAGCAACGCCGGCCGCTGGATCGCCGCGATGACCGTCAGTGAGGCGGCCTACGTGGACCGCGAACGTCGTGCGCTGGCAGACCTGATGTGGGACAACGAATTCGGTGACCGGCACACCGCGATGACGATCCTGGTGTGCGGCGCCCGTCCTGGCGATGTGACCGCTGCGCTGAACGACGCCCTGCTCACCGACGAGGAATTCGCGGCACGCGACACGTGGGCCGGCTACTCGGACCCGTTCGGGGACTGGCACCAGGAACCGTGCACCCGCGACGACGTCACCGTCGTCAGTGACGGCACCGATCACGGCGCGGCGTGACGGGTTCTGGACTCGATAGCCAAACGCCTTGGTAACGAGGCGATCACGCCGCGCGTTGGTCGAACGGCCCGGCGCGGCGCGGCGTTAGTTTTCACTCGTGTTGGCGACTCTTGGCAAGAATTACGGCGCGAAACTGCGGCGGCTCGCGGTGGCGGCTGTCGCTGCCCTGACGGTTCCGGCAATGGCGATGCCCGCGGTGGCCCCGCAGGCGCATGCGGCCGCGAAAGCGGTTGAGGTGCTGAACATTCCGTCACCCGCGATGGGACGCGACATCAAGGTCCAGTTCCAGGGCGGCGGACCGCACGCGGTGTATCTGCTCGACGGCCTGCGCGCCCAGGACGACGCGAGCGGCTGGGACATCAACACCGCCGCGTTCGAGTGGTACTACCAGTCCGGCGTCTCGATGGTGATGCCGGTCGGCGGGCAGTCCAGCTTCTACAGCGACTGGTACCAGCCGGCCACCAACAACAATGGCGTCATCACCTACAAGTGGGAGACGTTCCTGACCCAGGAGCTGCCGGCCTGGCTGGCCGCCAACCGGGGCGTGCAGCCGACCGGCAACGCCGTCGTCGGCCTGTCGATGTCGGGCGGCTCGGCGCTGACGCTCGCGATCTGGCACCCGGCACAGTTCATCTTCGCGGGCTCGCTCTCGGGCTTCCTCAACCCGTCCCAGGGTCTGTGGCCCACGCTGATCGGCTTCGCCATGAAGGACGCCGGCGGTTTCAACCCGACCCAGATGTGGGGTATCGCCAGCGACCCGGCCTGGAAGCGCAACGACCCGACCGTCAACGTCCGGCAGCTGGTGGCCAACAACACCGCCGTCTGGGTGTACTGCGGCAACGGCACGCCGTCCGACCTCGACACCCCGGGCGACCTGGGCATCCTCTACAGCGCCCAGTTCCTGGAGAACCTGACCATCAGCTCCAACCGGGACTTCCAGAAGGTGTACCAGCAGGCCGGTGGCCGCAACGCGGTCTTCAACTTCCCGAAGGACGGCACCCACAGCTGGGGTTACTGGGGCCAGCAGCTGCAGGCCATGAAGCCGGACCTGCTGCGCGTGCTGGGCGTGGGCGCTCCGGTGCCGCCGCCGGCCCCGGCGCCCGCTCCAGCTCCGGTGCCCGCGCCGGCCGTCGCTCCGGTCGCACTGCCGGCCCCCGCTCCCGTCGCGGCCGCGGTACCCGCAGCGGTTCCGGTGGCCGTGCCCGCGGCGGTTCCGGCAGCGGTGCCCGCCGCGGCACCAGCCGCGGTTCCGGCGCCGGTGGCACCCGCTCCGGCCGCCACCGGCGGACTGGTACTCGCGCCGACGGGCTGATTCGGCAAGACTCAGGGGTCGGATTCGACACCTGAAAGGGGCGGGACAGCCGTGCAGACCACGATCATCCACGGGCCGGGCGATATTCGATTCGAGGAGCGCCCCGATCCGACGATTCAGTCACCGGGCGATGCGGTGGTCCGCGTGGTGCGGACCTGCGTGTGCGGTTCGGACCTCTGGCCGTACCGCGGGGTGCGTCCGACGCCTGCGCCGCATCCGATCGGCCACGAGTTCATCGGGGTCGTGGAAGCTGTCGGCGCCGAGGTCAGGGATGTGCGCGTCGGGGACTTCGTCATCTCGCCGTTCACCGACAGTGACGGCACCTGCGTGCACTGTCGCAACGGCATCACCACCTCGTGCGTCAACTTCGGGGTGTGGGGCGGCACCGCCAAGACCGGTGAGGCGCTCGACGGGGCGCAGGGCCAGTACGTGCGGGTGCCCTTCGCCGACGGCACCCTGGTCAAGGTGCCGGAATCGCCTGACGCAGAACTGCTCCCGCACCTGCTGACCCTGGCCGACGTCATGTCCACCGGCCACCACGCCGCCCGGTCGGGGAACGTGCACGCCGGTGCGACCGTGGTCGTCGTGGGTGACGGCGCCGTCGGGCTGTGTGCGGTGCTGGCCTCGAAACGTCTTGGTGCGGAACGGATCATCGCGATGTCGCGGCACGAAGACCGGCAGAAACTGGCCCGGGCCTTCGGTGCCACGGACATCGTCGCCGAACGCGGTGATGACGGGATCGCGGCCATCGAGGAACTGCTCGGGGGCGTCGGCGCCGACTGCGTGCTCGAGTGCGTCGGCACCAAGGATTCGATGCACCAGGCACTCGGGGCGGTCCGTCCCGGTGGGTCGCTGGGGTTCGTCGGGGTGCCGGCCGGCGCCCCCGAACTGCCGATGCAGCAACTGTTCAGCACCAACATCCACGTCGCCGGCGGTATCGCGCCCGTCCGCCCGTACCTGGATGAACTGCTGCCCGATGTGCTGTCCGGCGCCATCGAACCCGGCCGGGTGTTCGACCTGTCCCTGCCGCTGGCTCAAGTCGCCGACGCCTACACGGCGATGGATCAGCGCACGGCCATCAAAGTGATTCTCGAACCCTGATCACGCCGGCCGGACCAGATGGTCCTCGCCGCCGACGTACACGGTGTCACGCAGGTCGCGTCCGGTGGCGGCGACGGTGATGGCGGACGCGAACTCCTCGATGGTCGGCAGCGGTCCCCGGCTGCGGCGCGCGCCGACCGCTTCGGGATCGCGGCGCTCGTACAACCTGGCGATGATCGTGCCCTCGATCATGTCGCCCGAGACGATGGTGAATCCGATTCGGCACCGGTCGAATTCGGGGCGGAGAGCCCGCAGCGCGTCTTCGCCGGCGCGCTTGCTGGCGGCGATCGGGGCGTAGGCGTCGGGCACCGGCAGGTGCGGGTAGCAGTGGGCCTCGTGGCTGGTGACGAACACGATCTGCGCGCCGGCGGGCATCAGGGGCAGCGCGAGGTCGACGAGCCGCAGCTGGGCGTCGCGGTTGAGGCGCATCGCGTAGTCGGGCGCGGCGCCGAACTCCAGGCCGCCCGACGCGTTGAGCACCAGCATGTCCAGGCGCCCGAACCGGCTGTCGATCCGGTCGATCATGGCCTTGGCCGCGGCAGCGTCGGACACGTCGGCGCCGATCGCGGAGGCCTGGCCGCCGGCGGCCCGGATGCCGTCGACGACGGTGTTGGCGCGTTTGGCCTTCTCGCGGTAGTTCACCAGGACGTGGGTGTCCGGCGCGGCGAGCTGCTGGGCCACGGCGGCGCCGATGCCGCGGGAAGCGCCGGTGACGAGAGCGATCCTGGTGTGCATGGCATCGACCGTACCCCAAGTCTAAGAAAAATAAGAGATGTTTAAGGTTTCGGTAAGTCGACGCGGCGCGTTGCGTGGGTGCTGCGCCGAGCGTGGGGCCTGACGAGGCGACATGCCGGGTTCGGTCGCGCCGCGGCCCACGCTCGACGGAGCGAACCGTCGCCACGCGTCGGTGGGCGCACGGTTCGCGAGTGGGACAGATAGTCCCGCTCGACTACCCTTTGGGCGTGATGTTTCCGGTGAGCCCTGTGGCGCGGTACGCGGCCACGCTGATCGGACGCCTCCGTTGATCCAACACGGACTGGTGGTGCTTTTCGCCCTCTGCGCGGCCGTCTGCGCGGCCGTCGGCATCGTGGTGCGCCAGCGCGCGACCATCGACGTGCCGCCCGAACACGGCGTCAGCGTCGTCATGCTGTCGACGCTGCTGAGCCGCCGGCTGTGGTGGGCCGGGACGGCTGCGGCCGTCGCAGGCTATGTCTTCCAGGCGCTGGCGCTGGCCCACGGCTCCCTGCTGGTGGTGCAGCCGCTGCTGGTGTCGGCATTGCTGTTCGCGCTGCCGCTGAGTGCGCGCCAGGCACATCGCCGGGTGACGCGCGGCGAGTGGTTGTGGGCCGGATTGCTGACCATCGGACTGGCGGGATTCGTCGTCCTGGCGCGGCCTGAACGCGACGAACACCTGGCCTCACCTGGGGTTATCGTGCTGGTCGCCGCGGTGTGCGCCGCGGTGATCATCGGCTGCGTGCTGTTGGCGCTGCGGTGCAGCGGCTGGGCTCGCGCGGTCCTGCTGGCCGTCGGTGTCGGCGTGCTGTTCGGTGTCGTCGCGGTCGTCACCAAGATCTTCATGGCGATACTGCAGCACCGGGGCTGGCTCGGGTTGCTGACGACGCCGGCGCCGTACCTGCTCATCATCTTGGGAGCGGTCGCGACCGTACTGCAGCAGTCGGCGTTCCATGCCGGCGCGCTGCAGACGTCGGTGCCGACCATGCTGGTGCTGGAACCGGTGGTGGCTGTCGTACTCGGCGCCCTGGTGCTCGGTGAGGGCTTCGACACGACCGGCGCCGAGGCCGTCGCGCTCGTGGTGTCCATCGGTGCCATGGCGGCCGCGACCATCGCTCTCGGCCGTGACGAGGGTGCGTACGAAACGCAGGCGGGCGCGAAGGTGGCGGCGCCGATCGCACCGCCGCAGGTGCAATCGACCTCCGAGCGCTGAACAATAGGTGTGGTTTCTCCCACAGCCATTACGGGCATATCGTTAGTTTTGCTAACGTTGTAATTGGCGACGCTGGTGAACCAATTGATGAGGTTGTTATGTCGAACGAAGAAACCGTATTTACCGACGAGCTGACGCAGCGCATCGCTGACCTCTGCGCTGCCGACCCCCAACTTGCCGCCGCGCGCCCCCTCGCCGGGGTCGCCGCCGCACTCGAAGAGCCCGGCATCCGGCTCCCCGAAATCATCCACACGGTCATGGCCGCCTACGCCGACCGGCCCGCGCTCGGACAGCGCGCCGTCGAGTACGTCACCGAGAACGGCCGCACTGTGGCGCGGCTGCTGCCACGCTACGACACCATCACCTACGGCGAAGTCTGGCAGCAGATCCAGGCCGTCGACAACGCCCTGCTCAGCGGGCCCGACGCCGTCGCCCCCGGCGACCGCGTCGCCATGCTCGGCTTCACGAGCGCCGAGTTCACGATCGTCGACACCGCCCTGGCCCGCGCCGGCGTCGTCGCCGTTCCGCTGCAGACCAGCGCACCCGTCGAGCAGCTGCGCCCCATTCTTGACGAGACCGAACCCCGCGCGCTGTTCGCCGATGTGAAGTTCCTCGACGACGCCGTCGAACTGGTTCTGGGCGCCGGCGCCGCACTGACGCGGGTGGTCGTGTTCGACCACCACGCCGCGGTCGACGACGAGCGCGAGGCCATCGAACGGGCGGCCGCGCGCCTGGCCGAGCGTGGCGTCGTGGTCGAGACTCTTGCGGATCTGGTCGCGCGCGGTGGCGCGCTGCCGGCCGTCGAGCCCGCTGTGTCCGCGGACGTGGACCCGCTGCTGGTGCTGATCTACACCTCCGGCAGCACCGGTACCCCCAAGGGCGCCATGTACCCCGAGCGCCTCGTCACCAACGCGTGGCGGACCGGTCTCACGCACCAGCAGCCCGCGCTGCCCTCGATCGTCCTGAGCTTCCTGCCGATGAGCCACATGATGGGCCGCGGCACCGTCTACCGCACGCTGGCCCACGGCGGCACCGTGTACTTCGCCGCCAAGAGCGACCTGTCCACCCTGCTGGAGGACATCGCGCTGGTCCGGCCGACGCAGATGACCTTCGTGCCCCGGGTGTGGGAGATGATCCACCAGGAGGTGCAGAGCGAGGTCGACCGTCGCGCCCTGGACGGTGTTCCCGAGCAGCAAGTGCTCGACGAGCGCAGCCGCAGCCTCATCGGCGGCCGGCAGCTGGTCGCGATGACGGGGTCGGCACCGATCTCGCCGGAGCTCAAGGCCTGGGTGCAGAAGTTCCTGGGGCTCGAGCTGCTGGAGGCCTACGGCTCGACCGAGGCCGGCGGTGTGATGGTCAGCGGCCACGTGAGCCGTCCCCCGGTACTCGACTACAAGCTGGTCGACGTACCCGAACTCGGCTACCTGTCGACCGACCGTCCGCACCCGCGCGGCGAATTGCTCTTGAAGTCAACGGATTTGATCCCGGGCTACTACAAACGGCCGGACGTCACCGCTGATGTGTTCGACGCGGACGGCTTCTACCGCACCGGTGACATCGTCGCCGAGCTCGGTCCCGATCATCTGCAGTACCTCGACCGCCGCAACAACGTGCTGAAGCTGGCGCAGGGTGAGTTCGTGACGGTGTCCAAGCTGGAAGCCGCCTTCGGCACCAGCCCGCTGATCCGCCAGATCTACGTGTACGGCAACAGCTCTCGCTCCTATCTGCTGGCCGTGATCGTGCCCAGTTCGGAGGCGTTGACCGGTGTTTCTGACGCTGAGGCCCTGCGCCCTGAACTGGCCGACGCCCTGCAGACGGTGGCGCGTGAGTCGGGGCTGCAGTCGTACGAGGTACCCCGCGACTTCATCATCGAGACCGAACCGTTCTCGCTGGAGAACGGGCTGCTGACCGGCGTCCGGAAGCTGGCCTGGCCCAAGCTGAAGGCCCGGTACGGCGCCGAGTTGGAGCAGCTGTACGCCGAACTGGCCGAAGGACAGGCCGCCGAGCTGCGTGCGCTGCGGTCACTGCGGGCGTCTGACGCGCCGGTGCTCGAGACCGTGCTGCGCGCCGTCAGTGCCACACTGGGGGCCGCCGGTTCCGAGGTCACGGGCGACGCCCACTTCACCGATCTGGGCGGAGATTCGTTGTCGGCGTTGACCTTCGGCAACCTGCTCGAGGAAATCTTCGAGGTCGAGGTGCCGGTCGGAGTGATCGTCAGCCCGGCCACCGACCTGGCCGGGGTGGCTGCCTACATCGAAGGGGAGCGGGCGCCGGGCAGCAAGCGGCCGACGTTCTCCACGGTGCACGGCAAGAACGCCACCGAGGCGCGGGCTGCGGACCTGACGCTGGACAAGTTCATCGACGCCGAGACACTGGCCGCGGCACCGTCGCTGCCCGGGCCGGCGTCGGAGGTTCGCACCGTATTGCTCACGGGCGCAACCGGATTCCTGGGCCGCTACCTGGCACTGGAATGGCTGGAGCGCATGGACCTGGTCGACGGCAAGGTCATCGCCCTGGTCCGCGGCAAGTCCGACGCCGACGCCCGGGCCCGTCTCGATGCGACGTTCGACTCCGGGGACCCGAAGCTGCTGGCGCACTACCAGGCGCTGGCCGCCGACCACCTGGAGGTCATCGCCGGTGACAAGGGCGAGGCCAATCTGGGTCTGTCGCAAGAGGTTTGGCAGCGCCTGGCCGACGAGGTCGACATCATCGTCGACCCGGCCGCGCTGGTGAACCACGTGCTGCCGTACAGCGAGCTGTTCGGACCCAATGCGCTGGGCACTGCCGAGCTGATCCGGATCGCCCTGACCACGCGGATCAAGCCGTTCGCCTACGTCTCGACCATCGCGGTCGGCGGCGGCGTGGCGCCCGGCGAATTCGTCGAGGACGCCGACGTGCGCGTGATGAGCGCGGTGCGGGCGGTCGACGACAGCTACGCCAACGGCTACGGCAACAGCAAGTGGGCCGGTGAGGTCCTACTGCGCGAGGCGAATGATCTTTGCGGCCTTCCGGTTTCGGTGTTCCGCTGCGATATGATCCTGGCCGACACCACATACGCCGGCCAGCTGAACCTGCCCGACATGTTCACCCGCATGATGTTCTCGCTGGTGGCCACCGGCATCGCGCCGAAGTCCTTCTACGAGCTGGATGCCGAGGGCAAGCGGCAGCGCGCCCACTACGACGGCCTGCCGGTCGAGTTCGTCTCCGAATCCATCTCGACCCTGGCCGTGCAGGTCGCGGCCGGCGCGTCCGACTCGACGTTCGAGACGTACCACGTGATGAACCCGTACGACGACGGCATCGGCATGGACGAGTTCGTCGACTGGCTGATCGAAGCCGGGTATTCCATTGCCCGCGTTGATGATTACGCCGATTGGCTGGGCCGGTTCGAGACGGCCCTGCGCGGCCTGCCGGACCGGCAGCGCCAGGCGTCACTGCTGCCGCTGCTGCACAACTACCAGCAGCCGAGCTACCCGGTGCGGGGATCCATCGCCCCGGTGGAGCGGTTCCGGGCCGCGGTGCAGAACGCGAAAATCGGTGCGGACAAGGACATTCCGCACATCGGTGCGCCGGTGATCGTCAAGTACATCACCGATCTGCAGCTGCTCGGCCTGCTCTGACCCAGGGATTTGTGCACGATTTTCCGCGGTGACCGCGGAAAATCGTGCACAAATCACAGGGAACTGGCAGGAAATCGCCGGAACAACGGCGGCCGCGCCAGCGTCATTCAAATAGTGGGGATGCAACGGGGCGTACCCCATTCGAGATTTCGATTTTTCGTGAGGTTTCTTCATGTCGATTGACCATGCCGAGAGCACTACCGACGGGCTGGCCCGCCGGATCGCAGAATTGTCCGCCACTGATCCGCAGTTCGCCGCGGCCGTGCCGCTGCAGTCGGTCGCCGAGTCGGTCGAAAAGCCCGGCATGCGACTGCCCGAGATCGTGAAGACCGTCCTCGAGGGCTATGCCGACCGGACCGCGCTCGGACAGCGCGCCGTCGAGTTCGTCACCGAGAACGGCCGCACCGTGACCCGCCTGCTGCCGAAGTACGACACCATCACCTACGGGGAGCTGTGGGACCGCATCCGCGCCGTCGCTGCCGCCCTGCACGCCGACGGCGTCAAGGCCGGCGACCGCGTCGCCATCCTCGGCTTCACCAGCACCGACTACACCGTCATCGACACCGCGCTCGGGCAGATCGGCGCCGTCTCGGTGCCGCTGCAGACCAGCTCCGCGGCGTCGTCGCTGCTGCCGATCGTCGCCGAGACCGAACCGGTACTGATCGCGGTCAGCGCGGACTACGTCGCCGACGCCGTCGAACTCGCGGTCGGTGGCCCCGCACCCGCCCGGTTCCTGGTGTTCGACCACCACCCGGAGGTCGATGACGAGCGCGACGCCATCGACCAGGCGCGCGACGCGCTGGCCGGCCTGAACGTCACGGTCGAGACCTTCGGCGACCTGCTGAGCCGCGGCCGTCAACTGCCCGACGTCCCGACCCCGGTCTTCGACGAGGCCGATCCGCTGGCCCTGCTGATCTACACGTCCGGCTCGACCGGTGCGCCCAAGGGTGCGATGTACCCCGAGAGCAACATGACGAGCTTCTGGCGACGGGCCAGCACGGCGTGGTTCGGCCCCAGCGAGGCGTCGATCAACCTGGCGTTCATGCCGATGAGCCATGTCATGGGCCGCGGCATCCTGTACTCCAGCCTGGCCAACGGCGGCATCGTCTACTTCGCCGCCAAGAGCGACTTGTCCACTCTGCTCGAGGATTTCGCGCTCGCCCGGCCCACCGAGCTGAACCTGGTGCCGCGCGTCTGGGAGATGCTGTACCTGGAATTCCAGAGCCGCGTCGACAAGCTGGTGCCCGCCGGCACCGGTGAGGCCGAGCGCGACGACATCGAGCAGCAGGTGATGGCCGACATGCGCCAGAATCTGATCGGTGGCCGCTACATCAAGGCGATGACCGGCTCGGCGCCCATCACCGACGAGCTGAAGGCGTGGGTCGAGAAGTTCCTCGGCATCCACCTGCTGGAGGGCTACGGCTCCACCGAGGCCGGCATGGTCTTCTTCGACGGCGTCATCCAGCGCCCGCCGACCCTGGACTACAAGCTGGTCGACGTGCCCGACCTGGGCTACTACCTGACCGACCAGCCGTACCCGCGCGGTGAGCTGCTGGTGAAGACCCAGTACCTCTTCCCGGGCTACTACAAGCGGCCCGAAGTCACCGCGAGCGTCTTCGACGAGGACGGTTTCTACCGCACCGGCGACGTCGTCGCCGAGATCGGCCCCGACCAGATCCAGTACGTCGACCGCCGCAACAACGTGCTGAAGCTGGCGCAGGGCGAGTTCGTCACGCTGGCCAAGCTGGAGGCGGCATTCAGCAACAACAGCCCGCTGGTCCGACAGATCTACGTCTACGGCAACAGCGCCCAGCCCTACCTGCTGGCCGTCGTCGTGCCGACCGAAGATGCCTTGGCCCGTTGGGATTCCGCCGAACTGAAGCAGCGGATCAGTGACTCGCTGCAAGAGGTCGCCAAGGCCGCCGAGCTGCAGTCCTACGAGATCCCCCGCGACTTCATCATCGAGACCGAACCGTTCTCGCTGGAGAACGGGCTGCTGACCGGCATCCGCAAGCTGGCCTGGCCGAAGCTCAAGGCGCACTACGGCCCGGCGCTGGAAGACCTGTACGCGAGTCTTGCCGCCGGACAGGCCGACGAACTCCGCGAGCTGCGGCAGCACGGCGCCGAGGGCCCCGCCCTGCCGACCGTCATCCGCGCGGCGAGCGCGCTGCTCGGTGCGTCCGGCGAGGTGTCGGCCGACGCCCACTTCACCGATCTCGGCGGAGACTCGTTGTCGGCGTTGACCTTCGGCAACCTGTTGGAAGAGATCTTCGGCGTCGAGGTCCAGGTCGGCATCATCGTGAGCCCCGCCAACGACCTGGCAGCGCTGGCCGCCTACATCGAGAACGAGCGCAGCGGTGGCGCCAAGCGTCCCAGCTTCAGCTCGGTGCACGGCAAGAACGCCGTCGAGGTGCGGGCCGCGGACCTGACGCTGGACAAGTTCATCGATGCCGCGACGCTGGCCGCCGCGCCGTCGCTGCCGGGACCGGCCGCCGAGGTGCGCACCGTGTTGCTCACCGGCGCAACGGGATTCCTGGGCCGCTACCTGGCGCTGGAGTGGCTGGAGCGCATGGACCTGGTCGACGGCAAGGTGATCGCCCTGGTGCGCGCCAAGTCCGACGACGAGGCCCGGGCCCGTCTCGACGCCACGTTCGACTCCGGGGACCCGAAGCTGCTGGCGCACTACCAGGCCCTGGCCGCCGATCACCTCGAAGTCATCGCCGGTGACAAGGGTGACGAGAATCTCGGCCTGTCGCAGGAGGTTTGGCAGCGGCTGGCCGACGAGGTCGACGTCATCGTCGACCCGGCCGCGCTGGTGAACCACGTGCTGCCCTACAGCGAACTGTTCGGGCCGAACGCGCTGGGCACTGCCGAGCTGATCCGCATCGCGCTGACCACGCGGCAGAAGCCTTACATCTACGTCTCGACGATCGGTGTCGGGGACCAGCTGGCCCCGGGCACATTCACCGAAGAGGCCGACGTGCGCGTGATGAGCCCGGTGCGTGCTGTCCACGACGGTTACGCCAACGGCTACGGCAACAGCAAGTGGGCCGGCGAAGTGCTGCTGCGTGAGGCCAATGACCTTTGCGGCCTTCCGGTTTCGGTGTTCCGCTGCGACATGATCCTCGCGGACACGTCGTACGCCGGACAGCTGAACCTGCCCGACATGTTCACCCGCATGATGTTCTCGCTGGTGGCCACCGGCATCGCGCCGAAGTCCTTCTACGAGCTGGATGCCGAGGGCAACCGACAGGCCGCGCACTACGACGGCCTGCCGGTCGAGTTCATCGCCGAGGCCATCGACACGCTCGGTGTGCGCCCCGCGGGCGAGTTCGTCACCTACCACGTGATGAACCCGCACTCGGACGGCCTGGGCATGGACGAGTTCGTCGACTGGCTGATCGAGGCCGGGTATTCCATTGCCCGCGTTGATGATTACGCC
The DNA here is from genome assembly GCF_039668335.1 of Mycobacterium sp. SM3041. Lineage (NCBI taxonomy): Bacteria > Bacillati > Actinomycetota > Actinomycetes > Mycobacteriales > Mycobacteriaceae > Mycobacterium > Mycobacterium sp. SM3041. The sequence continues at coordinate 164,735 of NZ_JAYXBQ010000037.1, read as the reverse complement.
GAATGGCTGGCCCGGTTCGAGACCACGCTGCGGGCCCTGCCGGACCGGCAGCGTCAGGCGTCACTGCTGCCGCTGCTGCACAACTACCAGAAGCCGGAGCACCCGCACAATGGGTCGATCGCCCCGGTGGTGGTGTTCCGTGAGGCGGTGCAGGAGGCAAAGCTGGGCCCGGACAAGGACATCCCGCATGTCACCGCGCCGGTGATCGTCAAGTACATCACCGATCTGCAGCTGCTCGGCCTGCTCTGACCCAGGGATTTGTGCACGATTTTCCGCGGTTGCCGCGGAAAATCGTGCACAAATTTTCAGGCGGCGTGCCTGGACAGCAGGGCATTCCGGATTTCGGCGAGCACCCGGTCGGGATATTCGGTCAGGTCGAGCCACGTGAACCGCAAAATCTGATAGCCGAGCAGCGAGATGGCGTTCTGCCGCTTTCGGTCGTTCTCGAAGTCGTCAGCACTGCTGTGATAGGCCCAGCCGTCGACTTCGATGGCGAGTCTTGCTGCCGGAAACACGATGTCGACTTTGTATCCGGCGACCGGGCAGTTGGCCTTCCACCCGCTGATCTTGTTGCGGCGCAATAGTTTTACGAGTAGCCGTTCAGCCTGCGACCGGGCCCCGTCTTCGGCGGCCAGCAACAGTATCCGAGCCGCAGGCGATCCGTGTCGTCCCTTGTTGCGCAGGTGCGCGTCCCAGAGTTTCTTCAGCTCGACGTGACGCTGCAACGCGGTGTCCATGAGTCTCGCGCCACCGCCGCGCCGCGTCGTGGCTTCGATGACGGTCAGTGGAAGCGCGGTGACTCGCAGACCGTCGCGTTCGACGATGTCCTGTGGCTGCAAGTCACGGCGGCGGACCCGGATGCCGTGGCGCTTGCGGTGATTGCTGACCTTCGGCACGGTGACTTCCACCGTCTCCGGCGCGTAGTGAGTGATCCCCAGCCACCACGCGGCGGCCAGTCCGCTGGCGGTGGCCGCTGGGCCGTAGGACCACACGGCACTGCGGACGCGGGCCGCATCGCTGAATGCGCGATCGTCGACGAAGAACACTCCGGGAGCGCAGCGCAGCCAGTGGCCGGAGCGGACTCGGCGGCTGATGGCGTCATCGCTGATCCCCGCGGTCAGGGCTTGGGCGCGGGTGATTACGCCGTCGTGGCGGCGAAGGTAGTCGTCGAGCACACAGATTCGGACGTTTGCGGCGGCGCCGCGGTTCCATCAGCGGGGGTTTGTGCACGATTTTCCGCGCCAGCCGCGGTGTTCTGTTTCGGGACATCGCTGACACATGGATGTCTCGGGACATCGCTGACACCTGAGTGAGGTTGTGGACCCATCGTGGTTCATGGCCCAGAAGGTGACGGCGATGGATATTCGTGCCGCGACGGCGTTGGCCGGGCAGGTCGAGAATGTGGCGGCGTTCTGCCGGGATCAGCAGATCAGTCGGCAGACGTTCTACAAGTGGCGCAAGCGGTTCGGGCAGCTGGGTCTGGCCGGGCTCGAACAGCGGTCACGTCGGCCGATGTCGTGTCCCGGACAGACCGCGGCCGCGGTCGAGGAGCTGGTGCTGCGCCGCCGCAAAGAGCTGCTGGAGGCCGGACGCGACCACGGCGCGCACTCGATCCACTGGACACTGCAGCGTGAGGGCCATGCTGATGTGCCTGCACCGGCCACGATCTGGCGGATCCTGACGCGCCATGGTGCGATCACCCCGCAGCCGCGTAAACGCCCCAAGTCAGCGACCAAACGGTTTGTCTTTGATCGCCCGAACGGCTGCTGGCAATCAGACTGGACCGAATGGGCACTGACCGACGGCACCGCGGTGGCCATTGCGGGCTGTCTCGATGATCATTCTCGCTACCTGGTCGGGTTGGCCGCCGCGGCCGGGCCGGGCACCGGTGAGTTGGTGTGGTCGGTGGTGCTGGCCGGTATCGGTGAGTGTGGGATTCCGTCAATGTCGTTGTCGGACAACGGACTGATGTACACCGGGCGGCGGCTCGGGTTTGAAACGACGTTCGAGGCCAACCTACGCGCCCTGGGAGTCAAAACGATCAACTCCGCCCCCTATCACCCGCAGACATGCGGCAAGATCGAGCGGTTCTGGCAGACCCTCAAAAAGTGGCTCCACGCGCACCCCACCCCGGACACGGTCGCTGATCTCAACGATCTGCTCGAGGCGTTCCGACACTTCTACAACCACCAACGACCACACCGAGCACTCGGCGGAGCCACTCCCGCAGAGGCTTTCGCCGCCACCGAACGCGCCCGCCCCGCCGACCGGCCCTTGCCGGCCCCGGTGTTTGTCACCACCGGCACCGTCAACGACACCACCGGTCGGGTGTTCGTGCCGCCCTACGTCATCAACGTCGGCCGGTACTGGGCTGGACACCACTGCGACTGCATCCGCGACGGCGACCACATCGCCATCTTCAGCGGCACCACCTTGATCCGCGAACTCACCGCCGACCCAACCCGCCGCTACCAGCCCGGCGACAAAACCACGCGAACCTACCGCACCCGCGCACCCAAACCCGCACACTGACTGTCAGCGATGTCCCGAGACATAAGTGTCAGCGATGTCCCGAGACACCACACCGCGCCAGCCGCGGAAAATCGTGCACAAATCCCTGTCACGGGGCGATCAGGACACCGGCGTCGGAGGCGGCCTGCTGCAGTTCGTAGATGTCGAGGTCGCCCCAGTCGTTGATCGGCCCGGTGTAGGAGCCCAGCCACGGCACCACACCGGGATCCGGTGCGACGCCGAGGTTGTAGGCCTGCATGCCGGGCAGGTGGTGCTCGAAGAAGTTACCGAGGATGTCCACCGCGAAGATGATGTCGTTGATCGGGTTCGGACCCCACAGCGCCGACGCGTTGAACAGCGGGTTCACCGCATCCGGGTCACCGATCATCACGATGTTGCCGTAGTGCGGCTTGCTGCCGCCGGTGGGGTCGTAGGCCGCCATGAACGGCTGCAACCCCGGCAGGTCGGTGGAGAAGTACGCCGCGGTGTCACCGTAGGTCTCGATGTTCACGAAGTTCGAGTTGATGCCGTTGCCCGGGACGGAGGTGTTGAGGCCGGGCCCTTCGAAGCCGATGCCGCCGCGGCCCGTCTTCTGCGCGACGAACTGCGCTTCCCAACCACCCAGCGAGTGACCGGTGACGAAGATGTCGTCGGTGGTGTAGCCCTGCTCGAGGGCCGCTGCTTCGACCTTGCGCTCGAACGCCAGCGAGTCCCAGAACGCCTGCGGCGTGGTGTTGGTGAAGATCACCTGCATGTCCGTGAAGATCTGTGACAGCGCGATCAGCGGATGGAACAGCAGATTGGTGCCGCCTGTCGTGCCCTGGTAGGCGACGATGATCTGGCCTTCGGGCGTCACCCACGCCTTGCCGACGGCGCCGGACAACGGATTGAACGTCTGCATCTGAAAACCGTTGACGGTGAACGGCTTCAGATCACCCGGCTGGGCGCCGAGCACGTAGGCGTTGGCCGACGCGTTCAGGAACTGCTCCACCGTCGGGGTGTCGCCACTGGTCGGGCCGTCGTAGGTCAGCTCCGGCACGACGGGCGCCGCGGTGGGGGTCTTGCTCAGCCCGAGCATGTCCTCGATGCGGCGGAACCCCGCGAACAGCGCCTCGGAAATGGGCGACCAGTTGAACGGGCTCTTCGGGCCGCTCTGCGACACCGTCAGGTCCAGCACCTGCAGGACGGTGTTGATGAGGCGACCGGGCAGCTGGATGATCTTCGCGATCGGGTTCAGCGGCTGCGGTGGCGTCGGCGTCGTCAGGGTGCCGACGGTGTTGTTGGTCGCGGACAGGGCCGCGAGCCGGGTGGTCGGCGCCGGCGTCTTGACCGGAGCGGGGGCGATGCTGTCGGTTGCCGCGGCCGGGGCGGTGGCAGCTGTGGCGGCGTGGGAGCCGGCCGTCGCGTCCTTGGCGGGGACGCTCGCGGTGGCGGGCTGGAGCTTAGGTGCCTTCTTGCCATCGCCGGCGGGCTTGACCGAATCCGAGCCCTTCTTCGCCGGCTTGGCGGCCGGCTTGGGGTCGGGATTAACGGCCGGCTTCGGGTCCGGTTTGGCTTCCGGATCGGCACCGGACTTGGGGTCGGTGGCCGACGCGTCAGTCGCCGCGTCCGGCTTGGCGTCGGACTTGTCGGACGTGTCCGCAGCCGTTTGGGCCTTGCCGGCTTTCTTACCGGGCTTCTTCTTGTCCTTCTTGTCGGTGTTCGCCGGCTTGGGTTTGGCTGGACCGGGCTTCTGCGGTCCGGACTGGCTGGTCGAGGTGCCTGGCGAATCGGTCGTCCCGGTCTCGGCCCAGGCGACGTTCTGGCTGGTCGCCGCGGCGATACCCATGGCCGCGGCAATCACTGCCAGGCGGTACCGACCGGATTTACGCAGACTGAGCCCCGACTGTGTCCCCACAGGTGTCCCCTTTGACATCCCTGGTGCCCGCCCGCGCGCGCACGAATCTGACGACACTATGACACGGGTGATGTCAGTCACGATCAGGTTTGCCAAAGTTGTGGGTCACTGTGGCGGGGTCAGCGCACCCGCGCCGCCACCGCCTCGGGCATGGGTTTGTAGCGGGCGAAGGAGCGGGTGAAGGAGCCGGCGCCGTGCGACAACGACCGCAGTTCGATCGGGTACCGGGTCAGCTCGATCTCGGGAATCTCGGCGTCGATGCCGGTGCAGGAGTCACCGGCGGTGTCGGTCCCGAGTACGCGGCCGCGCCGTCCGGACAGGTCGCTCATCACCGCGCCGACCATCTCGTCGGGCACCACGATGTGGACGCTGTCGATGGGCTCGAGCAGATTCACCGATGCGGCGGCGGCCGCCTCGCGCAGCGCCAGCCCGCCTGCGAGTTGAAAGGCGTAATCCGACGAGTCCACGCTGTGCGCCTTGCCGTCCAGCAGGGTCACGCGGATGTCGACCATCGGGTATCCGCAGATGCCCCGATCCATCTGGGCGCGAACGCCTTTCTCCACGCTCGGGATGAACTGCCGCGGCACCGCACCGCCGACGACCTTGTCGACGAACTCGAATCCGGCCCCCTCCGGAAGCGGTTCGACGGTGATGTCACACACCGCGAACTGCCCGTGGCCGCCGGACTGCTTGACGTGCCGACCGTGGCCTTTCGCGTTGCCGCCGAACGTTTCTCGCAGCGGGACGCGCAGTTCCGTGGTGTCGACCGCGACGCCGAACCGCCGCGACAGTGCGTCCAGGACCACCGCGGAATGGGCTTCGCCCATGCACCACAACACGATCTGGTGGGTCTGCGGGTTCTGCTCGATGCGCAGCGTCGGATCCTCGGCGGACAGCCGGGCCAGGCCCACCGACAACTTGTCCTCGTCGGTCTTCGCATGCGGCACGATCGCCATGGGGAGCAGCGGCGCGGGCATCGTCCACGGCCGGCACACCAGGGGAGAAGCCTTGTCCGACAAGGTGTCCCCGGTCTCGGCGCACGTCAGCCTGGCGATGGCGCAGATGTCACCGGCGATCACCTCGGCCGCCGGGCGTTGCTTGCGGCCCAGCGGAAACGACAGTGCGCCGACGCGTTCGTCCTCGTCGTGGTCCTCATGCTCGGCGCATCCCGCGGCGGGATCGGCGAACGAATTGAAATGGCCCGACACGTGAACCGTCGTGTCGGGCCTGATGGTGCCGGAAAATACCCGGACCAGACTGACCTTGCCGACGTACGGGTCCGACGTCGTCTTCACCACCTCTGCCAACAGCGGGGCGGCGTGATCGCAGGCGGGCGCGGACTTCTCCACACCGGCCGGGGTGAACACCTGCGGCGGTACATGCTCTGGGGGAGAAGGGAACCCGCGGGCGATGACGTCGAGCAGTTCGGCAGCTCCGGTACCGGTGGTGCTGCACACCGGGATCACCGGGAAGAACGAGCCGCGGGCCACGGCGCGCTCGAGGTCGGCGACCAGCACCGCGTTGTCGATCTGTTCGCCGCCCAGGTACCGCTCCATCAACGTCTCGTCCTCGGACTCCTCGATGATGCCCTCGATCAACGTGGCATCGTCCGCCAGAAGCGAGACGAGCCCGTCCCCCTCGGGCAGGTACAGCGGAATCACCTTGTCCCCGAACGATTCCTGCGCGGACTGCACCGCCCCGGCGAACGCCGCGCGGGCGTGGTCGAGTTTGGTCACCACGACGGCGCGCGGCATCCCGACGTCAGCGCATTCGCGCCACAGCGCCTTGGTGGCAGCGTCCACCACATCGTTGGCGGCCATCACGAACAACGCGCAATCGGCAGCGCGGAGGCCGGCCCGCAGTTCGCCGACGAAATCGGCGTAGCCCGGGGTATCGAGCAGGTTGATCTTCACCGCCCCGTGCTGAAGCGAGGCGAGCGCCAGGCCCACCGACCGCTGCTGCTCGACTTCGGCCGGCTCGTGATCGCAGACCGTGGTGCCGTCCAGCACCGTCCCGGCCCGCGTCAGCACGCCGGAATGCAGCAGCAGTGCCTCGACAAGGGTGGTCTTGCCGGACCCAGATGGCCCCACCAGGACCACATTTCGGATCGCGGCCGGACTGTCCGCACTGGGCGCGGCTCCGGATGAGCTATTCGACTTGTCGGCCATGGCGTGCCCCTATCGACGACTCACGTCCACCATGCTCCTGTCGCAACCGTCGGCACAAGACTCAAGCCCTCAGGCGTGCCACGAACTCCATCTGCTGATCGCGACACGGATCACCGGGCCGTCCAGCGCCACCCGGTCGTACTGGTGGTACTTGGCGCGCAGCAGCGAGTAACCGATCGCCATCTCGTCGCCACTGGGGTGCACGGTGGCGATGCCGTCGGCCCGGGCCCACCAGAGGTGCGACCAGTCGTCGTCGTATTCCTCGGCGAGCAGACTCACCCGCGGGTTGGCCGCGATGTTGTCCAGCCGCCGCAGATGCTGCGTCGACTTCCGCTTGGCGTCCACCGCCGTATAGAGCCGGTCCCCGCTGACCGCGAAAACCACGGGGACGACGTGCGGCTGGCCCTCGCCGGACACCGTCGCCAGCACCGCAACGGGCGTGGCGGAGAACAGGGCGGCGGGATCGGTCATCAGCGGTGGCGTGGGTTCGGGGCGACGCTCATGGGCATGCGCGTCACGTTGATCTCCGGCGGACGCGTCGGTGCGGGCGGCGCGGCCGGTGCGTGGTACGCCGGGGGCGCCGCGGCCGGAGGCGGTTCGGTCGGCGGTGGGGGAGGCGGCGGCGGAGCGGGAGTCGACGAGGTCGACGGGGCCGGCGTCGTCGTGGTGGTGGTCGTCGTCGTGGCGCTGGGTTCCACCGGTGCCTCGTCGGCGCCGGAATCCCGGCGGGTGGCCAGGACCACCAGTGAGACGACGAGAGCGATCACCGCGACGGTGACGACGATCAGCAGCAGGCGGGCGTCTTTCCTGCGGTACCAGGGTGGCGGCGGCTCGCGGAACCGCCAGGTGTCGGTGTTGAACGCGTCGAAGGTGTCGCCCGTCGGCTCCGGTTCGGGGATGACGAATGAGCCGGTCGTCGGGCCGGCAAACGGTCCCGTGCCGTGCGGCCCCGGGTCGACGGCGCGGAACGGATCGGTGTCCGGGTCGTCGTCCGGCTCCTCGGCGGCTGATTCCAGCACGCCACCCGGCGATAGTTCGCGCTCTGGGTCGTCGCTGTCAGCCACCTCCCAGATGCTAGGGGTGGGTCGCGCCAATTGCTCGGTATCGGCGCGCGTGTCCGCGCTTTAGACGTCCTTGACCGGTTCGATGCCCAGATCCCGGTAGCTGACCAGTGCGGCAAACGGCACGCCGCGCTTGGCGAAACGCTCGGTGGCGATGTCGCCTCGGTCGACCATCGGGATGACACCGGTGACCACCGCGCCGAGGGAGGTGACACGTTCGTAGGCGATCTCGGTGGAGCCGCCGGTGCTGATCACGTCGTCGACGAGCAGCACGCGGGTGCCCGGTTCGATGCGGGTGCCCTCGATCCACTGCTCGCGGCCGCGGGCCTTCTGTTCCTTGCGGACCGAGAACCAGGCCTTGCCGGTGACCATCGCGACGCCGTGCGCCAGCGGGTCGGCACCCATGGTCAGGCCGCCGACGGCGTCGAACTCGATATCGCGCAGCGCGGCGAGTTCCGCCACCGCCTTGCTGACGATCGTCAGGCTGACGCCGTTGTCGACGGCGTACTTGCCGTCGATGTAGTCGTGGCTCAGCTGCCCGCTGGCCAGCCGGAACGGCTCCTCACGGCGCTCGTAGCCGCGGGTGCGGATCAGGTCGAATGCGGCTTCCCAGCTCTCCGGGCGATCAGACATGATGCGAATCCTAAACCTGACGGGACAGTCGAGCCAATTCGACTGTCGCGGAACGTAATTCGTCGATGGATTGGAGTGGCTGTGCATAGCCGACCCGGGTGTAGGCCATGCCGCGGGCGGTGTCGACCCGTAAGTCCAGGCCGTAGCGGTCGGCGCTGGTACAGGTCGCCGACTCGGTGTCGGGGTAGCCGCCCAGAACCCGGGCCATGGCCGCCAGCGAGTCGGCATGGTCGGCGTTCAGGTGCGCGATGGCCCCGGCGGCCGACGGCGTCACCGGATCCGGCTGGGCCGCAGCGTAATCCGCGCCCGTGGTGGAGTCCATGCGGCCGTAGCCGCCGACCCACCGGACCCGGTCGACGTGCAGCACCCACAGGGCGAAGTCGGTGTAGTCGATGTAGTACTTCGCGGCCGGCACCGCCGCGACATGGGCGTCCCGGGCGGCGTCGCGTTCGGCACCCTCCGGCCGCGCCACCCGGCCGGCCAAGGTCACCCGGCCACCGGCCAGCGGATCCTTGTCGGTGCTGGCCGCGATGATCGAGATGCTGGCCCGCTGATCGCCGGCGAGGTTGCGGCCGTGCTCGGCAAGATTCGAGACGCACAGCACCGGCGAACCGCCGAGCAGTCCATACGTGACCATCGACGCCCACGGATCGCCGTCGGCCGTCAGGGTGGCCAGGGTTCCGGTGTTGGTCGACGCCGCGATGGTGCGGGCCTCTTCGGCGGCCGAGGGCCGGGTCGCGTTGACGATTTCGGCCAGCGGCGGCGGGATTGTCGGAGCATCACCTGGGTCGCCATGATCGCGTGTCGCCACGTTTGCACCCTACCCAGGCGCGGGTACGTTGGTTGACGATGGACGCCTCCAACGGTGGCGTGGAACATCCAAGCGCCGCAGACTTCGGACATGCGCGAGTCCTCCCCGAGGACCGCACCTGGTTCAAGCACGCGGTTTTCTATGAGGTGTTGGTCCGCGCCTTCTACGACTCAGACGCCGACGGCTCAGGTGACCTCCGAGGTCTCACCGAGCGACTCGACTATTTGAAATGGCTTGGTGTCGACTGTATTTGGTTGCCACCGTTCTACGACTCGCCGCTGCGTGACGGCGGTTACGACATCCGTGACTTCTACAAGGTGCTGCCGGAGTTCGGCACCGTCGACGACTTCGTCGCTTTGCTGGATGCCGCGCACAAGCGCGGCATCCGCGTCATCACCGACCTGGTGATGAACCACACCTCGGATGCCCACGCCTGGTTCCAGGAATCCCGCCGCGACCCCTCCGGGCCCTACGGCGACTACTACGTCTGGAGCGACACCAGCGAGAAGTACCAGGACGCGCGCGTCATCTTCGTCGACACCGAGGAGTCCAACTGGACCTTCGACGCGGTGCGCAAGCAGTTCTACTGGCACCGCTTCTTCTCCCACCAGCCCGACCTGAACTACGAGAACCCCGCCGTGCAGGAAGCGATGATCGACGTGCTGCGCTTCTGGCTGGGTCTGGGCATCGACGGATTCCGGCTGGACGCGGTGCCGTACCTGTTCGAGCGCGAGGGCACCAACTGCGAGAACCTGCCCGAAACGCATGCCTTCCTCAAGCGCTGCCGCAAGGTGATCGACGACGAATTCCCGGGCCGGGTGCTGCTGGCCGAGGCCAATCAGTGGCCGGCGGACGTCGTCGCCTACTTCGGTGATCCCGAGACCGGTGGCGACGAATGCCACATGGCGTTCCATTTCCCGCTGATGCCACGGATTTTCATGGCGGTACGCCGGGAGTCCCGGTTCCCGATCTCGGAGATCCTGGCCCAGACGCCGCCGATCCCCGACCTCGCGCAGTGGGGCATCTTCCTCCGCAACCACGACGAGCTGACGTTGGAGATGGTCACCGACGAAGAGCGCGACTACATGTACTCGGAGTACGCCAAGGATCCGCGGATGAAGGCCAACGTCGGCATCCGCCGGCGCCTGGCCCCGCTGCTCGAGAACGACCGCAACCAGACCGAGCTGTTCACCGCGCTGCTGTTGTCGCTGCCCGGTTCCCCGGTGCTGTATTACGGCGACGAGATCGGGATGGGCGACATCATCTGGCTCGGTGACCGCGACGGCGTGCGCACCCCGATGCAGTGGTCGGCCGACCGCAACGCCGGGTTCTCCACCGCCAACCCCGGCCGGCTCTACGTCCCGCCGAGCCAGGACCCGGTGTACGGCTATCAGGCGGTGAACGTCGAGGCCCAGCGCGACACCACGAATTCCCTGCTCAATTGGACGCGCACCATGCTCGCGGTGCGGCGGCGGCACGACGCGTTCGCCGTCGGCTCGTTCCGGGAACTCGGTGGTTCCAATCCGTCGGCACTCACCTATGTCCGCGAGCTCGTGCGAGACGATGGTGAGGCTGACACTGTTTTGTGCGTCAACAATCTGTCCCGTTTTCCCCAGCCGATCGAACTGAACCTGCAGCATTGGAACGGCTACACACCGGTTGAACTGACCGGCCAGGTCGAATTCCCCCGCATCGGGGAACTGCCCTACCTGTTGACACTGCCGGGGCATGGTTTCTACTGGTTCTCGTTGCGTGCGCCCGTCGGTGAGGAGCCGTGATGGATCCACAGTTGACCGAATACCTGACCCAGCAGCGCTGGTACGCCGGCCGCAACCGAGAGCTGGCCGATGCCGAACCGGCGTTGGTGGTGGCGCTGCGCGAGGACATCGACCTGGTGCTGCTCGACGTCAGCTACGACGACGGCCCCGGCGAGCGGTATCAGCTGGTGCTGCGTCAAGGCGACGGCGAGGTCGGTGACGCGCTGGGTGACCCGGAAGTCGCGAACCTGCTGCTACGCCTGATCGCCGATTCGGCGACGGTCGGTCCGGTCTCATTCGCCGCGGAGCCCGACGCCGAGTTGCCCGCGGGCGAGACGGCGCGCGTGATGGGCGCCGAACAGAGCAACACCAGCGTCGTGTTCGACGAAGCCGCCATCCTCAAGCTGTTCCGTCGCGTGACGTCCGGAGTGAATCCCGACATCGAGCTCACCCGGGTTCTCGGCCGGGCCGGCAGCCCGCATGTGGCGCCGCTGCTGGGGACGATGTCGCTGGACGGCGGACCGGAGACGGCGCTGGGCATGCTGGCCCGCTTCGCCGACAACGCCGCCGAGGGCTGGGACATGGCCGTCGCCAGCACCCGGGATCTGTACGCCGAGGGTGACCTGTACGCCAACGAGGTGGGTGGTGATTTCGCCGGTGAGTCGGAGCGGCTGGGGCAGTCCGTCGCCGCGGTGCACGCCACGCTGGCCGCCGAACTCGGCACCGCCACGGCGCTGTTTCCCGTCGAGACCATGCTGGAGCGGCTGGCCGCGGTGACCGCGTCGGTGCCGCAGGTCCGCGAGTATGCCGCGGCCATCGAGAGTCGCTACCGCGCGCTGGAGGGGCAGCCGATCACGGTGCAACGGATCCACGGTGACCTGCATCTGGGCCAGGTGCTGCGCACCCCCGAGACCTGGCTGCTGATCGACTTCGAAGGCGAACCCGGGCAGTCCCTGGATCAGCGCCGCGCCCCCGACTCACCGTTGCGGGACGTCGCGGGGATGCTGCGGTCCTATCAGTACGCGGCGTTCCAGCGGCTGACCGAGGGCGGCGGCAACGAACAGCGCCGCAAGCAGCTCGCCGCCCGCGCCCGCGAATGGGCCGACCGCAACCGGGCGGCGTTCTGCGCCGGCTATGCCGAGGGCGGCGGCACCGAACCCGATGCGGAACTGCTGGCCGCCTACGAACTCGACAAGGCGGTCTACGAAGCGGGGTACGAGGCCCGGCACCGGCCGCACTGGCTGGACCTGCCGCTGGGCGCCATCGCGAACATCGTCAGCGGTTAGGTCATTGCCTTGACGGCGGCCTGAGCCGGCTTCGGGGTCCAGTCGGAGCGGTAGACGCCGATGGATTCCTCGGGGTTCGAGCTGCCGGTGACGCGGTCGCGCGTGGTGTAGATGTACGACGGACCGGCGTAGGGCAGCGTGCGCCACTTGGCCAGGAAGTCGCGGATGTAGTCGGCCTGGGTGGCCTCGTCGACGGCCGAGTTGGGCTCGCCGTACTCGGTGGCCCAGATCTTCTTGCCGCCGTCACCGTTGGCCGCCATGGCCTGATGGATGCCGTCGGTCTGGCTCAGCGGTGAGTTGGGCACTCCGGCGCCGGCCGAGAACTTCAGGTTGTAGTGGTACGGGTGGAACGACAGCGCGTCGAACGAACCGGCCGCTCCGGCGGCGTACATGCGCTGGATGAAGGTCACGGGGTCCAGGGTCAGCGAGCCGAACGACACGACCGCGCCGACCACACCGCCGATGACGACGGCGCCACGATCGGCGGCCTTGATCTTCGGGTACGAGGCCTTCAGCATGTCGGCGTAGACGGCGGGCTCCGGACCCTGCGGGCCGGACGTCCAGGACATCACGGCGTTGGGCTCGTTCCAGATCTCGTAGGCGTCCACCCGGCCCTTGTAGTGCGCGGCCACCGCGCCGGCGAAGTCGCCGTACACCGCGGCCGAGGCCGGCGGGCTGCTGATCGGGATGGCGCCCGGCGCCACCGCCCAGGCCGGCGTCGCGACGATCGCGCCGACCACCGACATGTGGCGGGCATTGGCCGCACCGACGACGGTGTCGACCTGGCCCCAGTTGAAGCTGCCCTGGGTGCCCTCGATGCCGGCCCACGGAATGATGATGCGGACGGTGCGCACACCGGTCGCCGACATCAGGTCGAAGGTGTGGTTGATGTCGTCGGCGTTCATGCCGTAGACGTCGGAGTCGGCGAAGCCGACGCTGCTGGCCGACTGGCTGATGCCCGTCGGGATGAACGGGATGGTGGCCGGGCTATTGGCCAGGGTTTCGGTGGCGGCGGCGGAAACTGCCGCGACGGTGAAGACTGCTGCAGCGATCTTGAGGGCGTTGCGCAACGTTCGTTCCAATCTTGTGGCCATGATCTGCCGATTGGCTCGAACCTAACAGCAATTCAGGCGGAAGCAGGCAGGACCGAGCGATACAGCTGGGGGTCGACGATCATGTCGACGCGGCCGAACCGGGCGCGGGTCAGGGCCAGCACCTGGTCGAGCTGGCTGCGATCGTGAGTGTCGGCCGCCAGCGCGTAGACCCGGTCGGCGGCGTAGCCGTGGGTGATGCGGACCAGGGGGCGGGCCTGCCGCGCCGTCACCACCACGCGGTGTCCGTCGGCCAGCAGGCTGTGTGCGGTGGCCAGTCCGGCGTCAGTGCCGGCGTCCAGAACGACGGCGACGATGCTGTGCTTCATGAAACGAGTCAACGCCCGCGGCCTAGGCGTGAGATGAGAGCCGATTAGGTAGCCGAACAGCGTTCGTCAGCGGACCAGCCGCCGCAGCAGTCCCGACGCGGCGGCGATGCCGAGCACTGCCGCGACCGCGAGAACCGCGATATCGAGCAGGGTGTTGCCCGGGGTGCCCAGCAGCAGTGAGCGCATCGCGTTCACCTCGTAGGACAGCGGGTTCACGGTGGACAGCGCGTGCAGCCAGCCTGGCATGATGTCCACCGGATACAGCGCGTTGGAGGCGAAGAACAGCGGCATGGTGATGGCCTGGCCGATGCCCATGAGCCGGTCGCGGTTGCGGACCAGACCCGCCAAAGTCATTGAAAGACAAGAGAAGAACGCTGATCCGAGCATCACCACCGCCATGGCCGCCAGGATGCGCAGCGGGTTGAAGCTGAGATGGATGCCCAGCAGCAGGGCGATCACCAGAACCCCGATCACCTGGGCGATCGAGCGGACTCCCGCCGCGAACGCCTTGCCGGTGATCAGTGCCGACGCCGGCGATGGCGTCACCATCAGCTTGGCAAGGATGCCGGCGTCGCGGTCCCAGACGATCTGGATGCCGTAGAAGATCGAGATGAACAATGCCGACTGGGCGATGATCCCCGGCGCCAGGAACGACAGATAAGGCACGCTGCCGGTGTTGATGACGTGCAACCGCGAGAACGTCTGGCCGAAGATCAGCAGCCACAGCGCCGGCTGAACCGTGCGGGTGACCAACTCGGTGCGGTCGTGACGCAGCTTCTGCAATTCGACCAGGGCGAAGGCGCCCATGCGGCGGGCGAGCCCACCGATGCGCCTGGCGCCGCGGGGTGCGGCGACGAGTTCGACGTCAACTGACACGACGGGCAGTCCTCCTTCCGGCGCGGACGTCCTTGAGGGTCTGACGGTCGTCGTCCTCCGACAGGTCGGAGCCGGCGTAGTGCCGGAAAACGTCCTCGAGGGTGCGGGCCGGGCCGAGCGTCGCCTTCAGATCGGTGGGCGACCCGACGGCCTGCAGAACGCCGTGGTGCATCAGGGCAACCCGGTCGCACAACGCGTCGGCTTCCTCCATGTAGTGCGTGGTGAGCAGGACCGTCATGCCGAACTCTTGCTGCATATTCGCCACCTGGGCCCAGACGCTGTCGCGCGCAATGGGATCCAGGCCGACGGTGGGTTCGTCGAGGATCAACAGCGACGGCCGGTTCACGAGGGCTTGGGCCAGCTCGAGTCGCCGGACCATGCCGCCCGAGAACGTCTTCGCGGGCCGGTCGGCGACATCGAGCAGCTGCATGGCGCGTAGCGCATCGTCGACCCTGTCCCGGCGTTCGCGGCGCGGCACGTCGTACAGGCGCGCGAACAGGTCGACGTTCTGCCGTCCGGTGAGGGCGGACTCGATCGAGAGTTGTTGCGGCACATAGCCAAGGTTCTGGCGGATGTCCATGGTGCGGCGCCCGGCGTCGAGCCCGAAGATGCGGATCTGCCCGTGCTGCACCGGCGTCAGAGTGGTGAGCAGCCGTACCAGGGTGGTCTTGCCGGCGCCGTTGGGGCCGAGCAGCCCCATGGTTTCGCCCACGTCGACGGTGAGGCTGAGGTCATCGACCGCGGTGAAATCGCCGTAGCGGTGCGTGACGTGGTCGCATTCGATGGCGAGGGTACTCATGATCGGCCCTCCTGGAGCATTCGGGTCATCTCGGAAAGGACTGCCAAACCCTTTGTCAGATCATGGATTTGCTCGCCGCTGAGCTGGTTCAGTACGGCATCGAGGGCGGCCCGCCGGGCCGCCCTGGTCTCGTCCGCCAGCTGCTGGGCCGGTTCGGTCAGCCGGAGCCGGCCGATGCGGCGGTCGTCGGGGTCGACGCTGCGGACGAGGAGGTTGTCCGCAGCCAGCTTGGAGACCAGGGTCGACGCGGTGTTGGCGGCCAGGCCCAGTTCCTGTGCGGCTTCCCGAACCGAGATGCCGGGCTGCCGGCCGACGAGTCTGAGCAGTTCGGCTTGCGATTGGGTTACGCCCGCGAAGCTCCCGCCGGCGGTCCGGCGCAGTTGCCGGCGAAACCTGCCGACGGTGTGGAACAGGCCGGTGGTGAGGTCGGAGCTGAGGGCGGTGTCGGCGGGCACGTCCTCATAATAGCTCTGTTGCAGAGGTATTGCAGAACCGTGGTTTACTCGGGCGGTGTTCCCTGAATACCGCACACTGCTGACCGCGTTCGACGGTGGTGTGGTGACGCTGACGCTGAACCGGCCGGAGCGGCGCAACGCTTTTGGTGACGGCATGCGTGAGGAACTCGCCGACGCGTACAGCCGCTGCAACGCGGCCGACGACGTGCGGGCCATCGTGCTGACCGGCGCGCCGCCGGCGTTCTGCGCCGGGGCCGACCTGGCCGCGGGCGACCAGACGTTCGCCGCGCCCGGCCCCGAGTTCAGTGCGGCGGGCATCCCGGTCCCGGCGTGGTCGTTGAGCAAGCCGGTGATCGCGGCGGTCAACGGACATGCGATCGGGCTGGGCCTCACCTTGGCGCTGCAGTGCGATATCCGGATCTTCGCCGCCGACGCGCGTTACGGCGTCGTGCAGGTGCGCCGCGGCGTGGTGGGGGACGCCTACTCGCACTGGGCGTTGCCCCGGCTGGTCGGCATCGCCCGGGCCGCGGAAATCCTCTTGACCGGAACAACTTTCGACGGCCACCGAGCGGCGGAACTCGGCATCGCCGGCCGGGTGCTGCCCGCTGACGAGGTGCTGCCCGCCGCGCTGGCGGTGGCCCATGACATCGCGGACAACACCGCGCCGATGTCGGTGGCGGCCAGCAAGCGGCTGCTCTGGGAGTCCTTCGAGCTGTCGCGCGACGAGGTGGGGCAGCGGGAGACCGAGATTCACCGCGCGGTGATGGCGCATGACGACGCCAAGGAGGGGGTGCGGGCGCTGCAGGCCGGGCGCCTGCCGCGGTGGACGGGCCGTCCGGTGGACCCGACTGTCTAGACCACCGTGACGCCGGAATCTCGCAGGGCGGCAACGGCATTCGCGGTGCCGTCGGCCGACACCCCGGCCGTGTAGTCGAGCAGGACGCGGGTGCGGAACCCGGCTTCGGCGGCGTCGGCTGCCGTCGCCTTGACGCAGTAGTCGGTGGCGATGCCGACCACGTCGACCTCGTCGACCCCGCGGGCGCGCAGCCAGTCCGCCAGCGCAGTGCCGGCGTCGTCCTCGCCTTCGAACCCGCTGTATGCGGCGGAATACGGTCCTTTGCGGAACACCGCCTCGACCGTGGACACGTCGAGCTCGGGATGGAACTGCGCGCCCGGTGTGCCCGCGACGCAGTGCGGCGGCCATGAGGTCAGGAAGTCGGGTTGGTCGGAGAAATGCGCACCCGGGTCGATGTGGTGGTCGGCCGTGGCGACGACATGGTCGTACTCGCGGCGGGCCAGCAGGCCGGTGATCGCGCGAGCCACTTCGCCACCGCCGGAGACCGCAAGGGATCCCCCTTCGCAGAAGTCGTTCTGCACGTCGACGACGATCAACGCCCGCATGTGTCCACGGTAGACCGCTTGCTGCGCTTCGCTGGTTGCCGTAGCGTCCGGACACGTGTCTGAACAGGCGCTTGAGCCCACCCGGCGCCGGTTGACGGCCAAACAGGCCGATACGGTCGACCGGCTGAGCCGTGCCGCGCTCGACCTGTTGCGCCGCGAAGGCTTCGCGGGGCTGACGGTCCGCCGGGTCGCGGCCGACGCCGGTGTCGGCGCCGCGACGGCCTATACCTACTTCTCGTCGAAGGAACACCTGGTCGCCGAGGTGTTCTGGCGCCGGCTGGCGTCGTCACCGCCCGCGGCGCACGACTCCGACGATCCTGCCACTCGGGTGACCGAGGTGCTGCGGCACATCGCGCTGTTGGTGATCGACGAGCCGGAGTTCGCCGGGGCCGTGACCAACGCGCTGCTGGGCCGCGACCCGGATGTCGAAGTGCTGCGGCAGCGCATCGCCGGGGACATCCGGTCGCGATTGGCCGCGGCACTCGGCCCGGACGTGGACAACGACGTCATCGAGTCGCTGGAGATGCTGTATTCGGGCGCGCTGGTCCGGGCCGGCATGGGGTTCACGTCGTACGACGAGATTGCCGAGCGGCTGGAGAAGTCAGCCCGGCTGATGCTGCGCTGACGATCGGGTACCCAGCATCGCCAGCGCGGCGGTGACTGCCGGCTCGGTGAGCTCCGCGACGTCGCGGCCGTCCTCGACGAGCAGTGCCGTGAGTTCACGGAGGCCGCCCAGCAGGATCAGGGCCACCGGCCGGCTGATCGGGGCGATGCCGGCGCGCTCGAATCCCGAACCGCTCGTGAGATCGACGACCATGTCGGTCAGATGCTCCATGGCCAGGCGATTGAGCGGGAGCGCGGCGTCACCGAGCGCCGGGGCCTCCCGGATCCAGCTCAGGGTGATCGCGGGCCAGGAAGCGATGTGCGCGACGTACGCGTCGACCGCGTTGCGCACCTGCTGCTCCCAGTCGCCGTCGGGATCGATCGCGGCGCGGATCCGGGCGATGAGGTCCTCGTTGTTGGCGCGCAGCAGCTCGACGAAGCACTCTTCCTTGCTCGCGAACTGGTCGTAGAACGTGCGCTTCGAGGTCTTGGCGTTCCGGACGATGTCGGCGACGGTGGTGTCGCGGTAGCCCCGGGTCTCCAGCGAGGTGGCCAGCCCGTCGAGCAGCCGCCCGCGGAACGGCTGCGCCGCGTTGACCTCGCCGTCTGCCATCGCTCTCCCAAAACCCTTGTCACCTCTGGTACCAGCCGGTACCGTACCGGATAACGACGCGGTACACCGTGGTACCGCGTAATCAGTGGCTTGGAGCGTGCCATGACCGAAAACCGTCACCGCTGAACTCACCGAGCGTGCGCCGGCGATCCACCTGCCACCGGCGACCGGAGTGCCCAAGTTTCTCCAAGGGGTGGCGTTCGCGACCAACCGGCGGAAGTTCGTCAACCGGATGGTGCCGCGACTGGGCCCGGTATTCACCTGTGACGCACCGGTTTTCGGCCGTGCGGTCATGGTGACCGACCCGCAGCTGGCCAAACAGCTGTTCGCGGCCAACCCCGCCGATGTCGGCAACATCCAGCCGAACCTGTCGCGCGTCCTCGGCAGCGGATCGGTGTTCGCGCTCGACGGTTCCGAGCACCGGCTGCGCCGTAAGCTGCTGACCCCGCCGTTCCACGGCAAGAGCATCAAGAACTACGAGCGCATCTTCGAGGAGGAGACGCTGCGCGCGGCGGCGTCCTGGCCGGAGGGGAAGTCGTTCCCCACGCTCGAGCCGATGATGCACATCACCCTCAACGCCATCCTGCGCGCGGTGTTCGGCGCAGACGGTCACCACCTCGACGAACTGCGGCGCATCATCCCGCCGTGGGTCACCCTGGGATCGCGGCTGGCGGTACTGCCCATGCCGCCGCGCACCTACGGCCGCTTCACACCGTGGGGCCGGCTCGCCGAATACCGGCGACGGTACGACGAGGTGGTCGGCCGGCTGATCGACGCGGTCGCCGCCGACCCTCAGCTCGAGAGCCGTGACGACGTCCTGGCATTGCTGCTG
Organism: Mycobacterium sp. SM3041; assembly: GCF_039668335.1. Classification (NCBI taxonomy): domain Bacteria; kingdom Bacillati; phylum Actinomycetota; class Actinomycetes; order Mycobacteriales; family Mycobacteriaceae; genus Mycobacterium; species Mycobacterium sp. SM3041. Next base: position 145,612 of record NZ_JAYXBQ010000037.1, on the reverse strand, counting down.
CGCAGCACCTACGAGGACGGAACGGCGATGTCCCGCAGCGACATCGCCGACGAACTGCTGACGCTGCTGGCGGCCGGCCACGAAACCACCGCGGCCACCATGGCGTGGGTGTTCGAGCGGATCTCCCGGCACCCCGAGGTGCTGCGGCGCCTGGAAGACGAGGTGGCAGCCGGTGAGACCGACGAGTACCGCCTGGCGACCATCCTGGAGGTGCAGCGCATCCGCACCATCATCGACTTCGCCGGCCGGCATGTGTACGCGCCGACCTTCCAGCTCGGGGAATGGGTCATCCCGCGGGGCTTCTCGGTCATCGTCGCCATCGACCACATGCACGAGGACGCAAAGGAATTCGCGGATCCGGAGCGGTTCGACCCCACGCGGTTCCTCGGGCGCCGGCCCCCGCTGGCCTTCCTGCCGTTCGGCGGCGGTACCCGGCGCTGCGTCGGGGCGGTGTTCGCCCAGGTCGAGATGGACGTCGTGCTACGGACGGTGTTGCGGCACTTCGCCATTCAGGTCACCAGCGCGCCGGGCGAGAAGGTCTTCTCCCGCGGCGTGGCCTACACGCCGAAAGATGGCGGTCGCGTGACCTTACGCAGGCGCGTCACCCCGCTGTAGGTTCGTGCTGTGACCGAACGGATTACGCAGTACCGCAATGACGGACTGACCTTCGATGTGGTCGACTCCGGCCCCATCGACGGCGACGTCGTGGTGTTGTTGCACGGCTTCCCGCAGACCGCCGAGTCCTGGGCCGCCGTGTCGGAGCTGTTGCACGCCAATGGTTTTCGCACCTTGGTGCCCAACCAGCGCGGCTATTCACCCGGTGCCCGACCGAAGGGCCGGCGCCAGTACACGATTCCCAAGCTGACCGATGACGTCGCCGCGCTGATCGACCTGGTCGGCGGGCCGGTGCACGTGGTCGGGCACGACTGGGGCGCCGCGATCGCCTGGGCGCTGACGGCGACGAAACCCGAGTTGGTGCGCACCCTGACCGCGGTGTCGGTGCCCCACACCGGTGCCTTCCTGAAGGCGATGGCCGTCGGGACGCAGGCGCTGCACTCGTACTACATGCTGATCTTCCAGCTGCCTTGGCTCGGTGAACGATTCGCGCAGCTGGCGATGCCGCGCAGCGGCATGACCGCCGATGCGCTGGCCGTCACCCAGGCCGAGGTGTTCGACAGCGGGGCGCTGACTCCCGCGCTCAACTGGTACCGCGCCATGCCGTTCGTCAACCCGAAGTCGGCGTTCACGCCGGTGGTCCGGCCCACCACCTACATCTGGAGCGACGGCGACATCGCGCTCGGCCGCAAGGGCGCTCTGCTCACCGAGCAGTTCGTCCATGCGCCGTACAAGTTCGAGATCGTCGAGGGCGCCAACCACTGGCTGCCGGATCAGCATCCCGAACTGGTCGCCCGGCTGATCGCCGAGCGCGCCGGGACTTAGCGATTTGTGCACGATTTTCCGCGGCTGGCGCGGAAAATCGTGCACAAATCACGCTCGTTTGGGCAGTTTCCAGCCCGGCCGCGGGAAGTGGCACGTGTAGCCGTTGGGGATGCGCTCCAGATAGTCCTGGTGCTCGGGCTCGGCCTCCCAGAACGGCACGGCGGGCGTCACCTCGGTGACCACCTTGCCGGGCCACAGACCCGAGGCGTCGACGTCGGCGATGGTGTCTTCGGCGATGCGCTTCTGCTCGTCGTCGGTGTAGAAGATGGCCGAGCGGTAGCTGGTGCCGACGTCATTGCCCTGCCGGTTGACGGTCGACGGGTCGTGGATCTGGAAGAAGAACTCCAGGAGCGCCCGGAAGTCGGTCTGGCTGGGGTCGTAGATGATCTCGACGGCCTCGGCGTGGCCGGGGTGATTGCGGTAGGTCGGGTGCTCGTTGGACCCACCGGTGTAGCCGACCCGCGTGGTCAGCACGCCCGGTTGCTTGCGGATCAGGTCCTGCATCCCCCAGAAGCAGCCGCCCGCCAGGATCGCGGTCGCAGTGTCGGTCATGTACGCCTCCTCGCTTTGACTCCAGAGAACCGAAGTCCCGGCGACTGCGCAAGTGCTCGACAAACGCAGCTAGAACGTGTTCTAGTTTTCCTGTGACGGGCAACACCTTCAGTCGCGAGGAACTCATCGCGGCATTCGACGTCTTCGAGCAGACCGTTGACCGCGCCGCCCAGACGCGCGACTGGGATCCGTGGACCGACCACTACACCGAGGACGTGCTGTACATCGAGCACGCCATGGGCACCATGCACGGGCGCGAGGAAGTGCGGCCCTGGATCTGGAACACCATGGAGAACTTCCCGGGCAGCTACATGACGTCGTTCCCGTCGCTGTGGAAGGTGTACGACGAAGCGACCGGCCGCGTCATCTGCGAACTCGACAACCCCATGCGTGACCCGGGGGACGGCACCATCATCGGCGCCACCAACATCTCGATCATGACGTACGCGGGCGACGGCCTGTGGAGCAAGCAGGAAGACATCTACAACCCCATGAAATTCCTCGAGGCCACCATGGCGTGGTGCAAGAAGGCCGAAGCGCTGGGCACGCTGCCCGAGGTCGCCGAGGAGTGGATGCGCAAGGTCGGTGGCAGGGGACGTCGGTGACCGCCCTCGTCATCGGGGCCAACGGCTACCTCGGCTCGCACGTCACCCGGCAGCTGGTGGCGGACGGGGAAGACGTGCGGGTCATGGTGCGGGCCGGCGCCAACACCATCGGCATCGACGACCTCGACGTGACCCGCTACGAGGGCGACATCTGGGACAACGACACCCTGCGCGCCGCGATGACCGGCGCCGACGTCGTCTACTACTGCGTGGTCGACACCCGCGGCTGGCTCCGGGATCCGTCGCCATTGTTCCGTACCAACGTCGAGGGCACCCGCAATGTGCTGGACATCGCGGTGGAGCCCGAAATCGCCTCGCGTCTCAAGAAATTCGTTTTCACCAGCAGCTACGCCACGGTGGGGCGCAAGCGCGGCTTCGTGTCCACCGAGGACGACATCGCCGACGAGCGCACCCTGCCGCCGTACGTGCGGTCGCGCGTGCAGGCCGAGAAACTGGTGCTCGAATACGCCCGCGAGCGGGGGTTGCCCGCGGTCGCGATGTGCGTGTCCACCACGTACGGCGGAACCGACTGGGGCCGGACGCCGCACGGCGCCATCATCGCCGGTGCCGCGTTCGGGAAGCTGCCGTTCGTGATGAGCGGCATCGAACTGGAGGCGGTCGACGTCAACGACGCCGCCCGCGCGTTGATCCTGGCGGCCGGCAAGGGCCGGCCCGGTGAGCGATATCTGATCTCCGACAAGATGATCAGCAATGCCGCGGTGGCGCGGATCGCCGCGGCCGAGGCCGGGGTGCCGGCGCCGGCCAGGTCGCTGCCGCTGCCGGTGACCTATGCGCTCGCCACGATGGGCACCGTCAAAGGCCGGATCAAAGGCACCGACGAGCACATGTCGCTGGCGTCGCTGCGGCTGATGCGCGCCGAGGCACCCGTCGACTGCAGCAAGGCCAGGGCCGAATTAGGTTGGGAGCCAAGGCCGGTCGAGGACGCGGTGCGAGAAGCGGCGCGGTTCTGGGTGGGGCTGCGAAAGGCTCGCCAGGCCCAGAAGTCCGCGGGCTGAACAACGCGCCGTACGGCGTTAAGTCGTGGCGCTGCAGTGGCGGTCACGGCTAGCGTCGAAAACATGACGGACAGATTGCAGGTGGACCTGACCGGGGCACCGCAGACGATGCTTGCCACGCTGTACGGCAAGGCGCTCGACGCCGACCTGCCGAACCCGGTCCTGCACGACACCTATGCCCGGGATGTCGTCGCGCGCATCGACTACGACTGGTCGCAGACCACGGTCACGGCCGCCAGGTCACCGGGTATCACGCTGCGGTCGGCCTATTTCGACAAGACGGCCCGGCAGTTCCTGGCCGTGCATCCGGAAGCCGTTGTGCTGCACCTGGGTTGCGGCCTGGACAGCCGGTACTACCGGCTGGACCCCGGGCCCGGCGTCGACTGGTACGACATCGACTACCCGGAGGTCGCCGATCTGCGGCGTCAGCTCTACCCGCCCCGCGAGCACTGCCACATCGTGTCCGCATCGGTGACGGACCCGGCGTGGCTTGCCGACATCCCGGCCGACCGCCCGGTGCTGATGATCGCAGAAGGTCTCACCATGTATCTCAGCGAGGCCGACGGGCAGGCCCTGTTCCGTCGCATCGTGACGCATTTCCCAAGCGGGGAACTGCAATTCGATGGTTTCAGCCGGCTGGGTGTGAAACTGCAGTGGACGAACTCCGTGGTGCGCCGTTCGGGCGCGACATTGAAGTGGGCCATGGATGGCCCGGACGACGTCCTGTCGGCGGTGCCGGGACTACGGCTGCTGTCGTGGGAGTCCGCCCTGGGCCCCGACGGCTACGACCGGCTGCCCACGGGGCTGCGAGCGATGGCGGCCGTCATGCGCGCGGTCCCCGGCATGCGTCATATGTCGCAGTACCACCGGTATTCGTGGGGCTGACCGGGCGGCCTCGTGATCTCAGCGTGCGGCAGGCGGACACTCGGGCAAGTTGTAGGCGAACGACTTCTGCTGCCGCTGCTTCATCTTGTCAAGGCACTCTTGGTGTTTCCGCGCGTGGTAGGCCAGCGGAAAGTACGTGAGCCGATCAGGTAGGACGCGGTAGGCCGCACGGATCACGGCATAGATGCGCTGAAGTTGACGCTCCTCGGCGTCGCTCCAGGTGACTCCGAGCTTCGCCCGCAGCCGCGGTTCGAGCAGCCCCACCACCGACAGGTAGTTGAACCGCAGCGCGGGGCGGAGCGCGCGCCGAACCAACGGGTGCAACAGCTTCGGCACGGACGATGGGAGTGCGACGTCGCCCGTCTGCATCTCCTCGATCAATTGCAACGCCTGCGGTGTGCCTTGCAGCTTGTCGATCATGGCCTCGTAGTAGTCGGCCATCTCGGCGCGCGTCGTCGGATAGCCGGTCATCGGCACGTGCAGCAGGCGGGCGAGCCGGCGGTTGTCGCGCAGTAGCTCATCCTTCTCGGCGTCGGTGAAGTCGCGTCCGATCAGCAGCTTGCCCCCGCCTTCGGCGTTGACGATGTAGCCGGTGGCGATCACCCACTGATAGGCCTCGGGATTGAGCGCGCTGATCTGTCTTCCGGTCCCGGCGCTCTTCATGGTGATCGGCTGGTGCAGGGCGCGTACCCGGTCGCCTTCGGCGAGCGCCTCGGTACCTCCGTAGGTCCAGCGCAGCACCGAGTCCACGCTGCGGATTGCCCGCCCGCCCGGATCCCCGTGGAACGCAGCCGAATAGCGGCCGGTGATCTCGGCGATGACAGGGTGCATCGCCTGCATCATGAACGCCGCGCCGTCAACGATCAGGAACGTCCACCGGCCGGTGTGCTCGCCGGTGAGCGAGTCGAGCGGAACGAGTTCGATGTCGTTCGATTCTTCGACGGCCGGGACTGAGACATCCGATGTGGCGGTCATTCAGCGCACCTCCTTGAGCGTGATGCGACGGTAATCTGACCCAAAGGTCGCATTCAAGTCGCATTCGGATTCAAGGACTGATATGGAAACCCGCACGTCAGATCAGCGGAAGCTACCGAAGCAGGAGCGTTCTCGTGAGATGGTCGCAAAAATCATTGCGACGGCGGTGAAGATGTTGAAGAAGACGGACCCCGAGCAGATCACCACCAACGCCATCGCGGCGCGGGCCGGCGTCAGCAAGGGCTCCATCTACCAGTACTTCGCCAACAAGGAAGAGCTCATCCATGCCGCGATCGAGCAGCTCGCCGCGGAGCAGGCGCCGCGGATAGAGGACATGCTCCGCTCGGTCACCCTGGAGCAGCCGCAGCACGCCATGCAGGCGTCGATCGACATCCTGATCGATTTCACGATCGCCAACCGGAAGTTGATCCGTTACGTGGCTGACCGGCCGGACTATGCCCGCACGCTGGAGAACGCCTCAGGCCTGAACGCGACGCTGCTGGCGATGACCACCCTGCACATGGCGCACTACCGGGACCAGTACCGCCACGAGCTGAGCCCGCGAGCGTTGGCGTGGCTGTTCTTCAACATGGCCGTGGCCACCACGACGCGCTACATCGAAAGCGACGACCCGATCCAACTCGACGAGCTCCGCTGCGGTTTGAAGTTCGCCTCGGCCGGCTTGCTGGTGGGCGGACCCGGCTAGGCGCCCGGCGTCCCGTTAAGTCCTACGCGGCTTCGGCGCGGGCCTTCAGCCGCTCGAGCGTCAACCGGATGTTCTCGGCGTTGGCCGCATCACGGTCGGCGACGCCGGTGAGCGAGGCGGCGAACAGCTTCAGCAGACCCGGCCGGTTGTCCCAGGTCGACTCGGCGACGCGGCAGCCGTTCGCCGTCTCGGTGATGTCGTAGCGCCAGTGCGCGATGGGCACGATCGAGGACTTCACGGCGAAGCCGAACGTCCGACCCGGCTCGGCCTCGGTGACGGTGCAGCTGGTGGTCCACGTCTTCGAGCCGTTGCGGTTGTGTCCCTTGAACACCGAACCCGGTACCGCCGACGAACCCTTCTGCCACTCCATGGTGTGAGCCTCCTCGGCGAGCGAGGCCAAGGTGGGCAGATCGGTCAGCAACGCGTAGACAGCCGACGGGCTGGCAGCGATCTCGATGGCAGCGGTGACGGAGGCGGGTCCCTGTGCGGTCATGGGGCTGATCGTAGACAGGCCGCCCGGGGTTGGGCAAGCGGTAATTGTCGGCGGCTCAACAAGAATGCCCGACCTTTGCGGGTAACCGTTTGGGGGTATCCCGGCGATATACCGCGTGACGGCACCTTCCAACGAAGGAGTTGGGTTGATATGAGCAAAAAGACGTTTGTGGCAGCTACCGCGCTCACCACCGGTGTGAGCGCGGCGATCATGGGATTGGGAGTCAATATCGCGCAGGCGAAGCCTGCACCCTGCCCGCCGATGCAGGTATGCAATGGTCCGGGTAACGGGCACGGTCCGGGTGGCGGCGGTCCGCCCGGAAACCCCGGCGGTCCGCCCGGAAACCCCGGCGGTCCGCCCGGAAATCCCGGTGGTCCCGGCGGCGGGCCCGGCGGGCCACCGCCCGGCAACCCGGGTAATCACGATGACTGGCATCCGGGCGACCAGGGGAACTGGCATCCCGGAGACCAGGGCAACTGGCACCCCAGGCCGGGCGACCCGGGACCGAATGACTGGCACTGGCGTGGCGGCCCGCCGCCGTGGGGCCATGGGCCGGGCCCGTGGGGCTGGGGACCACCGCCGAGGCCGAACATCATCTGGGTGGCGCCGCCGCCGTGGGCTCCGCCGCCTCCGCCGTTCGACTACTGGGGCTACACCGTGTACCCGGTGTGGGACCCGGGCTTCATGGCGTGGGGTTTCTGGTTCTTCGGCATCTGGATTGCGCTGTAATCCGTCACTAGTTGCCGTCTGATGGCTGGGCCTGTCGCTGGTGACAGGCCCAGCGTCATGTCGGGAATCGGTGTTGCGAGGAAAGGTGTTGCAATGGGCATGACCGAGCGTCCCGTGCTACAGCCCACTGCGGCCCACCCCATCACGATCACGCCGACCGCCGGACGCGTCACCGTCACGGTCAATGGCCAGGTGGTCGCGGAGACATCCGATGCACTCACCCTGCAGGAGTCGAATTATCCAGCGGTGCAATACATTCCGCTCGCCGACGTCGACCGGTCGGCGCTGACCCGCAGCACGACCACCAGCTACTGCCCGTACAAGGGTGATGCCGGCTACTACCACGTCGGCGACGTCGAGGACGTCATCTGGACCTACGAACAGCCCTACCCGGCGGTCGCGGAAATCGCCGGCCGGGTGGCGTTCTATCCGGACAAGGCCGACATCGTGCGGCATCGCGCCTAACCTGAATCCGTGCCCACCGCCAGCCTGGCCCTGGACGGCCCGGCCGGCCTCGGGCTGACGTTGTCGCCGCTGCGCCGTGGCGGGACCGACCCGACATTCCGGACCGTCGACGGCGTCATCTGGCGCACCAGTTTGATGCGCACCGGCGGAGTCACGGCACGGCTCAGCTCGCCTGATCTCAAGACCGTCGAGTGCGAGGTGTGGGGTGACGGCGCGGCCGAATTTCTGGACCGGCTGCCCGGGCTTGTCGGTGCCGAGGACGACGCGACGGGGTTCGCGCCGGCGGAACCGACCATCGCCGAAGCCTGGCGGCGGGTTCCGCATCTGCGGCTGTGCCGCACCGGCCGCGTGCTCGAGGTGCTGATCCCGGCGATCCTCGAGCAACGCGTACAAGGCCGGGATGCGTGGAATTCGTTCCGCATCCTGACCATGCGGTATGGCGCGCCGGCACCCGGCCCGGCGCCGGCCGGGATGCGGCTGCCGCCGACCGCCGAGGCGTGGCGCCGCATCCCGTCCTGGGAATTCCACCGGGCCAACGTCGACCTCGGCCGGGCCCGCACCCTGGTCGGATGCGCGCAGCGGGCCGATGCGCTGGAGCGGTTGACGGCGGAGACCGCGACGACGGCGCTGATGTCGTTGCCGGGAGTGGGGTTGTGGACGGCTGCCGAGACGGTGCAGAAGGCGTTCGGCGACGCCGACGCGCTCTCGGTCGGCGACTATCACCTCGCGAAGATGGTCGGCTGGACCCTGCTGGGTCACCCGATCGACGACGCAGCGATGGTCGAACTGCTGGAACCGCTCCGGCCGCACCGGCATCGGGCGGTACGGTTGCTCGAGGTCAGTGGCCTGGCGCGCAATCCGAGATTCGGTGCGCGCCAGGCGATTCCGAGTTTGAAGAAGATCTAGTCCCGATCCGGCTCCGAGGCGGAACCGAACAACAGCGGGTAGGCAACGCCTGCGACGGCGGCTCCGACGAGCGGCGCCAGCCAGAACACCCACAGCTGCGTGGGTGCCCCGTTGCCGTTGAAGAACGCGACGCCGGTCGAGCGGTCCGGGTTCACCGAGGTGTTGGAGATCGGGATCGAGATCAGATGGATCAGGGTCAGGGACAGGCCGATGGACAGGCCCGCGAAGCCCTTGGGCGCCCGAGCGTCGGTGGAACCCAGGATCACGAACAGGAACATCGCGGTCAGGACGATTTCGGTGATGAGCACCGAGGCCAGGCCGAAATGTTCCGGTGAGTGGTCACCGAAACCGTTCGCGGCCATGTTGCCGGTCGCCGACCAGCCCTTCTGGCCGCTGCCGATCCAGTAGATGACCCCGCCGGCGACGAGTCCGCCGACCACCTGGGCGATCCAGTACACGGGGAGCGCTTTCCACTCGATCCGGCGGGCCAGCGCCGCACCGAGGGTGACTGCCGGGTTGAAATGACCGCCGGAGACGGCGCCGAAGGCGTAGACGCCCGTCAGTACCGTGAGGCCGAAAGCGATTGCGACACCGAGGAATCCGATGCCGATGGAGGTGTGTTCGGTCGGGTTGGCGGCAAAGACCGCGGCGCCGCAGCCGCCGAGGACCAGCCAGAAGGTGCCGACGGCCTCCGCCGCCAGCCTGTGTGTCATCGTGGGAGCACTCATTTGGTCAAACCCTCCAATTCCAGTCGAAAAAGCCGGGTCAGCAAACAGCATTTCGAGCGTCCCGCCGATAGGTCTCGCAGTCGGCGGTCGTTGCTGAACAGCCGCCCAAAGGTGACCGGAGGTTGCCCGGTGTCCGGGCCGCGAATCTAAGAATCTGAGCAATCTTTACAGCAAATAAATTTTTGGTAACAGCCTGCGGAAATGTGATGCATAGCAAACCAAACTGGGGTGTCGTGACCGGTGGTGCGGGTGGGTCCGGTTCGGGTGTGACCGGAATTGATTGGCGAAAACGCAAGGGCTCCAATAAAATTGGCGCTACCGACCGGTAGCTTTCGAGTGTTGTCGACCACAGTCGCAGCAACCTCGTTAGGCCTGCCTAAGTTGGCATGTCAGGCCGGGTTTGTCATATCGTTTTGTCTCAATCGAGGCGAGCGGGACGGCCCGTCGTTCAGTGCTGCACGCTGGCATACCGTCGCTCAGTCCGCTGGCGCCGCTAAAAGCGGCGGTCAAGCGATGCTTCGTAAAGAAGATGGTGAAGGGTTAGGTGGGAATGGCGCCGCAGCACGGCGGACCCAGCAAGGTCGGGCTGTACAACCCCGCGCATGAGCACGACGCCTGTGGCGTCGCCATGGTCGCGGACATTCACGGACGTCGGAGCCGCGACATCGTCGACAAGGCGATCACGGCACTGCTGAACCTGGAGCACCGCGGTGCTGCAGGTGCCGAGCCGAACACCGGCGACGGCGCAGGCATCCTGCTGCAGGTACCCGACGAGTTCCTCCGCGCCGTGTGCGCCGAGGAAGGCTTCGAGCTGCCCGCCGAGGGCAGCTACGCCACGGGCATCGCTTTCCTGCCGCAGTCGGCCCGCGACGCCAAGCTGGCGTGCGAGGCCGTCGAGAAGATCGTCGAAGCCGAGGGCCTGCAGGTCCTGGGCTGGCGCGACGTGCCGTTCGACGAGTCGTCGCTGGGCGCCCTGGCGCGCGACGCCATGCCGACCCTGCGTCAGATCTTCATCGCCGGCGCCGACGGCATGCAGCTCGAGCGCCGCGCCTACGTGATCCGCAAGCGGGCCGAACATGAGCTGGGCACCAAGGGCCCAGGTCAGGACGGCCCCGGTCGCGAGACGGTGTACTTCCCGAGCCTGTCGGGCAAGACCATCGTCTACAAGGGCATGCTCACCACCCCGCAGCTCAAGGCGTTCTACCTGGACCTGCAGGACGAGCGGATGAAGAGCGCGCTCGGCATCGTGCACTCGCGGTTCTCGACCAACACGTTCCCCTCGTGGCCGCTGGCGCACCCGTTCCGCCGGGTCGCCCACAACGGTGAGATCAACACCGTCAACGGCAACGAGAACTGGATGCGGGCCCGTGAGGCGCTCATCCACACCGACGTGTTCGGGTTCCACAACGACCTGAACAAGATTTTCCCGGTCTGTACGCCGGGCGCCTCGGACACCGCACGGTTCGACGAGGCGCTCGAACTCCTGCACCTGGGTGGACGTCCGCTGCACCACGCCGTGCTGATGATGATCCCCGAGGCGTGGGAACGCAGCGAGACCATGGACCCCGCCCGCCGGGCGTTCTACCAGTACCACGCGTCGCTCATGGAGCCGTGGGACGGCCCGGCGTCGGTGTGCTTCACCGACGGCACCATCGTCGGCGCGGTCCTGGACCGCAACGGCCTGCGCCCGTCGCGCATCTGGGTCACCGATGACGGCCTGGTCGTCATGGCCTCCGAGGCCGGCGTCCTCGATCTGGACCCGTCGACCGTGGTCAAGAAGATGCGCCTGCAGCCCGGCCGCATGTTCCTCGTGGACATGGCCGAGGGCCGGATCGTCGACGACGAGGAGATCAAGGACAAGCTGGCGGCCGAGCACCCCTACCAGGAGTGGCTCGACAACGGCCTGTTCCACATCGACGACCTGCCCCCGGGCGACTACGTCAAGATGCCGCACCACCGCGTGGTGCTGCGTCAGCAGGCGTTCGGCTACACCAACGAAGAGGTCACCCAGCTGATCGTGCCCATGGCACGCACCGGCGCCGAGGCGCTGGGCTCCATGGGCACCGACACCCCGATCGCTGTGCTGTCGCAGCGGCCGCGGATGCTCTACGACTACTTCCAGCAGCTGTTCGCCCAGGTCACCAACCCGCCGCTGGACGCCATCCGCGAAGAGGTCGTCACGAGCCTCTCGGGCGTCATCGGTCCCGAGGGTGACCTGCTGAACCCGGACGAGAACTCGTGCCGGCAGATCGTCGTGCCGCAGCCGATCCTGCGCAACGGCGACCTGTCCAAGCTGATCTGCGTCGACCCCGACCACGAGATCCGGGGCCGCAAGCACGGCATGCGCGCCGCGGTCATCAGCTGCCTGTACCCCGTCGCCGACGGTGGCGAAGGTCTGCGCCGCGCTCTGGAGGACGTCCGCACCAAGGTGTCGCAGGCCATCCGCAACGGTGCCCGCATCATCGTGCTGTCGGACCGTGAGTCCAACGAATGGCTCGCGCCGATCCCGTCGCTGCTGTCGACGGCGGCCGTCCACCACCACCTGGTCCGGGAACGCACCCGCACCCAGGTCGGCCTGGTGGTCGAATCCGGTGACGCCCGCGAGGTGCACCACATGGCCATGCTGGTGGGTGTCGGCGCCGCCGCCATCAACCCGTACATGGCCTTCGAGACCGTCGAGGACATGGTCGACCGCGGTGTCATCACCGGTCTGACCAGCGACCAGGCCAAGGCCAACTACGTCAAGGCCGCCGGCAAGGGTGTGCTGAAGGTGATGTCCAAGATGGGCATCTCGACGCTGGCCTCCTACACCGGCGCCCAGCTGTTCCAGGCCGTCGGCATCAGCCAGCGCGTGCTCGACGAGTACTTCACCGGCATCTCCTGTCCGACCGGCGGTATCGACCTCGACGACATCGCGGCCGACGTCGCGGCGCGGCACAGCCTCGCCTACCTCGACCGGCCCGACGAGTGGGCGCACCGCGAGCTCGAGGTCGGCGGCGAGTACCAGTGGCGCCGTGAGGGTGAGTACCACCTGTTCAACCCGGACACGGTGTTCAAGCTGCAGCACTCCACCCGCACCGGGCAGTACTCGGTGTTCAAGGAGTACACCAAGCTGGTCGACGACCAGAGCGAGCGCATGGCCTCCCTGCGTGGCCTGTTCACCTTCAAAGACGGTGTGCGCGAACCGATCTCGATCGACGAGGTCGAGCCCGCCAGTGAGATCGTCAAGCGGTTCTCCACCGGCGCGATGAGCTACGGCTCCATCTCGGCCGAGGCCCACGAGACGCTGGCGATCGCCATGAACCGCCTCGGCGGACGGTCGAACTCGGGTGAGGGCGGCGAGAACGTCGAGCGCTTCGACCGGGACGCCAACGGTGACTGGCGACGCAGCGCCATCAAGCAGGTCGCGTCGGCCCGCTTCGGTGTCACGTCGCACTACCTGACGAACTGCACCGACATCCAGATCAAGATGGCCCAGGGCGCCAAGCCCGGTGAGGGCGGTCAGCTTCCGGGGCACAAGGTGTACCCGTGGGTGGCCGAGGTGCGGCACTCGACCCCGGGTGTCGGCCTGATCTCGCCGCCGCCGCACCACGACATCTACTCGATCGAGGATCTGGCGCAGCTGATCCACGACCTGAAGAACGCCAACCCCGAGGCCCGCATCCACGTGAAGCTGGTGTCGGAGAACGGCGTCGGTACCGTCGCCGCGGGTGTCTCCAAGGCGCACGCCGACGTGGTGCTCATCTCCGGGCACGACGGCGGCACCGGTGCCACGCCGCTGACCTCGCAGAAGCACGCGGGTGCACCGTGGGAGCTGGGCCTGGCCGAGACGCAGCAGACCCTGCTGCTGAACGGTCTGCGCGACCGCATCGTCGTGCAGGTGGACGGTCAGCTCAAGACGGGCCGCGACGTCGTCGTCGCCGCGCTGCTGGGCGCCGAGGAGTTCGGTTTCGCCACGGCACCGCTGGTGGTCTCGGGCTGCATCATGATGCGCGTCTGCCACCTCGACACCTGCCCCGTGGGTGTGGCCACCCAGAACCCGGTGCTGCGCGAGCGGTTCACCGGCAAGCCGGAATTCGTCGAGAACTTCTTCCTGTTCATCGCAGAAGAGGTCCGCGAGCTCATGGCGCAGCTGGGCTTCCGCACGATCAACGAGATGGTCGGCCAGGTCGGCGCGCTGGACACCAGCAAGGCCGTCGCCCACTGGCGCGCGCAGAAGCTGGACCTGACCCCGGTGCTGTACGAGCCGGAGTCGGCCTTCATGAAGCAGGATCTGTACTGCACGTCGAGCCAGGACCACGGTCTGGACAAGGCGCTCGACCAGCAGTTGATCGCCGAGTGCCGGGACGCCATCGAGTCCAAGGTGCCGGTGAGCCTCGCCATGAAGATCACCAACGTGAACCGCACCGTCGGCACCATGCTGGGCCACGAGGTCACCAAGGTGCATGGCGGCCAGGGTCTGCCGGACGGCACCATCGACATCACGTTCGACGGCTCGGCGGGTAACAGCTTCGGCGCGTTCCTGCCGAAGGGCATCACCCTCCGGGTGAACGGCGACGCCAACGACTATGTCGGCAAGGGCCTTTCGGGCGGACGCATCGTGGTGCGCCCGTCGAAGAACGCGCCGGCCGGCTACGTCGCCGAGGAGAACATCATCGGCGGCAACGTGATCCTGTTCGGCGCCACCAGCGGGCAGGCCTTCCTGCGCGGTGTGGTGGGCGAGCGGTTCGCGGTGCGTAACTCGGGCGCCGTCGCGGTCGTCGAGGGCGTGGGCGACCACGGCTGCGAGTACATGACCGGTGGCAAGGTGGTCATCCTCGGGGAGACCGGCCGCAACTTCGCCGCCGGTATGTCCGGCGGCATGGCCTACGTGTACGACCCGAAGGGCGCACTGCCGGGCAACATCAACGGCGAGATGGTCGATCTCGATGCGCTGGACGCCACTGACGAACTGTGGCTGCACGAGATCATCACCGCCCATGTCGATGGCACCGAATCGGCTGTGGGACAGCGGATTCTGGCCGATTGGCAGAATCAGAAGGAGCAGTTCATCAAGGTGATGCCTCGCGACTACAAGCGGGTACTGGAGGCGATCGCCGGGGCCGAGGCCGCCGGCGAGGACGTCAGCGAAGCGATCATGGCGGCCGCTCGTGGCTGATCCGAACGGCTTCCTCAAGCACACCCACCGTCAGACCCCGACCCGCCGGCCGGTCGACCTGCGCCTCAAGGACTGGAAAGAGGTCTACGAGGAGTTCTCCAAGGAGACCCTGCAGGTCCAGGCCTCGCGCTGCATGGACTGCGGTATCCCGTTCTGCCACAACGGTTGTCCGCTCGGGAACCTGATCCCCGAGTGGAACGACCTGGTGTACCGGGACCGCTGGCGCGACGGCATCGAGCGTCTGCACGCCACCAACAACTTCCCGGAGTTCACCGGGCGGCTGTGCCCGGCGCCGTGCGAGGCGTCGTGCGTCCTCGGCATCAACCAGGACCCGGTGACCATCAAGCAGGTCGAGGTCGAGCTGATCGACAACGCCTTCGACCAGGGCTGGGTCAAGCCGATGATCCCGGACGTGAAGACCGGCAAGAAGGTCGCCGTCGTCGGGTCCGGGCCGGCCGGCCTGGCCGCGGCCCAGCAGCTCACCCGCGCCGGACACGACGTGACCGTGTTCGAGCGGGCCGACCGCATCGGTGGCCTGCTGCGTTACGGCATCCCGGAATTCAAGATGGAGAAGCGGCACATCGACCGTCGCCTGGAGCAGATGGCGGCCGAGGGCACGCAGTTCCGCGCCGGCGTCAACGTCGGTGTCGACATCACCGTCGAGCAGCTGCAGGACGACTTCGACGCGGTGGTCCTGGCCGGTGGCGCGACCGCATGGCGTGACCTGCCGATCCCGGGCCGCGAGCTCGACGGCATCCACCAGGCCATGGAGTACCTGCCGTGGGGCAACCGCGTCCAGCTCGGTGACGACGTCCTCGGACCTGACGGCCAGCCGCCGATCACGGCCAAGGGTAAGAAGGTCGTCATCATCGGTGGTGGTGACACCGGCGCCGACTGCCTGGGCACCGCCCACCGGCAGGGTGCCGAGAGCATCCACCAGTTCGAGATCATGCCGCGTCCGCCGGAGGAGCGCGCCGAGTCGACCCCGTGGCCGACCTACCCGCTCATGTTCCGGGTGTCCTCGGCACACGAAGAGGGTGGCGAGCGCGTCTTCTCGGTCAACACCGAGGAGTTCCTGGGCACCGACGGCAAGGTCTCGGCACTGAAGGTGCACGAGGTCGTCATGAAGGCCGGCAAGTTCGAGAAGGTCGAGGGTTCGGACTTCGAACTCCCGGCGGACATCGTCTTCCTGGCCATGGGCTTCGTCGGCCCCGAGCGTGAAGGCCTGCTGACCGAGCTGGGCGTCGAGCTGACCGATCGCGGAAACGTGGCCCGGGACAACGACTTCCAGACGACCGTGCCCGGCGTCTTCGTCGCCGGTGACATGGGCCGCGGTCAGTCGCTCATCGTGTGGGCCATCGCCGAGGGTCGCGCCGCGGCTGCCGGCGTGGACCGCTACCTGATGGGTGAGTCGGCACTGCCGAAGCCGATCAAGCCGACGGCTGCGCCGCAGCGGTAGTTTTGTCAGACGCATAGTTCGCCGGTCCCGGGTTTCCTGGGGCCGGCGAACTGCTATCTGAGCGGCGGATGCAGTTGATAACGACTCGATACCGCCGGGTGTGTCGCATGAGGCTGGTGTAGCTGAAGTTGCACAATTGATCGGTTCGGGTCCCGATCGACCAGAACTGAATACTTATGGCGAACTTTTCCACTGCACCCGGATCCCTGTTCGCCGGCTCCGAGCTGAGCCGGCGACGTTTTCTCGTGGGTTTGTCGGCCTCGGTGGTGGCCGGCGTGGGCCTGGCGCGGTGCGCTGTCGACGGGCCGGCCGCGACCGTGGCCGCGGCGCCGCCTAAGGCTCCGAAGGAACCGGTACAGCGGGGCATGGGATTGGCCTTGCCGGGTGGCGGCGAGCTCAGCAGCCTGCCGGATGTGGCCGGTAACCGCGTGGCGATCACGCTCGACGACGGTGTGAGTTCCGAGGTGGTGCGCGCGTACACCAAGCTCGCGCGGGACACCGGGATGCGGCTCACCTATTTCGTCAACGGCCGGTACCAGTCGTGGACGGAGAATCGGGACCTGATGCTGCCGCTGGTGGAGTCGGGGCAGATTCAGTTGGGCAACCACACCTGGTCGCATCCGGACCTGGCGAAGCTCTCCAAGGACGAGATCGTCGACCAGCTCGAGCGCAACCACAAGTTCCTGCAGTCGACCTTCGGGGTCGACTCGCGTCCGTACTACCGGCCGCCCTATGGCAGCCACAACGCGATCGTCGATCGGATCGCGGCGGAGCTCGGCTACTCGACGCCGACGATGTGGACGGGATCGCTGGGCGACGAGAACATCGTCACCGAGGACTACATCCTCAAGATGGCGGGCAAGTACTTCACCGAGCAGACGGTCGTCATCGGCCACCTGAACCACCTACCGGTGACGCACGTTTACGGCCAGCTGGTCGACCTGCTGAAGGAACGCAATCTGCGGACCGTCACGCTCGACGACGTGTTTCGGAAGCCGCGCGAACTTCCCGTCTGATTCGCCCGCGTGACGTAGCTCATATTGTCTCGTAGGTCACTTGGTCGGCGCCCCACCCTCTTAAATTAAGAAGGCTTTAAGGGTTTCTCCTGCATCAGGAATCACACCAGTCACATCCGACACGCCGCTGTTACTTTCGGCGCGCCTCCAAAGGTTTGCCGATGACCGGCGTTGTAATGAAAACGCGAGGGCCGTGCGATAGTCTGGCCCCACGGTGCAACCAATCGCCGACCGCAGGAGTGATCACCGTGTACAACAACCCGCTTTCACGTTCACGCATGGGACGTATTGCCTGGTCCTTGTTCCGTCACCCGGTCAAGAGCCGCGAGTTCCCGGCCAAGAACGAGCGCCTGGTCACCGCCGCGGACATGGTCCGCTTCGGCGTCTAGCGCCTGATCGACTGCCGCAGCCGGCCGTATTCGGCGGTAACGTCAGCTGATTTGCTGATCGTTATTGATTTGTGACCTCCGCGATAATTAAGAACGCACGCCCGCCCGGAACCGAATTCTCGGCTCCGGGCGGTTGCCGTATCTCAGGCCGTCAGTAGCCCGGAGTCCCGGATGGCTTCGGCCAATGGCTCCAGCACGGCCGGGTCGTGCGGTTGCGGGATGTAGATGATCGCCAGGTCCAGCCCTTCGGCACCCAGGCCCGCGGCCTCGTCGACGACCTTGCGGTAGTCCCGGTCCTGGCCGAGCCGAACGTGCGCCGACAGGGTGATCTCATTGGGATCGCGCCCGATGTCGGCACAATGCGCCGCGAGCACGCCGCGCTTGCGGGCAAACTCCTCCGGCGTCCCGCCGACAAAATTCCAGTGATCGGCGTACTTGGCGGTGATCTTCAGGGTGCGTTTCTCGCCGCTACCGCCGATGCAGAACGGCGGATGCGGCTGTTGCGGGCCCTTCGGCTCGTTGCGGGCGTCCTTCAACTGATAGAACTTGCCGTCGAAGGTCGTGGTGTCCTGGCTGAGTAGGCCTTTGAGCACCTCGCAGGCCTCTTCGAAGCGGTCGAACCGCTCCTTGATGGAGCCCAACTCGATGCCGTAGGCGCCGGACTCCTCTTCGTTCCAGCCGGCGCCGATACCCAGCTCGAGCCGGCCGTTCGACACGATGTCCAGCGCGGACGCCATGTTGGCCAGCACTGCCGGGTGCCGATAGTGGATGCCGGTGACCAGAACGCCGACCCGCAGCCGCTTGGTGGCCTGCGCCAGCGCGGTCAGCGTGACCCAGCCCTCCAGGCATGGGCCGGTCGAGTCGGAGAAGATCGGATAGAAGTGGTCGAAGGTCCAGCCGGACTCGAAAGCGTCGATATCGTCGGCGGCCTGCCAAACGGCGAGCATGTCCGACCAGGTGGTGTCTTGCGGTGAGGTTTTGAAGGCGAATCGCACGCTTATTGAAACTAGTCACGACCGGCTCCGAATTCCTGTGAGTTTTCTCGAAGCATTGGCAGACTGGACGCCATGGACCCGGTGGCCGCGCTGCGGGAGATCGCCTTCTACAAAGACCGCGCGCGTGAGGAGTCCCGTCGCGTCATGGCCTATCGCAAAGCCGTGGACGTCGTGGAGGCGCTGACACCCGAACAACGCGAGAAGCTGGGCCGGACCAACAGCTGGCAGACACTCGCCGGCGTCGGACCCAAGACCGCCGCCGTGATCGCCCAGGCCTGGGCCGGTCGTGAGCCCGACGCGCTGGTCCAACTTCGTACGGCGGCAGCCGATTTGGGTGGGGGAGAACTGCGCGCGGCGCTGAAAGGCGATCTGCACCTGCACTCCAACTGGTCTGACGGCGGGGCACCCATCAGCGAAATGATGGCCACCGCACAGCGTTTGGGCCACGAGTACTGCGCGCTCACCGACCACTCGCCGCGGTTGACGGTCGCGAACGGCCTCAGCGCGGACCGGCTCCGTCAACAGCTGGACGTCATCGACGAAATCCGTGACCGGTTCGCGCCGATGCGGATCCTCACCGGTATCGAGGTCGACATCCTCGAAGACGGCTCGCTGGATCAGGAACCCGAACTGTTGGAGCGGCTGGACGTCGTGGTGGCCAGCGTGCACTCCAAGCTGTCGATGGACGCCGCCGCGATGACCCGGCGCATGGTGCGCGCGGTGTCCGGCGGCCAAGCCAACGTGTTGGGCCACTGCACGGGCCGCCTGGTCGAAGGCTCCCGCGGCACCCGGCCGGAATCGAAGTTCGACGCGGCGGCGGTGTTCGCGGCATGCGCCGCCAATGATGTTGCGGTGGAGATCAATTCGCGCCCCGAACGGCGCGACCCCCCGACCCGGCTGCTGAACCTGGCCCTGGACACGGGGTGTCTGTTCTCGATCGACACCGACGCGCATGCGCCCGGCCAGCTGGACTTCCTCGGCTACGGGGCGCAGCGGGCACTGGATGCCGACGTGCCGCCGGAGCGGATCGTCAACACCTGGCCGGTCGAGCGACTGCTGTCGTGGGCCGGCGCGTAGCGTCGGGCCCATGGTTCTCGGTACGGCGACCGCCGTCACGCTTTTCGCCGCCGGCCTGATCTTCCTGCTGGCGCTGGTTCTCGGCATCTGGAAGTACCGGCAGATGGCCGTCAATCCGGACCATCTGGCGCATCCCTACGTGGACATCGCGCACCGGGCCGCGCTGATGTACTCGTTCGCCACCCTGCTGGTCGCGGTGTTCGTGCAGCTCAGTGCCTGGCCGGCGTGGGTGAACCTCACGGCCGCAATGGTTTTGGTGTTCTTCTTCGTCGTCGCGATCGCCGCGTACATCCAGCATGGGTTTCGCCAGGACACCACCAACCAGTTCGAGCACCCCAGCGGCAGCCTGCACGCCGGGATGCTGGCGCTGATCCTCGGCGAGGTCGGTGGATTTCTCGTGCTGCTGGCGGGTTTCGTGGTTGCGCAGTTCTGAACTCGGCGCGCGGGCATACTGATTCATCATGGCTGGTCGATCGACGCCGCGATGGGCCGCACTGCTCACGGCGGCATGCTTGCTGACTTCGTGCTCCGTGCACGTCGGCGGCGGGGTGACCACCATGTCCAAAGGCCAATTGGAGACGGCGGTCAAGGACAAGCTGAGCACCAAGACCACATCGACCATCGATTCGGTGGTGTGCGACGGCGGTCTCGAGGGCAAGGTGGGAGCGGCGCAGACGTGCACCGTCGTCACCGGCGCGAAGTCGCGCCGCGCCACGGTGCGGGCCGTCGACGTCAAGGGATCGAACATTGCGCTCAGCATTGAAATCATCCCCGGACAGTGAACTGCACGGCTGCCTGCTGCAGCTGAACAGTCCAGCGCGCCCGTGGCTGATCCGCGACGGCGTTCCGGAGGGCGTCGACCTGGTGGCGGAGTGGAAATCCGGCGACCCGGACTGGCGACAGGTGCTCGAAGACCTAGCGGTGGCGCTGACGTTCCAGATCCACCTGCGGCTCGATGCCGACAACCGGCTCGTGCATGCGGTGGACCACCTGATCGAATGGCGCCAGGACGCCGAGGGTCAGTGGATCGAGTGTCACGACACCGGCGACCTGCAGCTGTTCTGGTCGGGCAATTCGAACTGCATGCACCACCTGATCACGACCGACGACATCAAGATTCCGATTCAGCAGTGCGCCGCCGCCGCGGGGTGGGCGTACCAGATCGGTTAGCTTCAATACTCGCCGCGCAGGTACCGCGCGTTCGCCGCTGCCTCGGCCTCGGCTGGCTGGTCCGACGTTGGCAGGTTCATGTATTCGTCCACGTAGTCACGGGCCGTGTGGCTGTCGGCGCCTTGCCACATCAGCATGTCCTCGACGAGATTCCGCTGACTGGCCTGGCCCTTCAGCCTGGCCAGTTCGGCGGTAGCCATGATTTCCCGAGCCAGCTCTGCCTCGTCGATCGACGTCGCGTGTGGTGCCAGCTCAATACGTTGTAGCCAGCCGCTGATGGTCGCCGTCACGGTGACGGTCTCCGCGGCATTGGTCACGCTGACAGTAAGCACGATCGGGGCTGTGGTGTCGGCGTCTGGCAGGGGAGCGCGTGCCGAATCGGACAGGCTGCCGGACGCGGCTGCCTGACGTTCGGTGTCGTCCGTTACGACATCGAAGTAACTGGGCGGGGCAACGTAGTCGTCGAAATCCACGTCGCTTTCGTCGGCCCAGTCGTCTACGTCGTCCGATCGGTCACTGTGCAACATGGACCCCTGAGTGCCTTTTCGAATCTGATGAGATTCTCCTGCCTGTCATGACATTAGCAGCGGTGACAATTGCGTTTCGCGGCGAATTTCGTGCTGATCAGGTGTTCGTGGCGGCGTTAATGTGGATGAGTTGGGCCGCAGTAGTTGGTAAGGCGCGCAAGGGGGACGCATGGGCGAGTTGAAGGTCGATCCGGCCGAGATTCACACATCAGGTGTCGAGGTGGGTGAGATTGCCGCGAGGACGAGATCGGCATTCGCCGACAGCGACACCGCGATTGCGTCCGCTCAGTCGGGTTGGATAGGCAGATCCGCCGGCGCACTTGCGTCATTGGCCTCGGACTGGCGGGAAGCGACGACGGTGTATCCCCAGAAACTTGTCGAGCACGGTGAGAAGTTCGTCGAAGCGGCAGAGAAGTACGTTCAGTCCGACGAATCGGGCGCGGCTTTGGTGAGAAAAGCGGCCCAGGATATTGGAACTCGGTAGCGCATCGGAGAATCTGCGCTTGACCGTGGTCTCGGCGCCGGTCAGTGGGCGGGTTTCAGACGGAAGTAGCCATAGATATGGACCTGCTCATCGCTCGGCCCCGGCGTGACGGGTTCCTGTAAAGCGACTGCAAGTATTCGGTCGTTGCTGTTCGGCCGCCAGAACTTGCTGTCGCGTCGCCACAGTATGTAGGCAAAGTCGATTTCGCTCTCAGGAGTTTGGCCAGCGCGATCCACCGAATAGCCTGCCCTCTGCAGATATCCACCGGCCTCGCTGCGAATCGCATCCCAGGCGAATCCGCCTTTGCCGGCCAGGAATCGGCTGTCGGTGACGACGTAGCCGGGCTCAACTCTCGAAGCAAACTGCGTCAACGCCTGCTCGGCGCGCGTCCGGACCGCTGAATCAACGCTGTCGATCGGCAGCGACACCCCCCGCATCTGATATTTTTCGTACGGATAGGCGGGAATGTCCGCCAATGGCGCGAGCGGCCGTTGGGCAATTCGATACATCGTGATTCCTCCGGCGACAATGACGACGAATGCGACCACAGTAAAAGCTATCCGCACCTTTTTCGTGGACCGTTTCATCCTAGTGATCCAATATTGACGACATTGGTGGGGTGATGCCCGTTGACGCGAGGTATTCCGGAGCCGATGAGATCACCAAGCCTGACGGTAATGGTCGGATTCTCGTTGTCGCTGTTCCATGGATTGCGGAGCGTGACTTGAGCGTCGCTGCCGGTTCCGGTGATTTTCTCGACCATATATGCGTGGCTATTGTGTATCGGGCTGCCATCCGGTGTGCTGCCAATCGTGACCGGTTGGTGGTTCGCCAGGGCCTGTGCAATCTGTTGGTCGAGGTGGTCCCTCGTAAACCAGACATTCTGTGGATTGATGACCGTGCCTCGATTTCCGGTGAGAGCTTCCATCGCGTCTTGAGGGTAGCCACCCTGGCCGATGCCATTGTCCAGCGCATCTCCAAGATTTCGGTCCGGAGCTTTCAACTTCGCATAAGCGTTCTCCAGAACTGCCGGCCATAGCGGCGCATCGGGCCTGCCATTGTCGAGCCAACTCGCGCCGTGATGCGCAATATTGGTGTCGATATCGTCTTGTGTGACAGTGATGTGCTTCCACTGCTTTCCGTCCCACAGCGTGACATCAAAATTTCCAGACGCCGGGTCATATTTTATTCGATCCTTTATCCACTGTGGATTCGCATTGGCAATGGCGCCCATCGTCGAATCCAGGTAGCAGTCGCCGATGCTGTCTTGATTGACATCGTCGGCGGTCGGATCGTGGGGATACAAATTCTTGTCTGTCCACCGATGGGGCGGGTTCTCATCGCCTTTTCCGTCCTCGCCCTGCATCGGTGGCTTTTCGCCGGTCCTCGTCAATGAATCGGCGAGAAGGCCGTCAGCATGATCGGCCGCCTGTCGGATCTGATCCAGGCTCTGCTGACCCGCCTTGGTCACGCCCTGCACAAGCGTGCGAAAGGCCGGTGGCAACGACGATAAATTCGTCGGCGGCACCACGCGGTTTCCCTTGGCGTCAACCGTGATGCCGTACTGGCCGAGCGTCGACCTCAACTCGCTGAGTTGGCTCTTGACCTGCCTGACCTCGTTGGCTGCGGTGTTGGCGGCTGTGCCAACCGCAGACGCTTCCCGGCCATGCCCGTCCAAATTGTCGGCGTATGCCTGAGTGCGCACCCGCGCAGCATCGGCGCCCGTACCCTGCCAGCTGTCAAACGCCGACAAGCCTCTCAACGCACTATTGGCCTCCGCCGCCGCATTCGCGCGCGCGGTACTTGCCGCACCTACCGCATTGAGTGAATCCGGATTCCACTGATCAACGTCTGCGATCGACAGCCCCATCGTGCAGCCGGCCTAGGAGGTGTTCTCGGTCGTTCTACGCGCCGGACTCGCTTTGGCATCGGCAACTTTGCCGCACGCCGTCGCTACGGAGATGAACTTCTCACCCACACGCCCCCCAAGTGCAGTCAACACTCGACCTTCAACCGAGCCTAACCCGGCCCACTGGACCCGACTTGCACCAATTTCGGACCACTCAGTGGACCCTCGGCCAGATTCTCTTGCCGCAAATAAGCTCTGATGCAGCGTCTTTCACTCGATCAAGGGGTCCGGCAGCATCGGCGTTTCCCTGGGCACCCGCCCGCTCACACCTCGTCGGAGAAATCTGCTGTGAGCCACCGGTCAGGGCGAATGGTGAACAGGACGGTGGGAACGCCGGCCATGGAACGGACGAACTCGCGCCCCGCCTCTTCGCCGAGGTACCGGATCGCGATCGCTACCTGCGCGTCCTCCGGCGCGGGTGCGGCGGTGTCGATGACGGTGCCTTCGACGATCACGTACTGGTACGGCGGCTCCTCGCGCTGGACCACCAGGGAGACCACGCCCGCCTGCTGGATCAGCTTCGCCTTGCGACTGCCGGCGCCGGTGTTGATCCGGATCACCCCGTCGGGGGTGTAGTCGTACCAGATGGGCACGCTTGACGGCGGACGGCCGTCTCCGGCGGCCACGGACAGCACTCCCACGTGCTTGTCGGCGAGGAACTGTTCGCGCTCTGCTTCGGTCAGGTTTCTCGGCATGAACCCGTGAACATCGGGCCGCCCCGCGCTATTCCGGCAGCATCGGCATTTCCCAGCCGGGATCTTTGCCGACCAGCACCCCGCGGGTCAGGCAGGCGTTGCCGAACCGTTGACGCACCAGGTCGACGGCGCAGTCCACCGCGACGGTGTCGGGCTCGCCGTCGAAGGGCAGCTCGAGTTGTTCGGTGCCGGCGGTGTCGACGTTCGACACCGAGAACCCCATCAGCGTCAGCCCACGCTCGGCGATCATCGGTCCTGCCGCGGCCACCAATCCGCGTGCGGCCGTGAGGATTTCCTCGGTCGACGCGGTCGTGCGGCGCATGGTGTGGGAACGCGTCACGCGACTGTAGTCGTCGAACCGAAGGCGCAGGACCACGGTACGGCCGGTTCGCCCGCTGCTGCGCATGCGGCGGGTGATGCGGTCGATCAGGTTGATGATCATGGCGTCGATATCGTTGTCGGACATGGTGTTTCCGCGACGTCCCACCGCGCGCTGGGCGCCGACAGAGCGCCGTCGCACACCGGTGGTCACCCGCCTGCGGTCGATGTTGTGCGACAACGCGAACAGCTGGCGTCCCATGGCCGCGCCCACCATGGCGCCCAGTGCCGACTCGGTCAGGGCCGCGACGTCGGCCACGGTCTCGACGCCGTGTTCGCGCAGTTTCTCCGCCGTCTTGGCGCCGACGCCCCAGAGATGTTGCACCGGAAGCGGATGCAGGAACGCCAGCTCGCGATCCGGCGGCACCAGCAGGAGTCCGTCGGGCTTGGCTTCGCGGCTCGCGACCTTCGCCAGAAACTTGGTGCGGGCGATGCCGACGGTGATCGGCAGCCCCACGCGCTCCCGGACCGCTTCGCGCAGTGCCGCGCCGATCTGCACCGGGGTGCCGGACACCCGGCCGAGGCCGCTGACGTCGAGGAAGGCCTCGTCGACCGACAGCGGCTCGACGAGTGGCGTGGTGTCATGGAAGACCTTGAAGACCTCACGGCTCGCCTCTGAGTACGCGGACATCCGCGGCGGTACGACGATGGCCTGCGGGCACAGGCTGCGGGCCTGGTGCCCGCCCATCGCGGTGCGCACGCCGAAGGCCTTGGCCTCGTAACTGGCGGCGAGCACCACGCCGGCGCCGACGATCACCGGTCGGCGGCGCAGCGCAGGATCATCGCGCTGCTCGACCGAGGCATAGAACGAGTCGAGGTCGGCGTGCAGGATGGCTGCCCCGGCGTGTGCTTGGACGTCCGACACCGACCCAGTTTCGCACACACGTTCGATGTGCGAAAGGTCAGCTGCTGTAGATGCTGGTCAGCCAGATGTGGGTGAGGGTGTCGACGACGTCGCCGTGTGCGACGGCTCCGGTCTCGCCGGCCAGGGTGGCCATGATCATGCGCTCGTTCATCAGGTTCAGCGAGGTCGCCAGGTCCCGGGCGGGCAGGGTGTCCGGCGCGGCGCCGCGCGCACGTTCCGCGCTGATCAGCGCGGCGGTGAGGTTGATCCACTTCTGCATCAGGCCGGCCCAGAATTCACGGAGTTCGGGAACTGTCCGCACCGCTTCGACGCCGGCCCGCGCGGTGGCCGGGTGGGAACCGAATGAGCTGAAGAAAATCTCGATGCCGTGCCGGATGGCCTTCTTGGGGTCCGCCGGCATGTCTTCCAGTGCGCCGTCGAAGCCGGTGTCGGCGCGCTTGATCAGCGGATCGAGCAGCGACAGCAGTACCGCTTCCTTGGAGGCGAAGTAGAAGTAGAAGGTCGGGCGGGAGATGCCGGCGCCTTTGGCCAGGTCATCGACGGAAATCTCCGCGAAGGAGCGCTGTTCCAGGAGCGCGGTTGCGGTGGCGAGTATGGCCGCTTCGCGCTCGTCGCCCGAGGGGCGAGCCGCGCGTCGGCCCCGGGGTGCCCGGGTCTGTGCGGCGGTACTCACGCAGCTGAGCCTAACAGTTTGTCGAATTTTTCAACACACCGTTGACCGACTCAACACCATGTTGATACCGTCGGTACCATGATCGAACACTTCGATGTTGTCATCGTCGGCGCCGGCATCTCCGGAATCAGCACCGCCTGGCACCTCCAGGACCGCTGCCCGACCAAGAGCTACGTGATCCTGGAGCGCCGGGAGAACATCGGTGGCACCTGGGACCTGTTCAAGTACCCCGGCATCCGCTCGGACTCCGACATGTTCACCCTCGGTTTCCGATTCAAGCCGTGGGAGTCGGCCAAGTCGATCGCCGACGGTCAGTCGATCTGGAACTACATCAACGAGGCCGCCGACGAGAACGGCATCCGGCAGCACATCCGTACCGGTCAGCACGTCACCTCGGTGGACTGGTCGGACGCCGAGAACCGCTGGACCATCAACATCACCGCCGGTGGCGAGGAAAAGCAGATCACCGCGTCGTTCCTGTCGGTGTGTAGCGGCTACTACAACTACGACGAGGGCTACTCGCCCGAGTTCCCCGGCGCGGCCGACTTCAAGGGCCAGATCGTGCACCCGCAGCACTGGCCCGAGGACCTGGACTACACCGGCAAGAACGTCGTCGTGATCGGTTCTGGCGCAACTGCCGTCACGCTCATCCCGTCGCTGGTGAACGGCGGCGTCGGCCACGTGACCATGCTGCAGCGCTCGCCCACCTACATCGGCGCGCTGCCGCTCGAGGACCCGGTGGCGAAGCAGACCAACAAGTTCCTGCCGAAGCACCTGGCGCACTTCGTGAACCGCTGGAAGCAGATCGGCTACAGCACCGGGCAGTACCAGCTCGCCCGCAAGTTCCCGGCCGTGTTCAAGAAGGCGCTGCGTCAGATGGCCGAGCGTCGGCTGCCGGAGGGCTTCGACTACGACAAGCACTTCAGCCCGCGCTACAACCCGTGGGACGAGCGAGTCTGCTTGGCGCCCAACGGCGATCTGTTCAAGGCCATCCGCTCAGGCAAGGCCGGCGTCGTCACCGACACCATCGAGACCTTCACCGAGAACGGCATCAAGCTGAGCTCCGGCGAGGAGCTGCAGGCCGACATCATCGTCACCGCAACGGGTTTGAACATGCAGCTGTTCGGTGGCGCCGTCGCCCACCGCAACGGCGAGCCGATCGACCTGCCCTCGTGCATGACCTACAAGGGCCTCATGCTCTCGGGCGTGCCGAACATGGCGATCACCTTCGGCTACACCAACGCCTCCTGGACCCTCAAGGCCGACCTGGTGTCCGAATTCATCTGCCGCGTGCTGAACTACATGGACGCCAACGGATTTGACCGCGTCGAGCCGCAGCACCCGGGTGACAGCGTGGACGAGCTGCCGTTCATGGACTTCACCCCCGGCTACTTCAAGCGGGCCATGGACAGCCTGCCCAAGTCGGGTTCGGAAGCGCCCTGGAAGCTCAAGCAGAACTACTTCTTCGACATGCGGACCATCCGGTACGGCAAGGTCGATGAGCAGGGCCTGCAGTTCACCAAGCACCGGGTTGCCGTGAACGCCTAGTTCTCTGGTCAAAAACCGCGAAAACCCCCAAAATCCAAGGATTTTGGGGGTTTTCGCGGCTTTGGATGAAAGGCGTGACTGGGCCTAGTTGTCGCCTCCGGCGACCACGACGATGCCGTCCTCGTCGCAGTACGCGATGTCGCCGGGGACGAAGGTGACGCCGCCGAAGGTCACTTCGACGTCGCGCTCACCCGCGCCGGTCTTGGTGCCCTTACGCGGATTGGTGCCCAGCGCCTTGATACCGACGTCGATGGTGCGCAGCGTCGACGCGTCGCGCACCGGTCCGTTGACGATGACGCCGGCCCAACCGTTGTCGTGGGCGAGGCCGGCGATGATGTCCCCGACGAGGGCGGTGTGCATCGAGCCGTCGCCGTCGACCACCAGGACGCCGCCGTCGCCCGGTGTCGACAGGATCGACTTGAGCAGGGCGTTGTCCTGGAAGCACTTCACCGTGGTGATCCGGCCGGCGAACATGGTCCGACCGCCGTAGTTCTGCAACTGCAGATCGCAGCTGCGGACGTCGGGATAGATCTCGTCGACGAGGTCGGCGGTGGCGCGGGGTTCGATGGTCACCCGCCGATTATCTCAGGGGCGAAGTCAGTCCGTGGCGCGGTGTCGGGCCAGCAGCACGACGAGCAGGGCCAGCACGCCCGCAGCGATCACCGCGGCCACCGGCACCGGCGAGCGTTGCGGAACGGGCGGAGCCAGGTCGAGCACGGGCAGCGGTGCGGGCGCCGGGGGCTCGGGAGCCGGGGGCGGGGGAGCGGGGGTCTCGGGCGTCGGGGCCGCTGGTGGGGCGACCTTCGGCGGAGCCTTCTTCGCGGGGGCCTTCTTGGCCGGGGCGGTGGTCGCGGCCTTCTTGGCGGGCGTCTTCTTCGCCGGCACCTTCTTGGCGGGCGCCTTCTTTGCCGCGGTCTTCTTCGCCGGAGTCTTCTTGGCGGGCGTCTTCTTCGCCGGCGTCGCGGGGACGCTGGGCTCCGACTCGTCGGGGGATTTCTGCTCGTCTGCCATGCGGATGCTCCTCCGGGCGGTTATGCCACTCCGAGGCGGGCCAGGACGTCCGCGTCGATGCCGTCGAGTTGGCTCTCGATGGCTGCGTGCGCGGTCCGCCGCTGCGGGGCCGGCATGTTCTCCGCTGCCGTCACCGCCGCGGACAGGTCGGCCAGCTTGCCCGACAGCGTCGTCACGAACTGCTTGGTCTCGGCATCCTTGGGCTTGTTCTCGGCCACCTGGCGCAGCGAGCGCTCCGCGCCCGCGATGCGGGCGGACAACACGCCGCCGGCGCCGGAGAACTGCCCGATCTGGCTCAGCGGAACACCCAGCTGGTCGGCGCGGCGTTGGTCGATGACGCCGCGCGCGGCAATCGCGGCCCGGTACGCCACCGGGACGACAACCGGGGCGAGGATTCGCGACACCATCAACAGCCGGCGAATCTTGGTCGGCGACAGCAGCTTGCCCTCACGAACCGCCTGCAGCTGCGTCTCAGCAACCTTGAGTGCCATCTTGTCGCTGTCCCGCTGGGCTTTGACGCCGGCCCGGTCCCGCTTCGTTTGCCGACGGCCGTCCGCCTTGATGCGCCGGGCCTCGTTCTTGGCAGACAGCCGTGCCTCGAGTTTTGCCTTCGCCTTGATCGCCTTCGCCTCGGCGCGACGGGTTGCCCGGCTCTTGCGTCGCTTGAACAGGCCCATTCCGGCTGACCTCCCGGTCGTCTCGACACGTGTGCACGATCTTGCTGCGATGGTGACGTCACCCTATCGTCCGTGGGCCGGAATCGGGCACCGGGTCTTGGCTCGAATTGCACCGCAATTCCGGGGTGGAATTTCCCACATTTCTGGCTACTTTATCCAGCAAACAAAGTCGGGCGGCTGTGCGACAATTATTCGGAATTCATCGGAGCGGGTTTTTGATGCCATGAAAGCGGAGGGACCGATGGCGCCACGCCAACGAATAGCTACAGCTGCCGCTCTGATGGCATCTGGGCTGTTGATCGCTGGCATGGGTGGCGCGAACGCCTTCGCTGATACGGCAGCATCCGGTAGTGGATCGAGCGGCCACGGTGGCGGGGCTTCCCGCGAGGGAACGAAGTCCGGCGGCAACTCAACCGCTGGTGGCGGGCACAAGGCCCCTATGCGGCCGGCCAAGCCGACGGATGGCCAGTCGCAGACGCGGTCGACCGGTGGTACAGGCTCGGGCCCGAAGAAGGATAAGCGCGGCGCCCCCGGCGGCGTTGCTCACAGTGGTTCCGAAGCCGGTGCTCACGACTCCGGAAAACCCGGCGATTCTGGCAAGAATACGTCGGAAAGTAATGCCCCCAGCAAACAAAACAATGCCACTTCTCCGGCGCGATCAGAGGATTCTGGAACCCCGAAGCCGGCCGCTGGCGAACATCAGCCGTCGGCCGGCTCGTCGACTCAGCAGAGCGAAGCCGGTACGGCGACCGGTACTACCGCCCCCGCGACGACGGGCGGCACGAGCGCCCCCGCGACGACGGGCGGCACGAGCCAGCCGGAACCGGCTGCCGCTACCGGTCCGACGCCCGCGGCCGCAGCCGCGGCCAGCTTCCCCGGGATCCGGCTTCCCAGCCTGACCAGCCTTCCCAACCTGTTGGGTCTGCCCGCCCTCTCCGGCCTGCCCAAGCTGCCCGGCCTGCCGACGGTTCCCACACCGGGGGGCGTCAAGCCGGGAAGCGGTTCGGACAGCCCTGCCGCGCCGGCCACCTCGCCCACCAAGACGCCGGTCAAGGCGACCCCGGCCGGGGCGACCACCAGCATCAACTTGATGGGGCTGACGTTCTCCCTGCCGACCGCGGCCGTCCACACGACGTCGACCGGCGCCGTGCAGAGCATCGATCTGACGAAGATCCCCCTGGCGTCGCTGGTACCGCGACTGCCTCGGTGGGACCAGCTCCCGCAGCTGCCCGACATGTCGAACATCCCGGTGCTGGCGCAGCTCGCCGCGATTCCGGTGTTCGTCCTCGCCCACATCGAGCCGGTCTATGACTTCGTCGCAGGACTCACCAACGCGACGCTCGACGCCGCGACATCACTGCCGTTCATGCAGACGTCGCTTTCGATGCTGAGCGAGCAGGTCGTTCCGACCATGAACCTGAACGTCGGGCGTCCGAACCGCATGCCCACGGTCATGGCGAGCCTGCCGACAGCGCCGGTGCTGGAACCTCCGGCGTTCCCCGCGCTGAAACTGGACAACCCGGTCGTGGTCAGCGCGCCGGCGGAAGTGCCTGCGGTGCGGTCACCGCAGCCGACCACATTCGGCACCAAGAACGAGATCATCGCCGAACCCGCTTTCCGCGCCGGATATCCTGACTACCTGCGTGCGGCCGGTCTCAGTGAGGTGGCGGCGGTGGCCGTCCCCGGCTTCACCGGCATCCTCATCCTGACCGGCGCTGGTGGGTTGGTCGGGTACCGGCAGGCGCGCGCTGGTCACGTGGTCCGCCGCAGCGGCACTGCACGATTTATGACCTGACGGAATGGGTCTGCGGCACAATTGATGGCAACCGTGCCAATCGCAGTGAAAGGGGGTTCGGCATGCCCGCGAGCCGCCGTGTCACACGCGCAGTCAATTCGGTGCTGGATCTTGCCCCGCGACGTGGTGAAGTCTCACTTGCCCGTCTCGTCGAAGCGGTCAGTGAGGATCGTGGTCGCCCGATCGAGGTGACCATGGCCGACCTGCCGCCAGGGGTTTGTGGTCAGTGGCGCCAGTACAACGACCGCGATGTGTTCCTCTTGCAAAAGGGACTCCCGGCCGGGGACCGGACGCTCGCCCACGAGCTCGGCCACCTGGTTCTCGGTCATGAGGGTGTCTCCGTCGTCGAGGCCGCCAGGGACTCCATGGAACTGGCGAGTTCCGATCTCATCGGCTACATGCTGAATCAGCGGACCGGCTGTATGGGCCCGGCCGGCGAGGAAGCCGAACAGGAAGCCGAGGATTTCGCCGCGCTGCTGATCCATCGGCTCGGCCGGCTGCCTTCTGACCGCTCCTCGATCGTTCAGATCCGTCTCGGCGAGGCGTTTGGTTGATCATCTGGGTAATCGCCGGCCTGCTCGGCCTGGCGACCGGCCTTCGTATCGGTTGGGCACTGGTCAACAAGCAGTCGCTCGTCAGCGCGGCGATGATCGTCGCACTCGGCAGTCTGGGCTTGGTCGCGGCACTGAACTGGGAGCCGCTCACGCTGCTGCTCGACACGATCCTGCATTGGCCGAACGTGTCCAGCATGCTCAGCCAGGTCGCGCTGATCGCCTGCGCCGCCGGCAGCTGCGTCATGATCACGTCGGCGTCGTCGAGTCGTAAGCCGCTGGCGATCCGCCGAATTGCCCTGGCGCAGTACAGCGTTGCCGCGGCGATCGCGGCACTGACGCTGGTGCTGTTCTTCTTGACGCCGCGCCAGCCCGAGATGGCGCCCGAGGAGTACCTGCGCCGCAATCTCGGGTCGGGCGGCAACTCGCTGTCCTGGCTGCTGCCGTTGCTGTACGTGCTGCTGGCGCTGACGCTGGTCGCGTGGGCCGGCGTGCGTAACTCGAACCGCACCCGGCGGGGCCGGGCCCTGTTCGTCTTCAGCGTCGGCATCGTGCTGATCGTGTTGGCCAGCGCCTTCATCTTGTTGCGAGCCGTGGGCAGCACCCAGCTGATCGGCGTCGGCGCGGCGGCGACCATCCTCGGCTGCGCGATGCTCGTAGTGGCCAGCGGCTCGCTCCTGCCCAGCGTCGAAGACTGGTTCGGGGCGCGGCGCGAACTGCGGACCATCGCCCCGCTCCTGGCCGAATTGAGCCGTCGTCATCCGAACATCGGGATCGGCGTGCGGCCCCGCGGGCCGCTGCTCTTCCGGGTGGCCGAACAGATGTCACTGATCTCCGACGCGCTGTACCTGGAGGCCACCGCGGTTCTGGACGGTGGCGGCGCCGGTAGCAGTGACCGCGTCGACGTGGCGCCGGATGTGCAGGCGCGGCGGGTGGCCAGCTGGATTTACGACGGCCGCAGCGGCCGGCCGAAGGGCGGATCGCGAACGAAGTTCCCCGGGCCGAGCTGGCTCAGACAGCCCGCGAACTATTCGGACCGAGAGTGGATTCTGGCGATTGCCGCGCAGTACCGCGAACTGGATCGGCAGGGCAAGGCTGAGGCGACCGGAACCGCCGCCAAGGCGTCCGTCGGTCGGGTGAAAGCAGTACGACCAGCGGATTAACGGAATCCGCTGGTCGTAATGTGGTCGAGCCCGGTCGGGCTAACCGGGTCAGCTGTCGAGGTTCTCCTGGCGACGCAGCTCGTCAACCTTGTCGGCGAGGTCCTTCTTGGCTTCAGGGGACAGGCCGACGGTACGAGCGGCAATGCGGCGGATGCCCTCATCGCGCATGTTGGCCAGCCAGGTCAGTTCCTTGTCGAGCTTCTCGTAGTACTCGTCGTCGGTGAAGTAGGCCGGCTTGATCCGGAAGAAGTTGGCAAGCGCCGCCATGGTCGCGACGGACGGGTTGGTCCGGTTGCCCGAACGCAGCTGCGACAGGTAGGGGGCCGACATGGTCACACCCTCGGCCTTGAGTGCGGCGATGACCTCGGCAGATGTGTGAGCACCGCGTCCTGGCGGGTAGACGGTGTCAAACAGCCGGTTCAGCCGAGCGGCGAACGTCATGCTCATCGGTTATTCCTCCACTTAGCGATATCTGCAGGCGTCAGTGTCACTATTTGCTGACTATCGTAGCGAGAGTTGCGCCGAGAGCCAAGTGCAAACCACGGATAACTCGATCCAGCTACCAAATTTGTCGGTTCAAAAGGCTGCGAGCTGCGGTTCTAAGGGTGGATCCCGGCGCCCGCCCACGGCCTGATGAGGCAAATTTTGACGCGTATGCTATTTTGCCCGGACCTCGGCTGCAAGTCGCGTCACAGTCTCTGTCGGGCGGTGGACGATTCAGCAATCCGGGTGCGGGGCGGTCGGTGTCGTCCAAAGTGTTTGCCGTTAGCGTACCGGCCATTAACCGGAGCGGCAGGACACGGCAACCGCCCACGCTGCATGTGGAGCGCCCCGGCCCGCCGCCCGGTGACCTGGCGAAATCGCCTACTTCTTTGCTGTTAACCCACTGTTGGGTCAGGCGGCAAGCAGCATCGCCAGAATGGCGGTATCGGGGTGGCTGATGGGGTCGACGCCGACCCTGCTGACCATCGATGTGATGGTGCCGTCCGCTTCGGCTTCGACCCAGGCGGCCCGGTGATCCAGTCCCAGGTAAGGCAGTCCCGGTAGGAGCAGACATCCGGAGGCGGCGCCCCGGCACTCCGGGAGCGACGGCGTCGTCTCGGCCGGCGGGTGGAGCATCAGCAGTGCCGTCGGCTGGTGATCGGCGAAGTATCCGGGTGTCACTGCCTCTTCGCCAACAACGGGCCCTTCGGCGAGAACGAGACCGACGGTTCCGGGCTGTGGATGTTCTGGCAGTTCTTCACGCGTACCGAAGACGGTGGTCGTTGCCAGCAACCCGGGCAGTGAGGCGACCCGGACAGCGACCATCAGTAGCTGGGCCCATTCCTTGGTGGAGTCCGGCCACCGACCCGACACCACGAACCCCTTCAATGCGCCGCCGGAATGAAACGGTGCAATCTCGACCGCTTGCCCTGACCTCTCCATGGCTGCCCTCCGGTACCTCGATCAGCAATCTGTCGATACGGCAGTGGATCGCTGATTCCAGGGTGCGGCAGTGGCGGGTTAGCACGCAAGATGCCCCGAGTGCCAGAAGTGTCACGTGAGCCGAAAGTTGCTTCCGGCTCGCGCGGTGGGCGCATCGGTGATACGAGAACGGGGCGCCGCGCAGAAGCGCGACGCCCCGTTACCCGGAAAGCGCGAGATCAGCCGAAGATCAGACCGTTGGTCTTGGTGGTCGCCGCGGCGAAGCGCTCCTGGACGTCGGCCCAGTTGACGACGTTCCAGAAAGCCTTGACGTAGTCCGCCTTGACGTTCTTGTACTGCAGGTAGAAGGCGTGCTCCCACATGTCGACCTGCAGCAGCGGGATGATGCCGAGCGGCACGTTGGCCTGCTGGTCGTACAGCTGGAAGGTCAGCAGCCGGCCGCCGAGGCTGTCGTAGCCCAGCACCGCCCAACCCGAGCCCTGCAGGCCGTTGGCGGCGGCGGTGAACTGCGCGCGGAACTTGTCGAACGAGCCGAACTGGTCGTCGATGGCCTGCGCCAGCTCGCCGGTCGGCTTGTCGCCACCGTTGGGGGACAGGTTCTTCCACCAGATCGAGTGGTTGACGTGGCCGCCGAGGTGGAAGGCCAGGTTCTTCTCGTTCAGGAAGATCGCGGCGTGGTCGTCGCCGGCCCGCGCCTCTTCAAGCTTGGCCACCGCATCGTTGACGCCCTTGACGTAGGCCGCGTGGTGCTTGCTGTGGTGGATTTCGTTGATCTGACCGGAGATGTGCGGCTCCAGGGCGCCGTAGTCGTAGTCCAGTTCCGGCAGGGTGTACTCAGCCACAGGATTCCTTCCTTAGATGATCGCGTGCGGGATCAACGACCCTAGTTGGGGTTCGTCCACAGATCCGAGACCACATTGCTCCATCCCTGCGCGCACCGCAAGGACACCCCGTCAACGGCGGTGTGATCTGTGCCTGTTGGGCCTTTAGACCAGAACGATCAGAACGAGCACGACGAGCAGGAACAACGCGATGATGCCGGCGCGGACGCACGCGACGAGTTGGCTGTGGGTGCGCGACGGGAACGCGGAATGCCACTCCGGCGATGCGCCCGATCCCGGACGCAACGGATGTGCCGCCATTGCATACTCCCTGACCTGCCAGAACAATCCTGAGTTCCCGATTTCGAGCGGAGTGAGGATTGTCACAACCGGATGTTGTGACGCCGATCATAACCGTTTGCCAGCGAGACGGGGAAATCGGGCCCCATCGGCCGCGGGTCCGATCCGCGGTCCCAGAACTACTTAGCTCGGCAAGCTTTTTCGCTCACGCCGCGTGTCGCCCTGTTGATCAACGGGGACCAATGGCCCCTTGTTTATCCCCAGTCAATTATGCGTAAGGCGCGCTGTGGCCGGTACGGCCGTCATCGGCCTGCGCCTGGCCCTGTGGATGAACCTGTGGAAACTGTGGATAGTTCTCCGATTGCTGTCATGGCGTGCTGTGGTCGCGCGCACGCCGCCCGTGCCAGCATGTACGCATGGACGATGTGCACGTGCCACAGATTGACGTCGATCAGTTGCCCGCCGAGTTCGACTCGACGGCGGTCCTGCTCGACGTGCGAGAAGACGACGAGTGGGCCCGCGGCCACGCCGCGGGCGCGCAGCACATTCCGATGAGCGAGGTGCCCGCCCGGCTGGGGGAGATCGACGGTGATGCCGCGCTGTACGTCATCTGCCATGCCGGCGGCCGGTCGCTGAAGGTCTCGCACTACCTGGCGCGCAACGGGTTCGAGCCGATCAACGTCAACGGCGGCATGCTGGCCTGGTCCGGGGCCGGCCGCGCGATCGTCACCGACGACGGCGCCCCCGGCGCCGTCTGACGGGCCCGTAGGCTGGTTCCGTGATCCAGGTCTGTTCCCGGTGCTCGACGCGTTGGAACGTACGTGATCGCCAGCGCCAGTGGTGCCCGCGCTGCCGCGGTCCGCTGCTCGCGCCCGTCGCGCAGACGTCGGCCGCCGGGCAGACGAAATCGTCGCGCGGCTATCGCTGGATAGCCGTCCGGCCGGGTCCGGCACCGAAGCCGCGTCGGCACCAGCCGCCGTTGGGGCCGACCCCGCATTACGACCACATCCCGCGCTGGGGCCTGACCGAAGAGTTCGCCCAGGCGCCCGGGCAGCCCGCCGAGTCGGAGCAGACGCATCGCGGACCGTCGACCGCGGTGGTGCAGACGGTCGCGGCCATCACGATGATCGCGCTCGGCGCCGCGGCGCTGATGCACGTCGTGCGCTACATCCTGCTGCTGATCAACCGCACCGTGCTGCTCAACCCGTGGGTGGCGATCGGAGGCAGCTGGCTCGGCGTCGCGTCCAGCGTCGTCGCATTGTTCGCGGTGCTGGCGACGGCGATCGTGTTCACCAACTGGCTGATCGCCCGCCGCGCGGCGGCCTATCACCGTGCCGGCACCACCGAGCCGCGCCGCCGCTGGGTGCTGTGGGTCGGCTGCCTCGTCCCGGTGGTCAACATGTTCCTCGCGCCGGTGTTCGTCACCGAGATGGCCACGGTCGAGAACCGCATGAGCACGTTGCGCCGCCCGATCGGCATCTGGTGGGCGATCTGGGCCGTTTCGGGTCTGGTGGTCGTCTGGTCCATCGTGGGCATGTTCGCGACCGACCCGCAGGGCATCGCCGACAGCACCGAGATCACGATCATCGGGTACCTGATGGGCATGCTGTCGCTGGCGATGGTCCTGCGCGTCTACCACGCCTTCGAACGGACGCAGGCCGACGCACCCGCGCAGCGCTGGGTCGTCGTGGACGCCGAACAAGCCGAAGAATCAGGCGCCCAATCGGCGGTTCCGGTTGAGCCCACGCCGGAGGAACCGGCAGCATAGGACCATGGGCGTGGACGGCACTGGCGGGACGGACGGCACACGCAACAACTCTTTCGTGGTCGCACATCGTGGCGCATCGGCCGAGCGGCCCGAGCACACGCTGGGAGCCTATGAGCTGGCCCTGAGCCAGGGGGCGGACGGCCTCGAATGTGACGTCCGGCTGACGCGGGACGGACACCTCGTGTGTGTGCACGACCGCAAGGTGGACCGCACGTCGAACGGCACCGGGCTGGTCAGTGAGATGAGCCTGGCGCAGCTGCGCGAATTGGATTACGGCGCATGGCATCCCAGCCGGGCCGACGGCGGCCAGAGCTCGGCGGGCCTACTCACCCTCGACGACCTGATCCGGCTGGCGCTCGATTGGGGCCGGCCGGTGAAGCTGTTCATCGAGACCAAGCATCCGGTGCGGTACGGCGCGCTGGTCGAGAGCAAGGTGCTCGCACTGCTGCACCGGTACGGCATCGCGGCACCGGCTTCGGCCGATCTCGCTCGCGCCGTGGTGATGTCGTTCTCGGCCGCCGCGGTGTGGCGTATCCGCCGGGCCGCACCGATGCTGCCGACGGTGCTGCTCGGCGAGACGTCGAGGTACCTGGGCGGCAGCGCGGCGACGACGGTCGGGGCGACGGCAGTGGGCCCGTCCATCACCACGCTGCGTGAGCACCCCGAACTGGTCGACCATGCGGCCGCGCACGGGCGTGCGCTGTACTGCTGGACCGTCGACCATTACGAGGACGTGCGCTACTGCGCCGATCTCGGCGTCGGGTGGGTCGCCACCAATCACCCGCGCCGGACCAAGGACTGGCTGCAGAACGGGTTGACCGGCGCGGGCCGGGACTCCGGCCAGGACGCGGAGGCCTGACGGCTAGAGGTTGCCGCCGGCGGCCTCGGGTGCGGTCGGGTCGGCGGCACCCGTGCCGGCCAGTTCGCGGGCGACGAAATCCTCGAGATTGAACAGGTTTTCGCCGGCGCGGTCGGCGATCTTCACGAGCGTGGTGATGGTTGCGACCTCTTCGACCTGTTCCTTGAGGAACCACTGCATGAACTGCTCGCCGAGGTAGTCGCCCTCTTCGCGGGCGACGCTGGCCAGCCGGCTGATCTGTTCGGTGACCACGCGTTCCTGGGTGAGCGCGAGCTTGAGGGCCTCGGTCGGGGAGGCGAAGCTGTTGCGCACCGGGTCGACGCCCGGGATCTCGACGTCGATGTCCCGGTCGAGCAGATACTTCACCAGCATCATGGCGTGATTGCGTTCTTCGACGGCCTGCGCATAGAAGTGCTTGGCGAGCTGTGGGAGGTCTTCTCCATCGAAGTAGACGGCGACGGCAATGTATTGCTGAGACGCGCCGAATTCGCTCCGAATCTGTTCTTGGAGCAGTTGGTGGAATTTCGTCTCGAGGCGCGTCACGTCGGTCATGAAAATGAAGATAGTGCAGGTCAAATGGCCTTGTCATGCAAGGTCAACCTAATTCAGGAAAGCATATCCTTACCCGCTGTGACGTATGCAATATCCATTAATTCGAATTGCTGAATACGAATAGAGGTAAGGCTTGGCTGCCGTCCGGCGGAATTACGCGGGATGCAGCCAGCCCAAATGGCGGGCGGCCAAGGCATAGCCCACGAACGCCACGGCATCGATCACGCCGTGCCCGATGATCAGCGGCCACAGCCGGCCGGTGCGCCGCCAGGTGTACCCGAACACCAGGCCCATCGCGATGTTGCCCAGTCCGGCGCCGAACCCCTGATACAGGTGATAGGTGCCGCGCAGCAGAGCCGACAGGATGAGTGACTTGGTCGCGGAGACGTCCAGCTGGCGCAGGCGCGTCAGCAGGAACCCGACCACGATGATCTCTTCGGCCCAGGCGTTCGCGAACGCCATCAGCAGCAGGACCGGAATGCGCCACCAGGTGTCGCCCAGCGTGCTGGGGACGACGTCGACGCCGATGCCCAGCGCGCGGCCGGCGACGTAGAGACCGAGACCGGGCAGGCCGATCAGCGCGGCCAGTCCCAGGCCGCCCAGTAGGTCGGGGCGCCACCGGAAGCGCCCCAGGCCTATCGTCGCGGGCCGGAAGCCGCTGCGCCACAACAGGTACAGCGCCAGGAAGCCCCAACCGACCAGGGTGAAGACCGGGCTGAGATTGAGCAGGAAGTCGATGAAGTCGATCGGGGAGCGGCGGTGGTTGAGCGCCACCTTCTGCCCGGACAACCCGAGGATGACGGCCTCGGCCAGGCTGACGACGGCAGTGTAGGCAGACAGGCCGAACGTCACCGCCAGCACCACGACGATCTCGAGGCGCAGCGCGCGACGTTCGGTGTGCTCCTGCTGCGGCCCCGTCATCGCAGCTACGGTAACCGCGCCGGTCTAATGCTCTTCGCGCAAGCGGCTCATCGGCGCCCTCAGAGCTTGCGCGCGCGGAGCCCGTTGAGGAACGGGCAGCCCATCAGGATGCGGATGGCCCGGCTCAGGCTGGTGACATCGTCGACGGGCTTGGTGAACGGCAGCCGGACGTCATGGTCGCCGTCTTCGCGTTCGATGCGCAGCTGGACGCCGTAGCGGTCGAGGCCCAGCGGGCGCACGTGGCCGTGGCGCAGCGTCACCGGCAGCCGGCTGGCGAGCCGGTCGACCATGTCGCGGTGTGCGCTCTCCATGTGCTGCACCCAGTGCGACTCCATGGCGCAGAACGGATCGGGCCGGGCCGCGAGGAGCGCGCCGACGGGCACCGACTCGGCGCCGGTGGCGTCGGCCACCACGACGGACTCGATCTCGAGCCGGACCAGCGTGTGTGGGTCTTCGTGGTCAGCTCCGGCATTCACCTGGAGCAGTGCCGGGTGCGGATTCTCCGACGCGACGAGGTCGAGCATGGCCGGGACGCGTGCCGCGGGCACATCGTGCAGGCGGCCGCGGAACCAGACCAGTGAGCGCACCCGTTCGCGCAGCGGTAGGGCGGCCAGGTCGGTCAGCTCCAGCATGGCGGCGACGCCGCGCGCCCCGGCGGCCGTGACGGTGGCGGCGAGCAGGCCGGACGCCGGCACGGTCAGGACGACGGAGCCGTCGGCCAGCAGGTGGTGGACCGGCGTGGTGGTCGGCGTGACGCCGTCGGCGGCCAGCGTCGCGTCGGCGGCCCGGGCGCATGCGCTGCGGACGCGTTCTGCCGTGGTCGGTGCTGCGATTGTCGTCGTGAGGTCGCGCATGTCCCGCCTTCGCTAGTAAGTGAGGTAAGCCTAAGTTAACTAGTGGATGGTGTTGGCGCAAGGCCTCTCGAAAGGCCCGCGTCGCGGGCCTCGCCGGACCGGCAGCCAGTAGGGTTGCGGCGTGGCACGCATCGCCTACCTCGGGCCGCAGGGAACCTTCACCGAAGCGGCCATGCTGCAGTTGGTCGCCGGCGACCCGGATTTCGAACCGGTCGCCTGTGACAGCTCGAGCGCGGCTGTGGAAGCCGTCCGGGCGGGGGCCGCGGACTACGCGTGCGTGCCGATCGAGAACTCCATCGAGGGCTCGGTGCTGCCGACCATGGACAGCTTGTCGTCCGGCAGCGGGGTGCAGATTTTCGCCGAGCACACGCTCGACGTCGCGTTCAGCATCGTCGTCCGGCCGGGCGTCACCGCCGATGCGGTGTCGACCATCGCGGCGTTCCCGGTGGCCGCGGCCCAGGTGCGCCGCTGGCTGGCCGTACAGCTGCCCCACGCCACCCTCGTGCCCGCGATCTCCAATGCCGGTGCGGCGCAGCAGGTTTCCGAAGGTCTGGTGGACGCCGGCGTCAGTACCGCGCTCGCGGCGGTACGGTGGGAACTGGACTCATTGGCCGACGGTGTGGTCGACGAGCCCAACGCCAGAACACGTTTCGTGCTCGTCGGCCGTCCCGGCCCGCCGCCGCCGCGCACCGGCGCCGACCGGACGTCCGTCGTGCTGCGGTTGCGCAACGAACCGGGTGCCCTGGTGTCTGCGATGACGGAGTTCTCGATTCGGGACATCGACCTGACCCGTATCGAATCTCGGCCCACGAGAACGGAATTGGGCACCTACATCTTCTTCTTGGATTGTGTCGGGCACATCGACGACGCGCCGGTCGCCGAGGCGCTGAAGGCGTTGCACCGGCGAGTGGCCGACGTGCGGTATCTGGGGTCATGGCCGACCGGGGTGGCTGCCGGTGCGGCGCCGCCGGTCACCGATGAAGCGGCGCAGTGGTTGGCGGGGTTGAGAGAGGGGCAACGCGGATGAGTGGCCGTTTGGTTCTGGTGCGGCACGGGCAGTCGGAGGCGAACGTCGCCAAACGGCTGGACACCCGGCCGCCGGGGGCGTCGCTGACCCAACTCGGTCGCCAGCAGGCCCGCGACTTCGGAATCGACTGGGCGCATCCCGTCGGCCTGGTGGTCCATTCGGTCGCGACGCG
Organism: Mycobacterium sp. SM3041; assembly: GCF_039668335.1. Taxonomy (NCBI): domain Bacteria; kingdom Bacillati; phylum Actinomycetota; class Actinomycetes; order Mycobacteriales; family Mycobacteriaceae; genus Mycobacterium; species Mycobacterium sp. SM3041. Next base: position 103,873 of record NZ_JAYXBQ010000037.1, on the reverse strand, counting down.
CGCACAGCAGACCGCCGCCGAGATCGCCGACGGGCTGGGCCTCGATCCGGTCGAGGCACACGGTATCCACGAGGTGCAGGTCGGCGACCTGGAAGACCGTAGCGACACCGACGCCATCGAGCAGTTCGACGCCATCTACGAGGACTGGCAGCGGGGCAAGCTAGATGTCGCGATGCCGGGCGGCGAGACCGGCCGCGAGGTGCTGGACCGGTATGTGCCGGTGCTGACGAACCTGCGGGTGCGCAGCCTCGACGATCACGACTGGTCCGGCGACATCGTCGTGGTGAGTCATGGTGCGGCGATCCGCCTGGTCGCCGCCCACTTGGCCGGTGTGGACGCCGATTTCGCATTGGAACACCATCTGCTCAACGCCGAATGCGTCGTGCTCAGCCCGATCACCGACGGGCGGTGGAGTTGCGTGCAGTGGGGCGTGAAGACGCCGCCGTTCTACCCGGGCCACGACCCACTGGCGCCGCCGGCGCCCGACCCGATGGCCTGACTATCCCGCGGCGCGCAGACCCATCGCGGGTTCTGCGCAGCCACAACCGACCACGTCGCAGTCGATGCGCAGGGTGTGTTCGGATTCGGGCAGCGCGCACGTCTCGTCGGTGCATTCGGCCGGCAGGCCGACGTGCACGATGACCGTGCCGTGGCAGTGCGCCAGCCCATCCACGCAATTGCGGCAGGTGGTGCTCATGAACTCTGTTGTAGCACCGCGGTCCGACAATGCCGCGGTGCCGCGCGGCTCAGCCCCAGCCCAACTCGTGCAGCCGCTCGTCGTCGATGCCGAAGTGGTGGGCGATCTCGTGGATCACGGTGATGGCGACCTCGTCGACAACCTGCTCTTCGGAGTCGCACATGTCGAGCAGGGCGTCACGGTAGATCGTGATGGTGTCGGGCAGCGCGCCCGCGTAGAAGGAATCGCGCTCGGTCAGCGCGACGCCCTCGTACAGCCCCAGGATGTCGGGATCGTCCGGGTTCCGCGGCTGCACCAGCACCACGACGTTGTCGAGCGCCGCGGCGAGCCGGGGCGGGATCAGGTCGAGCGCGTCGGACACCAGTTCCTCGAACCGCTGCCGGCCCATGCGTACCGGCACGGCTACGGCGCGGGCGCCGGCACCACCGGTCCGGGCGGCGCACCCCCACCCACGGGCCCGGCCGGCGGCGGCGCGGGCGCCTCCTCGAGCGGCGGGCCGTCGAGCGGCGCACCCGCCCCGGGCGGCGGTGCGGGAGCCGGCGGCGGGCCGTTGAGGAACGTGTTGCCCTGCTGCTGTTGCGGAGTGCCGGGCGTGCTGCCGTTGGCGTTCTGGTTCGACGTGTCGGTCTGCCCCGGCATGTGCTGGTTGCCCTGTGGCGACTGCGAGGTCTGCTGGCTCCGCTGGTTCTGTCCCGACTGGCTCGACTGACCGGACTGCGAACCCTGCGACGACGACGATGACGACGAAGACGAGCCCTGTGACGACGTGTCCACCGGCGGCTCGACGACCGGGATGGGCGGCAGATTCAGCCGTTCCTCCGGGATGGCCGGCGGCGCGACGGGCGACTGCCCGTTGATCAGCAGCGGGCCCTTGGCGCTGTTGACCAGCGTCGACCAGCCGCCGTTGCCGAGCGAGGAACCGATGCTGCACGACACCTGACGGCTGCCCGCGGTCCAGCTGGGCAGCGCGATGGAGCTGTAGATCAGCGTCAGCGTGGTGGCGCGCAGCTGCACCGGGGCCAGGTACTCGTCGGTGGCCCTGGTGCAGTCGTCCTTGATGTACGCCAGCTGGTCCGGTTCCGCCGGCATGACGTCGTGGTACTTGTCGGCCAGGTTCACCGCGCCGGTGACCTCCATGGCGTGCGGCGCCGAGCAGTCGACCGGGATGTCGATGGGCTGGTTGGTCGCCGGGTCGATGCCGAGGCAGGTGCCGGCCGGCCACACCTTGGACTGGTCGACGTCCGCGACCTTGCCCTTGTAGGCCAGCTGCTGGCTGTTCGGGCCGAGCAGCTGCAGGCCGCACAGCATGCGGCGCTGGCCCTTGGTCTTCCAGGCCTTGTCGCCCGACCAGACCAGGCTCACCGCGAACTTGCCGTTCGGATCGAAGCGCGGGCCGAGGTAGTCGCGCGCCGCGTTCTGGCACTGCTCCTGGCTGATCTGCTTGATCCGGGCGTCCGACGGCGGCGCGGCGTCGGGGCCGTATTCACTGCCCGGGAACGTCCGCATGTCCAGCGACTCGGCGACCTCGAAGCGGTGTTCGTTCTTGCAGTCGACGATCTCGACGGCGTCCGGCGAGCGATCCGGCCAGTTGAGGCACTCGCCGGGCTTGGCGTGGTCGAGGGTGTCACTCACGCGGCCCGCGTTGACGCGGCCGGTGTTGAAGCCGAGCCCGGTCGGGCCCAGCGAGCCGTCCGGGATGACGGTGAGGACACCGGCGATGAGCAGTCCGCCGAGCGCGGTGAGGACGAGCGCGCGCTGCGTCCCGGTGGCATGCATGCCGTGCATGCGCTGCCGCCAGGTGGTCGTCGTCTTCGGCGCGTCTGCGGGCGTGTCCAGGCCCTGTTCGACTGCCGGGGGTGCGTCCAACATCGGTTCCATTGTGACAGCCGCCGTAGGAGCTGTGACAAGAGTTGCAGTTGTACCGTTATGTGGTTGTGGCCGGGCCCCGCTACGGGCCCTCGACATTCCACGGTCCCGGCGAGAAAAGTAGTCTGACGCCCGTGATCGACCTCAAGTTGCTCCGCGAAGATCCGGACCGGGTACGGGCATCGCAACGGTCCCGTGGCGAAGACCCGGCCCTTGTCGATGCGTTGCTCGACGCTGACGCGGCCCGGCGGGCCGCCATCGCCGAGGCCGACACCGCCCGGGCCAACCAGAAGGCGGCGAGCAAGCTCGTCGGCGCGGCCTCGCCGGAGGAGCGGCCCGCACTGCTGGAGAAGGCCAAGGAACTGTCCGAGGCGGTCAAGTCCGCCGAAGCTCGTGCGGGCACGGCCGAAGAGAGGTTCACCGCCGCGCACATGGCGATCGGCAACGTCATCATCGACGGCGTGCCCGCCGGTGGCGAGAGTGATTTCGAGGTGCTCGATGTGATCGGCACACCGACCACCATCGAGGCTCCGAAGGACCACCTGGAACTCGGCGAGGCGCTGGGCCTGCTCGACATGGAGCGCGGCGCCAAGGTGTCGGGCTCGCGGTTCTACTTCCTGACGGGCCAGGGCGCCCTGCTGCAGCTCGGCCTGCTCCAGCTGGCCGTACGGCTGGCCACCGAGAACGGGTTCACGCTGATGATCCCGCCGGTGCTCGTGCGCCCGGAAGTCATGCGCGGCACCGGATTCCTGGGTGCGCACGCCGACGAGATCTACCGCCTCGAAGCCGATGATCTGTACCTCGTCGGAACGTCGGAGGTGCCGCTGGCCGGCTACCACTCCGACGAAATCCTGGACCTGTCCGAAGGCCCGCTGCGGTACGCCGGCTGGTCGTCGTGCTTCCGCCGCGAAGCCGGCAGCTACGGCAAGGACACCCGCGGCATCATCCGGGTGCACCAGTTCGACAAGGTCGAGGCCTTCATCTACTGCAAGCCCGAGGACGCCGAGGTCGAGCACCAGAAGCTGCTCTCCTGGCAGCGTCAGATGCTCGCCATGATCGAGGTGCCCTACCGCGTGATCGACGTCGCCGCAGGCGATCTCGGTTCGTCGGCGGCCCGCAAGTACGACTGCGAGGCCTGGGTGCCGACGCAGCAGGCGTACCGCGAGCTGACGTCGACCTCCAACTGCACGACGTTCCAGGCCCGGCGCCTCTCGACCCGCTACCGCGACGAGAACGGCAAGCCGCAGACGGCGGCGACCCTCAACGGCACGCTCGCCACGACCCGCTGGCTGGTCGCGATCCTGGAGAACCACCAGCAGCCCGACGGCAGCGTCCGGGTACCCGACGCACTCGTGCCGTACGTCGGCACCTCGGTGTTACAGCCCAAGTAGGAACCACGTCGGCGGGGGCATGACGGTGGCACAACCGGTGCGGGTGACGGTGCTCGGTCCGGTGCGCGCGTGGGTCGGTGACGATCCGGTGGACCTGGGCGCGCGCATGCAGCGGGCGCTGCTGGCCCGGTTGGTGGCCGCGCGCGGGCACACGGTGTCCGTCGACCGGCTCATCCACGATCTGTGGGAAGGCGAACCGCCGCCCAAGGCGCTGTCCGCGCTGCAGGTCTACGTCTCGCATCTGCGCCGCGTGCTCGAACCCGGCCGGCAGCGCCGGGCGCCGGCCCGCATCCTGGTCAGCGCCGCGCCCGGATACTGCCTGCGGCTGCCGGACGACGCCGTCGACTCCTGGTCCTTCGAAGCGAAAGTGGCTGCGGCGCAGGATGAATCAGATCCGTTGCGGCGTGCGCAGTTGCTCGACGGCGCGCTCGCCGGCTGGGCCGGCGAGCCGTTCGCGGGAGCCGGTGACGCCTTGTGGGCGGTGCCGGAGGTCTCGCGGCTGACCGAACTCCGGTTGGCCGCGGTGGAAAGTCACGCCGCCGCGCACGTCGAGCTCGGGCGCTACGGCACCGCCGTCGCGGCGCTGGAAGGACACGTCGCCGCGCATCCGGGGCGGGAAGGCGCGGCCGCGGTCCTGGCGACCGCGCTCTACCGCACGGGTCGGCAGGCCGACGCGCTCGAGGTGCTCCGCCGCACTCGCGAGCACCTGATCGACGAGTTGGGGCTGGAGCCGGGCCGCGCCCTGCGCGATCTCGAGCGCGACATCCTGCGTCAGGCCGACCATCTGGAACCGTCACGGCCCGTGCCGCTCCCGTCGACCGCGACCGCGGTCCCGGACGCCGCGCCGCGCGAGCGCACCGGGCAGGCGGCATACGGCCGCGCCGAGGAGCTCGCGACCATCGACGCCGTGGCGCGCCGCGTCGCCGCCGGCGCCAGTGCGGTGCTGTGGGTCGGCGGTGAGGCGGGCTCCGGCAAGACCACACTGGCGGCGACCGCCGCGGCCCGGCTGCGCGCGGCCGGCTGGCGGACCGTGCACGGCCGGTGTCAGGAAGTCCACGGCGCGCCGGCGGGGTGGGCGTGGACCGAGGTGCTCCGCGAGCTGGTCGATGCGACGGATCAGGACCGGCAGGCGCTGGCCCCGCTGCTGCACGACGACGCCGCCACCGACCAGGGCACGTTCTGGCTGGGGCAGGCGGTCGCCGATGCGTTGAACGCCGTCGCCGACCGGCAGCCCCTTGCGGTCATCCTCGACGACCTGCACCGTACCGACGGCCTCACGCTGGAGCTGCTGCGCCTCGTCGCCGACCGGATTCAGGACCGTCGCGTGCTGGTCATCGCGACTTACCGCCCGTCGGAGGATCGCGGCGAACTCGAGGTGGCGCGGGCCGCGCTGACGGTCCACACGTCAGCGCACCTGATCCTGGGCGGCCTGGACGCGGCGGCCACCGCCGCCGTCGCCGCCGACTGCGGCCTGACGACCAGCGGCGAGGCGCTGCGCCTGCTGCGCGAACGGACCGGCGGCAACCCGCTGTTCGTGCGGGAACTGGCCCGGCTGATGGCCGCCGAGGGGCCCGACGCGGTATGGGCATCGGTGCCGGTGGGCGTGCGTGACGTGCTGCGGCGCCGGCTGGCCCGGTTGCCCGGTCCCACGGTGACCGCGCTACGCCAGGCCGCGGTGCTGGGCCGCGACATCGACGTAGACCTGCTGGCCGAGCTGGGCCGCAGTGACCCCGACGATCTGCTCGACGCCCTGGAACCGGCCGTGCTGCTGGGCCTGCTCGACGAGCCGACGCCCGGCCGGCTGCAGTTCGCGCACGGTCTGGTCCGCGACACCCTGTACGAGGACACCTCGAAACTGCGCCGGTCCCGGTTGCATGCCGCGGCGCTGGAGCTGCTGCGCGCACCGGGCCGCTCGGTCGACCCGGCTGCGCTGGCCCACCACGCCGTCGCCTCCGCGACCGCGGAAACCGCTTCGGCGGCAGCCGATTTCGCCACCACCGCGGCTCGCGACGCGAGTTCGGTCGGGGCCCATGCCGAAGCCGCCCGGCAGTGGCGGGCCGCGGTCCAGATGCTCGAACTCGCCGCCAGCCGGCAGCTGGCGCCGAGCGTGGCGATGCTGGATCAGGACATCGAGGTTCGCTGCGGCCTGATCGCCGCGCTCGCGCAGTCCGGCGACGCCGTCACCGCGCGCAGTGAGATGAAATGCGCGCTGCAGCTGGTGTCGGGCCGGTCGCGCGATGACCTGGTGGTGCGCATCCTCACCGCGTGGGACACCCCGCTGGTGTGGCGTGACCGCGAGTACGACGAATCCGACGGCCAGATGATCGGGCTGCTGCGGCACGTGCTGGCCGGCGACGTTTCCGCGGCGGACCGGATCCGGCTGCTCAAGGCGCTCTACGTGGAACTCGAGGGCAACGACCCGGACGGCGCGCTGGCTGCCAGCACCGAGATGCTCGCGCTGGCGCGTCAGGTGTACGCCGACGATCCCGGGGCCGGCCGCCTGTTGTGCACCGCGCTCAACGTCCACGCGTTCTGCGCCCTCGGACCGGACCTCGACGCCGAGCGCGACGCGCTCGCCGCCGAACTGCTGCAGGCCGCCGAAGCCGCCGAACAGGCCGACTATCAGGCGGTGGCGCACTGGCTGCTGTCGCTGGCCGCCGGCAACCGCTCCGACCTGGCGACGGCGAAGCGCCACGTCGATCTCGCGGTGGCGCGCGCGAGCACGGGCCAGCTGGTCCACCTGCTCGGCGTGCTCGGCCTGTTCCAGGCCCGGATGTACCTGCTCGCCGGCCGGCTCGACGAGGCGGTGAGCGCATACACCGACCTGGCCGCGCGGATGGCCGAGAACGGCGCCGCCAATGGCGCGAAGCTGGCGATGGTCGGCCGGGTGACGGGTGAGTTCTGCCTCGGCGACCTGGGCACGCTGGCCGACGAGCTGGTGTTCTTCTACCGCGAGATTTCGGTCGCCGCGTTGGACGCGGCGGTGCTGGCTCTGTTCGCCCGGGGCCGCGAGGCCGAGGCCCGGGCGCTGTGGCCGGACCGCAAACCGATCGAGCGGGCCTATTTCTGGGTGCCGTTCACGGTGTTGCGGGTCAATGCCGCCGTGGCGATGGGTGACCTCGACGAGGTGCGGGCCCGCGCTGCCGAACTCGAGCGCTACTCCGGCAGCATCGCCGGGCTCGGGGTCGACGGGCTGATGGTCGGCCCCGTCGACGACGCGCTGGCCGCGGCCGCCGAGGCGCTGGACCGTCCTGACGACGCCCGCCGGTACCGCAAGGCCGCCGAGACGCTGCGGGCGCGGCTCGCGGCCGAGGCCCGCAGCTTCATCGATTAGCCGGCCAGGGCCTCGAGCCGGCTCTCCGCGAGGTCGCCGAAGACGGTGCGCATCACGCGCCGATGCCGGAACATCAGCACCGCGAGGAACGCGCGCAGCCCGAGGCTCAACTTGCCCGCCATCGAGGCGCGCTCGTCGTCCGTCATCACCGCGAGCGAGCGCGGGCCGTCGAACGACATCCGGCTGCCGGCGCGGGCGGCCGCCTCCACGTCCTCCCAGTCGTCCACCGACACGTGCTCGGTGATCAGGGGGAACAGATCGAGTTCCTCGTCGTTGATGTGCTCGGTCAGCAGCGCGGTGAGTTCGGCCAGTTCGAACGCCATCAGGAACGCGACCTTGCGGTCGCCGTTGGACAGCCGGAACGCCGCGGCGCGGGCCCGCAGCTGATCCAGGCGCGGGTCGAGCGCCGCGTGGTCGTCGGTGAGTTCGCTCAGATCGAGGTGAGCGCCGACGCTGGCCTGGATGACCGGCCACAGCACGGTGTCCTCGGTGCTGTGGTGGTGATGGATCGAGTCGCACAGCAGCTCGATGTACTGAGAGATGGCGCGCGCCCGGGCGGGCGTGCAGATGACGTCGCGGTCGCGCACGGCCTTGGCGAGCTCGGTGAGCCGGACCAGGTCGACGAGCATGGCGCGGTGCGCCAGCGTGATGCCCAGGAGGTCGGGCTCGGGTTCGCCAGGCCGGCGGGGTGCGACGGTGACGGGGTGGACGGAGGTGGGCACGGCAGACTCCTCGTGATCGGTTGTGCACAGCCTGGTGCCCGTGACTTAAGCGCGACTTGGTTGTGGCTTGTCGGTGCTGGTCACGACCGCAGTAGGGTGGCAGCCATGATCGATCTCGACCTCGACGACATGCGTGGCTGGTTCGGCTTCGGGGTGGCGGGCAACTTCGCCGGACACCTCGAACAGGCCGGGGAGGCAGTCGATTTCGTCAACGTCCGGTCCGAGGGCGGGGCGCCGAAGGGCATCTTCCCCTGGTACGCGCCGGGCAGCGACACGTTCCTCGGCGAGTTCCCGCTGTCGACCGACGCGGTGATCCTGCCGGTGAGTGACACCCCGCTGAACCTGCAGATCGAGCCCGAGGTCGGGCTGGCGTGCGAGGTGTCGTGGTCGGGCGACCGGGTTGTCGGGCTGCGGCCGTTCGCGCTGGGCGCGTTCAACGACTGCTCGATCCGCCGGCCGAACGCACCGAAGATCAGCCACAAGAAGAACTGGGGTCCGGCCTCCAAGGGGGTGGCCCCGCGGTTCTTCGCGATCGACGACCTGAGCCCCGACGGACCGACGTCGTCGCTGCGGCTGGCGAGCTTCCTCGACGATGGCAGCGGTGTCGAGCAGGCGTACGGCCAGGACAGCCCGCTGCTGGGCTACTCGTACTACGGGACGCAGCTGCTGGACTGGATCGTCGACCGGCTGGCGAACCAGAAGGGTTCGGACGACACACCTTTGGAGGATGTCGGCGCCCTGATGGTGGCCGCGGGGCACCCGGCGCACCTGCTCGTCGGCATCGGCGCGACGCGCTACACCGAGCTGGGGGAGTCCACCTACCTCAAGCCGGGCGACCGGGCCATCGTGCGCGTGTACGACACCGCGTCCGACGACGTCTCGGAACTCCGGCAGACGGTGCGGGCCGCGGATTAGCCCGGCTCACCGCCCCGATCGAGGCGTACCATTGGGGCACGTCGGGGGCACCGGCCGGAGGTATCCATGATGTTCGACTCGACCCGCTCGCTCGTCCTGACGTCCGCCGCCATTCTGGTGCTGAGCTGCAGCAGTGCGGTGGCCGCAGCCGATCCTCCCGCTCCGGGAACCCCGTGCGGCCAGGACAAGGTGATCACGTCCATCAACACCTGCGAGCCGCTCAACGCGTCGTGCACCGGCTACGACGGCATGCTGATCGGCCGCGTCGCCGCCGACGGACGGTGCGTGATCCCCGGGCTCAGCGGCACCAGCTGGTAGGGGGCAGATCGCGACAAATTTCTGGGGCAATGAGGGTGGAGCGGTCCATGAAGGAGTCGAGTAACTCGGACTTGCAACCGCGGATCGCGCGCAGCTTCGCCCGTTGGATGTCGTAGCAGAGACATAACCTGTCGGCCATGCGAGTCGGCGTATACATCGACGGATTCAATCTGTACTACGGCGGTAAGTTCCTTTGTCGTGACCAGGGTGTATCCGGATGGCGGTGGCTGGACCTCCGAGCCCTCTCCGCGCGCCTGATCGCCCAGCGGTCGCCGTGGACAACTGCCGCCGTGGACCGGATCGTCTACTGCACAGCGCGAATCTCTACCGCCGACAACCAGATTGGCGCCGGCGAGCAAGATGCCTACCTGCGAGCTCTCGACCGAGCCAAAGTGGTTGACCATATCGAGTACGGCACGTATGTCAACCGGCTGAGCCGTGGTCCCCTCGCAACGCCCGGACGCCGCAATCGACCGCTGCTCACCAACCCTGGCGGGCCAGTCATGGTCAAGAACGCAGCCGGCCAAGATGAGCCGCAAGCCACCTTCATGGTCTCGGTCGCCCGACGCGAGGAAAAGGGCAGCGATGTCAATGTTGCCGCTCACCTGCTTTGGGATGTCCTCCGCGGTCAAGCTGGCCAGCAACCGATTGACGCCGCGGTCGTCATCAGCAACGACTCGGATTTGAAGTTGCCGCTCAGGCAGGCTCGCGAGTTAGTCCCCGTCGGATTGGTCAACCCCACCCGCAGCTACACAGCCGGTGCGCTGAGTGCATCGCCGACCAGCGGCGCAGGCAACCACTGGTGGTACCAAATGAACGACGGAGACTTCAGGGCGTGCCAACTCCCCGACCCGGCGGGCGGCGTCCCCAAACCTGCACCTTGGTGACTAGCTGGACTATCGCCCGGAAAAGAAAAACCCGCCCCTGCCGGGGACGGGTGGTATGCACCCAGTATGCAACGGAAGTTGCGGTGGCGCAATTCAAATCTCGTAGGTGTTAGTTCCGGAGGGTGGAACACGGTGACCGACCGAGTGAGTGGCTGCGGGCCGCGATTACTGCTGGGCAGGTGCGCGGTGCACCTGCCCAGCAGAACCAATCCAATCGGCTTAGTCACACCAACCGGCATATTTCCACTACGCCCGGCGGGCGTACGCCGCGAGCGCGTACTTGCGGATCACCACGACCCGGCCGCGGCTGACGCATGACGAAGATCGGGTGCACACCCAGTGCTCCTCGGCCCGTTCGATGTTGTCGCTGGATCTGAATGTCTGGACACACTCACACTTGCCGCAGCAATGGACACACACTGGCGGCGGTGCGCCTTCGCAGCTTGGTAGCACGTAGGGGCCGCAGTACCTCGGCGCGCACGGTCGATACCGACCACACGATTTCGCGCGGGTCGAGGTTGCCGACCGGGCAGGGATTCGCCCGGTAGCTCCGCGGCTCGCGCACGCGACAGCAGCACGATGGTCTGACCGGTGCACTACCTGGCCGATATTCGCCAAAGTGCCTTCTGAGGAACTGCGCATGTTTAGCCATCTCCTTCGCTGGTGGACGAAACAAAAGGTCCCGGTCACCAATCGGTGATCCGGGACGAGCACAACGGTGGCGGCATCGGCATGACGGCCGCTCGGTAAGTGGTGTAGCTGGCCTGCTCCAATCCTTCGAGGGACAGAAACGAAAAGAGAGCCCCCGGCGAGGACCCTCTATACAAGTTGTAGCACGAGATATGTGGAACAGCGGGTTGCTCAGAGATTTCTTAGTTTCGTCATCGCCGACTTGTTCTCGGCGGGGTGGTCGTTGCCGTCGTCTGCCAGTCAGATCAGTGATGAGCCAGCAACAAGATGAATGCCACGACAGTTGGCGTCACGGTGAAGATACAACTGAGCGCAGGCGTCGGCGTGGGTCGGAAACGAGGGCGTTCGGAGGGCGACTGCCGGACATCAGCTACGAGCGTGCAACCCCGCATACGTCGTACCACCACGCGGACGCGGAGGTGAAGTACACCAACGCCCTCGTGGCGGCACAACACGGGCATGGGATATCGGGGCCGCGAAGCCCACGCCGACAGCATTACGTATTCGATTGCGCCCTCGTCATTCGCAGCCGGCCCGCCCGGCCAACAACTGGTCCAACGTCGCCAGAAACTCCTTGGGCCGCAACGGGGTACAGGCCGGCGCGGGAGTGGTGCCGACGACGTCGAGCGTCACCAGCGTCGACTTGATGGGCCGCCAGATGTCCAGCGGCAGCCAGCGGCGTGGGTCGGTGCCGCCCCAGATCAGGAACCGGTCCATGATGAAGCCGAGCGACTCGGACTTGTAGCCACGGACCGCGCTCAGCGGGATGATCTTCGAGGTGCCCGACGGAAAGTGGTACCGGCGCAACGTGATCGCCTGCCGGTCGAGGAAGATCTGACCGTCGTCGTAGTGCGCGTCCGAGCGGGTCTCGCTCACCGCTTGGCGCTCCGCAACTCGTGGCCCTTGGAGGTCAGGCAGCGGCCGTTGTCCAGGTTCCACTGCCACCCGTGCAGGTTGCAGGTCAGGGTGTTGCCCTCGACGATCCCGAACTTCGACAGATCGGCCTTCAGGTGCGGACACCGGCGCTGAATCTCGTAGCCACCCATGTCGATTGACGCCGAGGTGTCGTGCGCCTCGGCGAACCAGCCGTCGGCGTAGGCGATGCGCTCGTCGGTGAGGCACTTGAAGAACGTGTACAGGTACTCGTTGTAGCCACCGACGCGCCACGCCTCGAAACGGGTGGACAGGAAGATGGTGTTGACCCAGTCCGGCTCGTCGTCGCGCAGCACGGTGCGCACCAGTTCGGGTGCTATCCCGAAGCCATAGCGGAACTTCTCGTCCGGAATCGCTTCCCGTACAGCCCGTTTCGGGAAGTCCAGCACCACGGTCTCGGTGCCGATGCGGAGCTCCACGGGATAACCGATGCCGTCGCAGATCTGGTCGCTCGCCGCCATGATCGGCTCGAACTTGGCGCGCAGCGGCTCGAGCAGCGAATCGCCGGAAGCCGTTGCCCACGACGCCTTTTCCGCGGCCAGCACCGGTGCCATGCGCTGCGCGTAGGCCTCGATGTAGGCGGCCTTGCCGGTCGTGAAGATCGCCTCGGCCTCGGCGTCGGGAATCGGGTGCACCAGCGAGTCCAGCGCCGGCCCGGTGAACGTGGCGACCGTGCCGGGGATCATCAGCAGTCCGCCGTCGTGGCCGTGGCTGCGCAGCTGGTCCAGGAACACCGCCTGGTCGGGGAAGATGTTGGCCGGATCGTCATGATCGTCGTTGAGCCAACGCAATTCGGGATCCAGGAAGCATGGCGGGCCGGCCGACGGCACCACCCAGGTGGCGCCGACCTGCGCGATGTACTGGCGACAGCGGTCCATCTGCCGCTGCCGCTTCTGGGTGCCGAAGGCCTCCTTGGCCCGGGCCGGCATGTCGTAGACCATGGGGTACCAGATGGCGCCCGAGTACTGCAGCATGTGCACGTCGACGTCGCCGAACTCGGTGGCCACCATGTCCAGGTCGATCGGGCGGGCGTCGTTCATGTTGAACGCGACGGTCTCGCCGTCGGACACCACGAGGCCCGAGTCGCCGATCGGACCGTCGGCCGGGGCGCGCAGGGCGATGATCATGATGTCGAGGTCGCCCTTGGGCCCGCTGACGCGGTGCTTCACCGAATCGGTGGTCTCGAAGAACGTGTGGAAGCCGAGGGCCTCGAGTTCACGACGCAGGTCGGGCACCGGGTAGTCGGGCAGCAGCACCGTCGCGTCCTTGTTGACGTGGGCGCGCAGGTGCTCCGGGTCGAAGTGATCCTTGTGCAGGTGACTGACGTATAGGTAGTCGCAGTCGCCGAGCGCGTCCCAGTCGAGCTGGCTGTTGTCCGGGAACGGGAACCACGACGCGAAGTAGGCAGGGTTCACCCACGGGTCGCACAGAATGCTGCCCGCGGCGGTATCGATCCGAAATCCGGCGTGCCCAACGCTTGTGACCTGCACAAATGCCCCTTTTGGCGGTGGAGAGTTCGCCAGCGAGTCTAGCCGGATTCCGGAGCGTCCCAGAGCGCGCGGTAGTAGGCGATGCGCTCGTCGTCGCGCGCCACCCCATAGGCGTCCAGCAATACGGCCTCGTAGCCGCCGGGGTGGTTCCAGTCCAGGGACATGGTGGCGATCGCCAGGTCGGCCCACCGGTCGGCCACCCCGAGGTCCCCGATGTCGACGTGCCCGACGAACGCGCCGTCGTCGCTCATCAGGGTGTTCGGCGAGCACGCGTCACCGTGACAGACCACGAGCCGGTCCGGATCGGGGACCGCCCCGACCCAGGAGGGCCGCCCGAACGGGCAGTCCGCGACGGGCAGTGCGTCGTGCATGGCCCGCAGCCCGGCCCCGATCGCGCGGGCCGCGGTCTCGGGATCGTCGGCCCAGAGCGGGTCGACGGCGGAGCGGCCGGGCAGGCCGACGGTGTGCAGCCAGCCCGCGCCCTCGCCGAGGACGGGCGGGACGGCGATGTACCGGCCGGCCCAGCGCAGCCGGACGGCCTCGTCGGTCAGCAACGGCGCGTGCTCGGCGGGATAGGTCTTGACGTACTCGGCGCCGGCGCCGATGGCGAACGTCACGCCGCCGAGTTCGTTCTCCCAGACCGCGGTCACGGGACGGCCGTCCGCCAGCGCGTGGACGACGTCGGGAACGGGGACGGGCCCGCTGGGGAAGGTCACCTGACCGACCTTTCCATGCTCAGTACCGGCGGTCCGCACTAGGCTGATCCCCGTGGAACCGGTATATGGCACCGTGATCAAGCTGGCGCGCACGGTGTGGCGGGCTCAGGGCCTGAAATTCACCGTGACAGGCGCGGAGAACCTGCCTGTCAGCGGCGGCGCGGTGGTCGCGATCAACCACACCAGCTACTTCGACTTCACGTTCGCCGGGTTGCCCGCCGTCATGCAGAAGCGGGGCCGCAAGGTGCGGTTCATGGCGAAGAAGGAAGTCTTCGACAACAAGTACGGCGGCTGGCTGATGCGCAAGATGCGCCACATCGCCGTCGACCGTGGCAGCGGCGCGGACTCGTACGCCGAGGCGGTCAAGCAACTCAAGGCGGGCGAGCTCGTCGGCGTCTACCCCGAGGCCACCATCAGCCGTAGTTTCGAGATCAAGGCGTTCAAGTCGGGCGCGGCCCGCATGGCCATCGAGGCCGACGTGCCGATCGTCCCGCACATCATCTGGGGCGCCCAGCGGATCTGGACCAAGGGCCATCCGCGCAACATGCGCCGCCCCAAGGTGCCGATCTTCATCCACGTCGGTGAGCCCATCTACCCGACGCTGCCCGCCGCCGAGCTGACGGCGCTGTTGCACGCCCGGATGCAGCACCTGCTGTCGGAGGTCCAGGACCGCTATCCCGAACATCCCGCCGGCGAGTTCTGGGTGCCGCATCGGTTGGGCGGCGGGGCGCCGACGCTGGCCGAGGCCGACCAGATGGACCTCGACGAAGCGCGCGAGAAGGCGGCACGCCGCGCGGCGCGGCAGGCGGAAGGTGCGCCGGAGTAGCGCCATGGAGCCAGTTTTCCGCGGCATCGAGATTGCCGCAAAGGCGGCGGTCGCCGCCACGGGAACCCGCATCACTTACCAAGGGCTGGAACATATTCCGGATATCGGCGGTGCGGTGATCGCGATCAACCACACCGCTTACGTCGACTTCCTGCCGGCCGGTCTGGCCGCCACCCATCGCCGCCGCCGGGTCCGCTTCATGCTCAAGGCCGAGGTGCAGCAGGTGCCGATGGGCAACTTCCTGGTCAAGCGGGCCGGGCTCATCCCCGTCGACCGCAGTTCCGGTGGCGACGCGTATCCCGTCGCCGTCGAGCGGCTGCGCGCCGGGGAACTGGTCGGGGTGTACCCGGAGGCCACGATCAGCCGCAGTTTCGAGCTCAAGGAGTTCAAGACCGGCGTGGCGCGGATGGCACTCGACGCGCAGGTGCCGATCATCCCGGTGATCGTCTGGGGTGTGCACCGGATGTGGACCAAGGACCACCCGAAGCGGTTGGGGCGCAAGAAGATTCCGGTCATCGTCCGGGTCGGTGCGCCGATCGCGGCGAACGGTCCGGTGGCCCAGGTGATGGCGATGCTGCAGCAGACCATGACCGATCAGCTCCATGCGGTGCAGGAGGAATACCCGCACCCGGCGGGTGAGTACTGGGTGCCGCGCCGGCTGGGCGGCGGCGCTCCGACGCCTGAGGAGGCCGAAGTGCTGGAGAAGGCCGAGCGGGCCCGTCGGGAAGCCGGGGGCCGGTGATGCTGCCCGCGCTGATCGCCACCGACGTCGACGGCACGCTGCTCGACACCCATGAGCGCGTGACGCCGCGGACCCGCGCCGCCGTGCAGGCCGCCGTCGCGAACGGCGCGAAGTTCGTGCTCGCCACCGGCCGGCCACCGCGCTGGATACCGCCGGTGGTGGACGCCCTGGGGCTGTCGCCGCTCGCGGTGTGCGCCAACGGTGCGGTGCTCTATGACTCCGCGACGGACCGCATCGTCTCGGCCCACACCTTGAGCCCGGATGCGTTGGGCGAGTTGGCCGAGATCGCCACCCGGGTTATCCCGGGCGTCGGGCTGGCGGTCGAACGCGTGGGCCGTACCGCATTCGACGAGTCGATGCCGCAGTTCGCGAGCTCACCCGGCTACGAGCATGCCTGGCACAACCCTGACAACACCGAGGTGTCGGTCGAGGACATGCTCAGCGTGCCGGCGGTGAAGCTGTTGATCCGCAAGGCGGGCGCGCACAGCGCCGATCTGGCCGCGGCGCTGGCCCCGCATGTCGGCGTCACGGGCGACCTGACCTATTCGACCAACAACGGGCTGATCGAGGTGGTGCCGCTGGGCATCAGCAAGGCGACGGGCGTCGCCGAGATCATCCGGCCGTTGGGCCTCACCGCCGAGGACGTCGTGACGTTCGGCGACATGCCCAACGACATCCCGATGCTGACCTGGGCCGGGCTGGGCGTGGCGATGGGCAATGCGCATCCGGGGGCCCTGGCGGCCGCCGACGAGGTCACCACGACCAATAGTGACGACGGGGTGGCCCGGGTCCTCGAACGCTGGTGGCTCTAGTCCGAGTCCGCTAGCTCTGCATCTCGATCCGGCTGAACCGCTCGAGCTGCACCGGCTCCTGCTTCGGCGGCGGCGGAAGTTCTTGCGGCACACCGTCGATGACGCGCGTCACGGTCCCGTTCTCGCGGTCGAAGTTGAGGGTGCCGTGCTGGAAGTTCTGCACGATCCACTGCGGTTCGGCGATCTCGCCGCTGGTGGGCAGTCCGAGGGCGCCGCGCTCGAAACCCAGTGCGCCCCAGGCGTCGTACAGCGCTCCGGTGAGCGGCTGGGCCCCGGTGTTCGGCGACCAGTACATGGCGCCGTGGTCGAAGGTCGCGTAGCGGGTGTGACCGTCGGCCGCGGCTTCCGGTGAGGTGGCGACACCGAGCGGGCCGGACGCCCCGCCCATCGCCTGCCACTTGTCGAAGATGGCGCCGCCGCGCAGCATGTCCATCGCGCTCAGGGCGCCGGGCGGCGCGGTGAAAGAGGCTGCGATGTCCCGCAATTCGCCCATGGCGGCGTAGGCGGCGTTGCCCGGGCAGTCGGTGTTGCCGACGTCGCGGTGGGTGAAGATCGTCGGCAGCGTCGGCGTCGCGCCGGCGGGGAAGTGGGTGAACGAGCCGCCACCCGACGTCAGCACCACGCTGCCGAGGGGGTTGACGTGGTCCAGGCTCAGCCGCCAGCCGATGAGCCGGCCGGTCATCTTGAGCTGCAGCGGCGTCGGGGGCACGGCGTCGAAGTCACCGAGCATGGCCACGCCCCAGGTGTCGACGTTGAAGCCACCGGTGTGCGAGCCCTCCACGGGTCGCGTCATGCCGCCGAACCGGCCCTCGAAGACCTGTCCGTACTTGTCGACCAGGGCGTTGTAAGCGATGTCGCACCAACCCAATTCGCGGGTGTGGTACTCGTAGATCGACCGGACGATGCCCGCGGAATCCTCGGGCGCGTAGTCGTTGCTGCCTGCGGTGTGGTGCACGATGGCCGCGCGCACACCCGGGTCGTAGACCGGTTGTCCGCAGCGGACGCTCTCGTTGGCGCCCCACTGGGCGCGGCTGATGATGTTGGGCGGCTGGTTGGGCGCCGACACCGCGGTCGGCTGGAACTGCACGTCCGCGGGTGCCTCCGGCGGGCTGATGAGCACCGCTTTCATGCTGGGGCCCAAGGGCTTTTCGACGTCGACGGGGCGGTAGCCCAGGCCGGGGCCCTGCGGCCGGTCGCCGGCCGGCGGCGTGGCGGCGGCTTCGGCGGGCCGGGTCACCGCGATCTGGACGGTGTTGGTGCGGCCGACGAACACGGGTTCGGTGCCGCGCGTGGTGGCGCGCGCTTCGCCGACACCGTCGGGCGCCTCGACCTCGTACCAGGGGCCCCAGGATCCGTCGGCCTTCTGGGCGCGCACGCGGGCCGAGGTCCCGGTGAAGTCCGACGCCGTGAGGGCGACCAGGGAGAAGGGGGTGTCCTGGTGGATTTCCCGGACGGTCTGTCCGCCGCCGACGCCGGCCAGCGGCTGCGTGTGGAGTTCGGGCGCGGACGGTTTGTCGTCCGTCAGACCGGGGATGCCGGGGATGCCGCTGACGGCCAGCGGCACCATCACGACGGTCGCCGCCAGGGCGGACAACAGTATTGACGGTGCGGGACGACGGCGCGGCACAGCGCGAATGTTACGTATGTGTCAGGTGTTACCCGTGTTTCGACACGGATTACTGGGCTGTCAATTCTCTGCAAGACGCCGCAACGGCACCGCAGAGCCTTGTGGCTTCTGCGGTGCCGTCTCGGTTACAGGTCTTCAGTTGTGTATGGCAGATGTCACGCGGGGGCCGGCAGTGCCGGTGCGGCCGCAGCGGCTGCCGCGGGGGCGGCCTGGGCGGACTTCACCGCTGACGTGATGGCCGGCACGACCATGCCCTTCAGCAGGTCGATCGCCTGCGTCGCGCCCAGCTGGTTGGCCGCACTGGTCAGGTCGCTGATCAGCCCGCCGCCACCGCTGCTCGGCGCCGCGCCGAGGCCGAGGCCGTCACCGCCACCCAGACCGACCGACGGGTCGCCGAGGATGGGGTAGCTGCCACCGAGGCCCTGGCCCGGGCCGAGGCCCAGGCTCGCGTTGGGATCGGTCATCGGCATGCCTGCGGTGCCGAGGCCCGCCGGGCTCGCGCTGATCGACGGCGTCGTCAGACCCGTGGCGTTCAGGCCGGGAGCGGTCAACCCGGGCGTGCTCACGCTCGGGAGGGTCGCGCCCTGGGTCGTCAGACCTGCGCTGGGCAGCCCGCCCAGGCCCGGGGTCAGCGATGACGGGCTGGTGGCGCCCAGGCCGGCCGGCGGGGTCAGGCCGGGTGCGGTCGCCCCGGTCGGCGGGGTCAGGCCAGGCGCGGTCAGCCCGGTCGACGGGGTGGTGCCCAGGCCCGGGGTCAGGCCGGCCGGCGGAGTGAGCCCACCCGCCGGGGTGAGGCCGGCCGGCGGGGTCAGGCCGGGGGTGGTGCCCAGGCTGGGGCTGGTACCGAGGCCGGGGGTCAGGCCGGTCTGCGGGGTGAGGCCACCGGTCAGCGGGCTGGGGGAGCTCGCGGCTCCGCCCATGAGGTTCGGCAGGTTGACGCCGAACTGGGACAGGCCCTGCGACAGCGCGGACATGACCTCGTTGGGCAGGTCGGTCACGAGCGCGGCCTGGACGAATTCCCGGTGCTGCGGTGTCGGGTTTGCCGGGGTCATCTCGGCGACCGCCACGAGTGCGATCGGACTTGCGACGGCCACGGCGGCGACTGCGCTCATGGCTGTCGAGAGCTTGCGTCGACGTCGGTTAGGCACGGAAGTCTCCTCAATCTGTGGGGTACGGCTCGAGCTGGCTTGCTGAGTCGTCGGTACTGACGCAATCGATGTTAAAGCTGTGATTAGTGGGATTAGAGTGACGATGCGGAATCGTGAGCGAATTGCGACCGGCCCGCGCACTGCCCGACCCGACCGGGTGTTTTCGGGCCGAACGGCCTCTGTCGGATACCCTGAACGCCGATGACCTCCGCTGATTCCCGGGGCGCTGCGACCCAGTCCTCCGGCCCTTATGACCTCATCGTCGTCGGCTCCGGATTCTTCGGACTGACGATTGCCGAGCGCGCGGCAACCCAACTCGACAAGCGGGTGCTGGTCGTCGAGCGCCGTCACCATCTGGGCGGCAACGCCTATTCCGAAGCCGAGCCCGAAACCGGCATCGAGGTGCACAAGTACGGCGCGCACCTGTTCCACAACTCCAATCAGCGGGTGTGGGACTACGTGCGGCAGTTCACCGACTTCACCGGCTACCAGCACCGCGTCTTTGCCATGTACGACGGCCAGGCCTACCAGTTCCCGATGGGACTGGGTCTGGTGTCGCAGTTCTTCGGGCGCTACTTCAGCCCGGACGAGGCCCGCGCCCTGATCGCCGAGCAGTCCGCCGAGATCAACACCGACGACGCGCAGAACCTCGAAGAGAAGGCCATCTCGCTGATCGGCCGGCCGCTCTACGAGGCCTTCGTCAAGGGCTACACCGCCAAGCAGTGGCAGACCGATCCCAAGGACCTGCCCGCGTCGATCATCAGCCGCCTGCCGGTGCGCTACAACTTCGACAACCGCTACTTCAACGACACCTACGAGGGTCTGCCGGTCGACGGGTACACCGCCTGGCTGGAGAACATGGCCGCCGACGAGCGCATCGACGTGGTGCTGAACACCGACTGGTTCGACGTGCGCGACCGGCTGCGGGCCGAGAGCCCCGACGCGCCGGTGTTGTACACCGGCCCGCTCGACCGCTACTTCGACTACTCCGAGGGGCGACTCGGCTGGCGCACCCTGGACTTCGAGATGGAAGTGCTGCCCATCGGGGACTTCCAGGGCACGCCCGTCATGAACTACAACGATCCCGACGTGCCCTTCACCCGCATCCACGAGTTCCGGCACTTCCACCCCGAGCGGGATTACCCGACCGACAAGACCGTCATCATGCGGGAGTACTCGCGCTTCGCCAACGACGACGATGAGCCGTACTACCCGATCAACACCGATTCGGATCGCGCGATCCTGGCGGCCTACCGCGCCAGGGCCAAGGCCGAAACCGAGGAGAACCGGGTGCTGTTCGGGGGCCGGCTGGGCACCTATCAGTACCTCGACATGCACATGGCCATCGCCAGTGCGCTGAACATGTACGACAACGTGCTGATGCCGCATCTTCGTGACGGTGTGGCACTCGCCGGTGCAGAAAGTAGCTGAAAGACCATGAGCGACATCCCATCCGGCGCACTGGCGTCGGGAGAGTCCCGTGCGGTGAGCCTGCTGTCGCGGGTCATCCTGCCCCGTCCGGGTGAGCCCCTCGACGTCCGCAAGCTGTACATCGAGGAGTC
The DNA here is from genome assembly GCF_039668335.1 of Mycobacterium sp. SM3041. Lineage (NCBI taxonomy): Bacteria > Bacillati > Actinomycetota > Actinomycetes > Mycobacteriales > Mycobacteriaceae > Mycobacterium > Mycobacterium sp. SM3041. The sequence goes on along the minus strand of NZ_JAYXBQ010000037.1, from coordinate 83,197 downwards.
GTCCACCAACGCCCGGCGCGCGCACGCCCCGACCCGTACCACGCTGGAAATCGGTGGGGAGTCCGAGGTTTCGTTCGCCACCTACTTCAATGCGTTCCCGGCCAGCTACTGGCGGCGCTGGACGATCCTGACGTCGGTGGTGCTCCGCGTCGAGCTGACCGGCAGCGCCCGTGTCGACGTCTACCGCTCGAAGGCGACCGGCGCGCGAATCACCGTGGGCGGCAGCGAGATCGCCAGTGGCGAGGACGGCCTCCCGGCGGTGGTCGAGTTCGAGATCGGCCTGGAGCCGTTCGAGGACGGCGGCTGGATCTGGTTCGACATCACCACCGACAGCGCGGTGACGGTGCACAACGCCGGGTGGTACGCCCCCGTGGAAGCGCCGGGCCGCGCGAACATCACCGTCGGTATCCCGACCTTCAACCGCCCGGCGGACGCCGTCAACGCCCTCGCGGCGCTGACGTCGGATCCGTTGGTGGACAAGGTGATCGGTGCGGTCATCGTGTCCGACCAGGGTGCCAACAAGGTCAAGGACCACCCCGACTTCGCGGCGGCCGCGGCGCCGCTGGCCGACCGGCTGGCCATCCACAACCAGCCGAACCTCGGTGGCTCCGGCGGCTACAGCCGCGTCATGTACGAAGCGCTGAAACACACTGACTGCGAACAGATTCTGTTCATGGACGACGACATCCGCGTCGAGCCCGACTCGATCCTGCGGGCGCTGGCGTTCAACCGGTTCGCCAAGACGCCGACCCTGGTCGGCGGCCAGATGCTCAATCTGCAGGAGCCCTCGCACCTGCACGTCATGGGCGAGATGGTCGATTCGGCGAACTTCATGTGGACGCACGCCATCAACGCCGAGTACGACCACAACTTCGCGAAGTACCCCCTCGCCGACGAGGAGGAGTACCGCAGCAAGATCCTGCACCGCCGCATCGACGTCGACTACAACGGCTGGTGGATGTGCATGATCCCGCGCGCGGTGGCCGAGGAACTCGGTCAGCCGCTGCCGCTCTTCATCAAGTGGGACGACGCGGACTACGGCCTGCGCGCCGGCGAGCACGGCTACCCGACGGTGACCCTGCCGGGTGCGGCGATCTGGCACATGGCGTGGAGCGACAAGGACGACGCCATCGACTGGCAGGCGTACTTCCACCTGCGCAACCGCCTCGTCGTGGCGGCGCTGCACTGGGACGGCAACATCCGTGGCCTGGTTGCGAGCCACTTCAAGGCGACCATGAAACACCTTCTGTGCCTTGAGTATTCGACGGTGGCCATCCAGAACCGGGCGATGGACGACTTCCTCGCCGGGCCGGACAACCTGTTCACCATCCTCGAGTCCGCGCTGCCCGAGGTGCGCGCCATGCGTGCCGAGTACCCGGACGCGGTGGTGCTGGAGAGCGCGACCTCGTTGCCCGCGCCGTCGGACAAGAAGTGGCGCCGCAAGGTCAAGATTCCCACCAGCTTGCCCGCCATCGCGGTCCGGCTCACCCGCGGCGTCGTGAACCAGCTCAAGCCGCACGACCCGGAACACCATGTGCGGCCGCAGATCAACGTCGCGACGCAGGATGCCCGCTGGTTCTCGCTGTGCATGGTCGACGGTGTCACCGTCACCACCGCCGACGGCCGCGGTGTCGTCTACCGCCAGCGCGACCGCGAGAAGATGTTCGAGTTGCTGCGTGAGTCGCTCAAGCGTCAGGCGCTGCTGGTCCGCAAGTTCAACCGCATGCGGAAGGTGTACCGCAACGCCCTGCCGGAGCTGACGAGCAAGGAGAAGTGGGAGACCGTGCTGCTGGCCTCCCAGCCCGAGTCGGCTGGTGCCCGGTGAGCCTCGAAGGTATCGAGGGTGATGCCATCGCCAGTGCGCCGCGCGGCGAGGACGCCATCCTGGTCGGTGTCCAGTCCGCGCTGACCGGTCGTCCCGGCGTCCTTGCCGGTGCCCGGGCGCTGTCGTACTTCGGTGAACACAGCCTGGGCTGGTTCGCCGTGTGCGGTCTGGGCGCGCTGCTGCAGCCGCAGCGCCGCCGGGCCTGGGTGACGGCCGGTGTCGGCACGTTCTTCGCCCATGCGGCCGCCGTCCTGATCAAGCGGGTGGTGAAGCGCGAACGCCCGCAGCACCCGGCCATCGCCGTCAACGTCGGCACCCCGAGCCGGCTGAGCTTCCCGTCGGCGCACGCGACGTCGACGACCGCCGCCGCGATCCTCATCGGCCGGGCCACGGGCCTGTCGCTGCCGTGGTTCCTGGTACCGCCGATGGCGTTGTCCCGCTTGGTTCTCGGCGTGCACTACCCCAGTGATGTGCTCACCGGTGTCGTGGTGGGAACCGTGGTCGCCGAATCAGTCGGGGCGGTTTCGGAGCGAACTGCCAAGCGCGAACCGAAGGCTGGGGTATGACCGAACAGACGCAGGAGCTGGGGCCGCCGAAGAATCTGGCCGCCGGCATCGTCAAGGCGCTGCGGCCGCGGCAATGGGTGAAGAACGTCCTGGTCCTGGCCGCACCGCTGGCGTCGCTCGGCGTCGGGGCCCACTACAGTTACAGCGAGGTTTTCAAGGCCGTCGGTGTCGCGTTCGTGGTGTTCTGTATGGCCGCGTCGTGTATCTACCTCATCAACGATGCCCGTGACGTCGAGGCCGACCGGGTCCACCCGACCAAGCAGTACCGGCCCATTGCCGCCGGTGTCGTCTCGGTACAGCTGGCCTACTCGCTGGCCGTCGTGCTCGGTGTCGGGTCGCTGGCCATCTCGTGGTGGCTCACGCCCAGCCTGGCCATCGTCATGGCGGTGTACCTCGCGACGCAGCTGGCTTACTGCTTCGGTCTGAAACATCAAGCGGTGCTGGACATCTGCATCAATTCGTCGGGATTCCTGATCCGCGCCATCGCCGGTGGCGCAGCTGCCGGCATCCCGCTGTCGAAGTGGTTCCTGCTGGTGTTCGCGTTCGGCTCGCTGTTCATGTCGGCCGGAAAGCGTTACGCCGAACTGCAACTCGCCGAACGCACCGGCGCCAAGATCCGCAAGGCGCTGGAGTCCTACACCAGCAGCTACCTGCGGTTCGTCTGGACGCTGTCGGCGACCGCCGTGGTGCTCTGCTACGGCCTGTGGGCCTTCGAGGGCAACAAGGGCCCGTGGTTCGCCGTGTCGATGGTGCCGTTCACCGTCGCGATCCTGCGCTACGCCGTCGATGTCGACAGCGGGGCGGCGGGTGAACCCGAGGAGATCGTGCTGAACGACCGCGTGTTGCAGCTGCTGGGCGTCGCCCTGGTCGCAACACTGGTCGCCGCGATTCTGCCCGGACTGGTCCGGTGATCGACTCGCCCGCTCGGCAATTGCTGCGCGGGCCGGTCTTCCCGTATGGCCGGGCCGCGCGGATCAGCCTGTGGTTGAGCGTCGCGGTGTCTGCCGCGTTGTTCGGCTGGGGCGCCTGGCAGCGCCGGTGGATCGCGGACGACGGCCTCATCGTGCTGCGTACGGTGCGAAACCTGTTGGCCGGCAACGGCCCCGTCTTCAACGTCGGTGAGCGCGTCGAGTCCAACACCTCGACGCTGTGGACCTATCTGGTCACCCTCGGGGCGTGGATCGGCGGGTCGGTGCAGCTCGAATACGTGGTCCTGGCATTGGCGCTGACGCTGAGCGTGGCGGGCCTGGTGTTCGCGATGCTCGGCACCGGCCGGCTGTACGCCCCCGGACTGCGGGGGCGTCGCGCGCTGTTGGTGCCGGCCGGCGCCCTCGTCTACATGGCCGTGCCGCCGGCGCGTGACTTCGCGACGTCGGGCCTGGAGAACGGCTTGATCATGGCCTACCTGGGGCTGCTCTGGTGGATGATGGTGTGCTGGTCGCAGGCCTTGGCCGTGGCCCCGCCCGAGGCCCGTGAAGCCGATGCCAACGCCACCAGCGCCCGGTTCGACGGCGCCCTGGCCTGTCTGGCCGGCCTGTCGGTCCTGGTGCGGCCCGAACTCGCCCTGATCGGCGGGGTGGCCCTCGTCATGCAGCTGGTCGCGGCCCGGGGCCGGCGCCGCCGCCTCGTCATCGTGGTGGCCGGCGGCCTGCTCCCGATCGCCTACGAGATCTTCCGGATGGGCTACTACGGCCTGCTGGTGCCCATCACCGCGCTGGCCAAGGACGCCACCGGCTCCAAGTGGCAGCAGGGGTTCGTCTACCTCGGCAACTTCAACCGGCCCTACCTGTTGTGGATCCCCGCGGTGCTGACCGTGGCGCTGGCGATTGTGTTGTTCGTCACTCACAGCCGGCCCTGGTGGGGCCAGACGGCCCCGCGCGGCTACAGCTCGCTGGCCCGCCGGATTCAAAGTCCCACTGCCGTAGTGATTTTCATGGCCGGCAGCGGCCTGGTGCAGGGGCTGTACTGGCTGCGTCAGGGCGGCGACTTCATGCACGGCCGGGTGTTGCTGGTTCCGCTGTTCTGCCTGGTCATCCCGGTTGCAGTGATTCCGATCGTGCTTCCCGACGGCAAGAACATCGCCCGCGAGGTCGGCTACGCGCTGGCCGGCACGACGGCGGCCCTGTGGCTGGCGGTGGTCGGGTGGTCGCTGTGGGCGGCCAACTCGCCGGGCCTCGGATACGACGCCACCCGCGTGACCTACTCGGGAATCGTCGACGAACGGCGCTTCTATTCGCAGGCCACCGGGCATGCGCATCCGCTGACGGCCGCGGACTACCTGGACTACCCGCGCATGCGAGCGGTGCTGGCGGCCATCGACAACACCCCGGTCGGTGCGCTGCTGCTGCCGTCGGGCAACTACGACCAGTGGGACGTGGTTCCGGCCATGCCGCCGCCGGTTCCGGACCCGAAGTCGCCGCCACCACCGAACTGGTTCGAAAAAGGTCCACACACAGTCTTTTTCACCAACCTGGGCATGATGGGCATGAACCTGCCGCTCGAGGTCCGGGTGATCGACCAGATCGGGCTGGCCAACCCGCTGGCCGCGCACACGGCACGGCTGGACGACGCGCGCATCGGTCACGACAAGGATCTGTTCCCGGACTGGGCGGTGGCCGAGGGGCCGTTCCTGCGCAAGCGCCCGTGGATTCCGACGTATCTGGACGAGGACTGGGTGGCCCAAGCAGCGGTCGCGCTGACATGCCCGGAGACCGAGACGATGCTGAGCTCGGTGCGCGCCCCGATGGGCGTTCACCGCTTCATGTCAAATCTGGTACACGCGTTCACATTTACGCGTTACCGGATCGATCGCGTGCCGTTATACGAGTTGTACAGGTGCAAGCTCGATGTGCCTCCGAGGCTGTCGACCCCTTACACTGGCTTACCGGCTACCGGTCCGTAGTTTCAGCGCATGAGCGCTGGCACGGTCTGAAGCGTAGGTAACGCCGGGGAACCATGCGGCGATAACCACTCGGGCGTGTGCGCCCGGCCTGATCGTCACCTCAACGGCAGAGGCGGTGATGAGGGTTGTCCGTACGCCGTCATAGGAAAGATTAGGGAGCGGTATGAGTTTCGTTGGGAAGATGCGGTCGATGGCCAAGGCCATGCCGCGCCGGATGGCGGTTGCGGCCGTTGCCGCGGCAGCGCTGCCCGGTCTTGTCGGGGTCGTCGGTGAAACGGCGACTGCAGGGGCTTTCTCGCGTCCCGGTCTGCCGGTTGAGTACCTGCAGGTTCCGTCCGCGGCCATGGGTCGCGACATCAAGATCCAGTTCCAGAGTGGTGGCGCGGGCTCGCCGGCCGTCTACATGCTGGACGGTCTGCGTGCGCAGGACGACTACAACGGCTGGGACATCAACACCGCCGCCTTCGAGTGGTACAACGGCTCGGGCATCTCGATGGTCATGCCCGTCGGTGGCCAGTCCAGCTTCTACAGCGACTGGTACAAGCCGGCGTGCGGCAAGTCGGGCTGCCAGACCTACAAGTGGGAGACCTTCCTGACCCAGGAGCTGCCCGCTTACCTGCAGGCCAACAAGTCGGTCAAGCCGACCGGTGGCGCTGCTGTCGGTCTGTCGATGGCCGGCTCGGCCGCGATGACCCTCGCCATCTACCACCCGCAGCAGTTCATCTACGCGGGCTCGATGTCGGGCTTCCTGAACCTGTCCGAGGGCTGGTGGCCGTTCCTGGTCAACATCTCGATGGGTGACGCCGGCGGCTACAAGGCCGACGACATGTGGGGCTCCACTGGCGACCCGAACAACGCCTGGAAGCGCAACGACCCGTTCGTGAACATCGGCACCCTGGTGGCGAACAACACCCGTCTGTGGGTCTACTGCGGCGACGGCAACCCGAGCGACCTGGGCGGCGACAACGTGCCGGCCAAGTTCCTGGAGGGCCTGACCATCCGCACCAACCGCACCTTCCAGCAGACCTACCTGGCTGCCGGTGGCACCAACGGTGTGTTCAACTTCCCCAACAGCGGTACCCACGACTGGGGCTACTGGGGCCAGCAGCTGCAGGCCATGAAGCCTGACCTGCAGCGTGTGCTGGGTGCTTCGGGACAGGCGTAACAAGCTCATCCTGAGGTAAATCCTCTGGCAACAACTCGCACTGGCGGCGGCGACCTTCACGGGTCGTCGCCGCCAGTCGTTTACGGCGGCGTAGCCGAACATCACCCCATCCGCTGGCAACGTTCCCTCCCTTTGTCCGGGACAGCTGTCGAGGTGATGTGGTTCACTACAACGCGGGTTCAGGACGCTCGACGATCGCGACAGGTGAGGTTGGTTATGGGGCTGCAGGCAATGTTCCGGACGATGGCCGCGACGGCGGCGGCGGTAGTGCTCGCCGGCGGCCTCCTGACGGGCACCGGAACGGCCCGCGCAGCGGGCGTCGAGACGTTGATGGTGCCCTCGGCCGCGATGGGCCGGGACATCCCGGTGACGTTCCAGGCCGGTGGCCCGCACGCGGTCTATCTGCTCGATGCCTTCAACGCCGGCCCGGATGTGAGCAACTGGGTCACCGCGGGCAACGCCATGGGCACCCTCGCCGGTAAGGGCATCTCGGTGGTCGCCCCGGCCGGCGGCGCGTTCAGCTTCTACACCAACTGGGAGCAGGACGGCAGCAAGCAGTGGGAGACGTTCCTGAGCCAGGAGCTGCCGGACTATCTGGCCGCCACCAAGGGCCTGGCCCCCAACGGCCACGGCGTCGTCGGCGCGGCCCAGGGCGGCACCGCGGCCCTGACGCTGGCCGAGTTCCACCCGGACCGGTTCCGCTTCGCGGGCTCGCTGTCGGGCTTCCTGACCCCGTCGGCGACGACGTTCAACGGCGCCATCACCGCCGGCATGCGCGAGTTCGGCGGCGTGGACACCTACGGCATGTGGGGCGCCCCGCAGCTGGGCCGCTGGAAGTGGCACGACCCGGATGTGCACGTGAGCCTGCTGAACCAGAACAACACCCGGATCTGGGTGTTCAGCCCGTCGACGGTCACCTGCAGTGACCCGGCCGCGATGATCGGCTACTGCGACCAGGCGCAGGGCAGCAACCGCGCCTTCTACGCGCATTACCGCAGCGTGGGCGGCCACAACGGGCACTTCGACTTCCCCGACGGCCCGCAGCACGACTGGGGCAGCTGGAGCGGTCAGCTCGGTGCCATGTCGGGCGAACTGGTGAGCGTCATCCGCTAGCCCAACCGGAGTGATCTTGCCGACGGAAGGCGTCGGCGTGACCAGTCCGTGATGCCTGCTGACTAGATTCGGATGGCAACCGCTTGATTCAGCCCGCAGGAGACCTGACACCACATGGCCACCAACAATCGCCGCCGCCGCCATCGCATCCTCGCCATTGCCGCGGCGGGTGCGGTGGCACTGCTGGTCATCGTGGTCGCGTTCGCGATCGTGGTGTGGCTGCGTCAGCCCGGTGAGATCCCGGGGCCGACGCCGCCCTCGGCGCAGCCGCCGACGTCCGGTCCCAGCGCGAAGCCGTCCAAGCCGCGGCCGGCGTACCAGTCGGCCGACTGCCCCGATGTGCAACTGATCTCGATCCCGGGCACCTGGGAGTCCTCACGGGCGCTCGACCCGCTGAACCCGACGCCGTCGTTCCCGATCGCGCTGCTGCTGAACGTCAGCAACCCGCTCGGCCAGCAGTTCGGCGCCGACCGGTTGGCGCAGTACACGGTGCCCTACACCGCGCAGTTCCATAACCCGCTGGCCGCGGACAACCAGATGTCGTACAACGACAGCCGCGAAGAGGGCAAGAAGAAGGCCGTCGAGGCCATCACGGACATCAACAACCGCTGCCCGCTGACGAGCTTCGTCATCATCGGCTTCTCGCAGGGCGCGGTGATCGCCGGCGACATCGCCAGTGACATCGGCAACGGCCGCGGACCCATCGACCAGGACCTGGTGCTCGGCGTGACGTTGATCGCCGACGGCCGGCGCCAGCCCAACGTCGGCAAGGACATCGGTCCGAACCCGCCGGGACAGGGCGCCGAGATCACGCTGCACGAACTGCCGCTCGGCATGCTCGGGCTGAACATGACGGGACCGCGCGTCGGCGGCTTCGGTGCGCTCAACGACCGGGTCAACGAGATCTGCGGAAAGGGCGACCTGATCTGTGCCGCGCCGACCGAGGCGTTCAACGTCGTCAACCTGCCCAGCACGCTCGCCACGCTGTCGGGCAGCGCCGCGGGACCGGTGCACGCGCTGTACAACACGCCGCAGTTCTGGAGCCTTGACGGGCAGACCTCCACACAGTGGACGCTGAACTGGGCCAAGGACCTCGTCGACAACGCGCCGCACCCCAAACACGGCTGACATCGCTTGTTGGCTACTGGCGAGTACAAAACCGGCGGGGCGATTTGGCCTGCGAATTCGCGTCACCTAACATTAAGAGATAGCTAAGAGCACGGTCTTATCATTGACTGGGCATCTTGGGGTGGCATATCGCTACTGCCCGGTACCATTTGCCGGGATTTGGCGTGACTGGCCGCATACGACGTAACCAGCGCGGCAGGCTGTGAACAGGAGATTTTGATGGCGTTCCACAACCCGTTCGTCAAGAACGGGAAGATCACCTTCCCGGACGGCGCCGGCATCGTGAAGCACGTCGAGCGCTGGGCGAAGGTCCGTGGGGACCGGCTCGCGTTCCGGTTCCTGGACTTCTCCACGGAGCGTGACGGCGAGGCCAAAGACCTGACCTGGTCGCAGTTCAGCGCGCGCAACAAAGCCGTGGCCGCGCGGCTGCAACAGGTGACCCAGGTGGGCGACCGCGTCGCAATCCTGTGCCCGCAGAACCTCGAGTACCTCGTGGCGTTCTACGGCGTCCTGTACTCCGGCCGCATCGCCGTGCCGCTGTTCGATCCGTCGGAGCCCGGCCACGTCGGCCGCCTGCACGCCGTGCTCGACGACTGCAAGCCGTCGGCCATCCTGACCACGACTGCCGCCGCCGAAGGCGTCCGCAAGTTCTTCCGCAGCCGCCCGGCCAATGAACGTCCGCGTGTCATCGCCGTCGACGCCGTGCCGGACGAGGTCGCCGTCACCTGGATCCCATTCGACGACGTCGACGAGCACACCATCGCCTACCTGCAGTACACGTCGGGTTCGACCCGCATCCCGACGGGCGTGCAGATCACCCACCTGAACCTGGCCACCAACGTGGTGCAGGTCGTCGAGGCCCTCGAGGGCGAAGAGGGCGACCGCGGCCTGTCCTGGCTGCCGTTCTTCCACGACATGGGCCTGATCACCGCGCTGCTCGCGCCGATGATCGGCCACAGCTTCACGTTCATGACCCCGGCGGCCTTCGTGCGTCGGCCGGAGCGCTGGATCCGTGAGCTCGCCCGCAAGGAAGGCGACACCGGCGGCACCATCTCCGTGGCCCCGAACTTCGCGTTCGACCACGCCGCCGCCCGTGGCGTGCCCAAGGAGAAGATCGACCTCTCCAACGTCAAGGCCGTGCTGAACGGCAGCGAGCCGATCTCGGCGGCGACGGTGCGGCGGTTCAACGAGGCCTTCGGTCCGTTCGGCTTCCCCGCCAAGGCCATCAAGCCGTCCTACGGCCTGGCCGAGGCGACGCTGTTCGTGTCGACCACGCCGTCGGCCGACGAGCCGACCATCGTGTCGGTGGATCGCGACGCCCTCAACACCGGCACCTTCGTGGTGGTTCCGGACGACTCGCCGAAGGCTGTCGCCCAGGCCGGCGCCGGCAAGGTCGGTGTCGACGAATGGGCCGTCATCGTGGACGCCGAGACCGCCACCGAGCTGCCCGACGGCCAGATCGGCGAGATCTGGATCAGCGGCGCCAACATGGGCACCGGCTACTGGGGCAAGCCCGAGGAGACCGTCGAGACGTTCCAGAACACCCTCAAGTCGCGCACCAGCCCGTCGCACGCCGAGGGCGCGGCCGACGACGCCACCTGGGTGCGCACCGGCGACTACGGCGCCTACCACGACGGCGAGCTGTACATCACCGGCCGCGTCAAGGACCTGGTGATCATCGACGGCCGCAACCACTACCCGCAGGACCTCGAGTACTCGGCGCAGGAGGCCAGCAAGGCGCTGCGCGTCGGTTACGTCGCGGCGTTCTCGGTGCCGGCCAACCAGCTGCCCGACGAGGTCTTCGCCGACGCCCACTCGGGCCTCAAGCGCGATCCCGACGACAGCTCCGAGCAGCTGGTCATCGTCGCCGAGCGCGCCCCGGGCGCGCACAAGCTCGAACCGCAGCCGATCGTCGACGACATCCGGGCCGCCATCGCGGTCCGTCACGGCGTCACCGTGCGCGACGTGCTGCTGACCGCGGCCGGCGCCATCCCGCGCACCTCCAGCGGCAAGATCGGCCGCCGGGCCACCCGTGCGGCGTACCTGGACGGCACGCTGCGCAGCGGCAAGGTGGCCAACGCCTTCCCCGACGATCTGAACTGACCCACACCCGGCTCCCCTGTCCGGCGGCGAAAGTGAACAGTGAAAATGACTGACACCGAAGACAATTCGAACGAAATCGACACTTCGCCGCAGGAGGGGCAGGTTCCCGCTCGGGCTAACGGCATGTCCGTGCCGGAGATGCGGGAGTGGCTGCGCAACTGGGTGGCCAATGCCACCGGTCAGCCCGCGGACTCCATCAATGAGTCGGTGCCGATGGTCGAGCTCGGCCTGGCGTCTCGCGACGCGGTCGCCATGGCGTCCGACATCGAGGACCTCACCGGTGTCACGCTGACCGCGACGGTGGCGTTCCGGCACCCGACCATCGAGTCGCTGGCGCAGGTCATCGTCGAGGGCGAGCCCGAGGAGGACACGGACGCCGCGAACGCCGAGGACTGGTCCCGCGACGCCGACGACGACGCGATGAACATCGCGATTGTCGGCCTGGCCACCCGTTTCCCGGGTGACATGAACACGCCCGACGAGATGTGGCAGGCGCTGGTCGAAGGCCGCGACGCCATCACCGACCTGCCCGAGGGTCGCTGGGAAGAGTTCCTGTCCGAGCCCCGGATCGCCGAGCGCGTGGCCAAGGCCCGCACCCGCGGTGGCTACCTGTCGGACATCAAGGGCTTCGACGCCGAGTTCTTCGCGCTGGCCAAGATGGAAGCCGACAACATCGATCCGCAGCAGCGGATGGCGCTCGAATTGACCTGGGAGGCACTGGAGTTCGCCCGCATCCCGGCGTCGTCGCTGCGCGGCGAGTCGGTCGGCGTGTTCGTCGGTAGCTCGACCAACGACTACAGCTTCCTGTCGGTCTCCGACCCGTCGATCACGCACCCGTACGCCATCACCGGCACCGCGAGCTCCATCATCGCCAACCGGGTGTCGTACTTCTTCGACTTCCGCGGGCCGTCGATGGCCATCGACACCGCGTGTTCGTCGTCGCTGGTCGCGATCCACGAGGGCGTCAAGGCGCTGCGGTCGGGTGAAGCCGACGTCGTGCTCGCCGGTGGCGTCAACGCCCTGGTGACCCCGATGGTGACGGTCGGTTTCGACGAGGTCGGCGGCGTCCTGGCGCCGGACGGCCGCATCAAGTCGTTCAGCTCCGATGCCGACGGCTACGCCCGTTCCGAGGGCGGCGGCATGGTCGTGCTCAAGCGCGTCGCCGACGCCCGTCGCGACGGTGACGAGATCCTCGCGGTGATCGCCGGTTCGGCCATCAACCACGACGGCCGCTCCAACGGCATGCTGGCCCCGAACCCCGACGCGCAGGAAGCGGTGCTGCGCAAGGCGTACAAGGACGCCGGCGTCGACCCGAAGACCGTCGATTACATCGAGGCGCACGGCACCGGCACCATCCTGGGTGACCCGATCGAGGCCGACGCACTCGGCCGCGTCGTGGGCCGTGGCCGCGCCGCCGACAAGCCGGCACTGCTGGGCGCCGTGAAATCCAATGTGGGACACCTGGAGTCGGCTGCCGGTGCGGCCAGCGTCGCGAAGATGACGCTGGCGCTGTACCACGACAAGCTGCCGGCGTCGATCAACTACGCGGGCCCGAACCCGTACATCGACTTCGACAAGGAACACCTCAAGGTCAACGCCGAGCTGTCGGACTGGCCGCGTTACAGCGGTCACGCCATCGCCGGCGTCTCCGGTTTCGGTTTCGGCGGCGCCAACGCGCACATCGTCATGCGTCAGGTGCTGCCCAGCGACCTCGTCGAGCCGGAGCCGAAAGAGGTTGTGGCCGAGGAGAAGCCGGCCTCGGATGCGGGCGCCGTCTACGTCGGTGGCGTCAAGATGGACGAGTACGGCGAGTTCATCGACGACGACAACGACACGCGCGGTGACGCCGAGTTCTACGGCTACGGGACCGACGACGAGCCCGAGCTCCCCGGCCTGACCGAGCGGGCGCTGGAGCTGATCGAGGCCGGCTGCGCTGAACTGGAGGCGGCCGAGCCGGTCAAGCGCATTGTGCCGCTTGCGGTTTCAGGCTTCCTGACCTCGCGCAAGAAGTCGGCTGCCGCTGAGCTGGCGGACTGGATCGACAGCGAGGTGGGCCGGTCCTACTCGCTGGAGTCCATCGGCCGCTCGCTGTCCCGGCGCAACCACGGCCGTTCGCGCGCAGTGATTCTCGCGCACGACCACGATGAAGCGGTCAAGGGTCTGCGGGCCCTGGCCGAGGGCAAGCAGAGCCCGCTGGTGCTGGCCGCCGATGGCCCGGTCACCAACGGCCCGGTGTGGGTGCTCGCCGGTTTCGGTGCGCAGCACCGCAAGATGGGCAAGAGCCTGTACCTGAACGACCCGATCTTCGCGGAGTGGATCAACAAGGTCGACGCGCTCATCCAGGATGAGCGCGGCTACTCGGTCGTCGAGCTGATCCTCGACGACGCCATCGACTACACCAACGAGACCTGCGAATACCCGATCGAGGTCGTCCAGACCGTGATCTTCGCGCTGCAGATCGCGCTCGGCGAGCTGCTGAAGGCGCACGGCGCGAAACCCGGTGCGGTGGTTGGCCAGTCGCTCGGTGAAGCGGCCGCGGCCTACTTCTCCGGTGGCCTGTCGCTGGCCGACGCCACCCGCACGATCTGCTCGCGTGCGCACCTCATGGGTGAGGGCGAGGCCATGCTGTTCGGCGAGTACATCCGCCTGATGGCGCTCGTCGAGTACTCGGCCGAGGAGATCAAGACGGTCTTCGCCGACTTCCCGGGCCTCGAGGTGTGCGTCTACGCCGCCCCGACCCAGACCGTCATCGGCGGTCCGCCGGAGCAGGTCGACGCGATCATCGCCCGCGCCGAATCCGAGGGCAAGTTCGCCCGCAAGATGCAGACCAAGGGCGCCAGCCACACGCAGCAGATGGACCCGCTGCTCGGTGAGCTGTCCGCGGAAATCCAGGGCATCGAACCGCGCCCGCTGCAGACGGCCTACTACTCGACGGTGCACGAGGGTCAGCTGATCCGGGCCGGCGCGGAGCCGATCCACGATGTCGAGTACTGGAAGAAGGGGCTGCGCCACAGCGTCTACTTCACCCACGGCATCCGCAACGCCGTCGACAACGGGCACACCACCTTCCTCGAGCTCGCGCCGAACCCGGTGGCGCTCATGCAGGTTGGGCTCACCACGATGTCGGCCGGCCTGCATGACGGTCAGCTGATCCCGACCCTCGCCCGTAAGCAGGACGAGGTCGACTCGATGACCAACGCCATGGCCCAGCTGTTCGTGCACGGCCACGACCTCGACTTCCGGACGCTGTTCTCGCCGGCCGAGAACCCGGCCGTCGACTACGCGCCCATCCCGCCGACGCGCTTCAAGCGCAAGCCGCACTGGCTGGACGCGCACTTCACCGCCGACAGCTCGGCCATCGAGCCGGGCAGCCACGTCGCGACCCCGGACGGCCGGCACGTGTGGGAGTACGCCCCGCGCGGCGAGGTCGACGCCGCGGCGCTGGCCAAGCTGGTGAAAGCCGCTGCGGCGCAGGTGCTTCCGGATGCGGCGCTGACCGCTTACGAGCAGCGTGCCATCCCGGGTGAGGGCGCGCGCCTGGTCACCACGCTGACCCGGCACCCCGGTGGCGGCACGGTGCAGGTGCACGCCCGCATGGGCGAGTCCTTCACCCTGGTGTACGACGCCGTCGTCACCCGCGGTGGTGACGGTGCGGCCCTGCCGGTCGCCATGGGTGGTACGGCCCTGCCGGCCGCCGTCGGCGCATCGGTGGCCGAAACCGCCGCCGCCGCACCGGAACCCGAAGACGACGCCGCCATCCTGCAGGACAACCTGACCGCGGGCGCCGGGCTGGCCGCCGGTTTCAAGAAGTGGTCGCCGGATTCCGGCGAGACCGTCGCGGACCGGTTGGGTGCCATCGTCGGTGGCGCCATGGGCTACGAGCCCGAGGACCTGCCGTGGGAGGTCCCGCTGATCGAGCTGGGTCTGGACTCGCTGATGGCGGTCCGGATCAAGAACCGCGTCGAGTACGACTTCGACCTGCCGCCGATCCAGCTGACCGCGGTGCGTGACGCCAACCTGTACGCGGTGGAGAAGCTGATCCACTACGCCATCGAGCACCGCGATGAGGTCGGCCAGCTTGCCGAGGCGCAGAAGGGGCAGACGGCCGAGGAGATCGCCGCCGCGCAGGCCGAGTTGATGGGTGGCGCGACGACGGTCGCCGAGCTGGAGGCCAAGCTGGCCGAGGCCGGGCACCCGCTGGCCGACAAGGACGACGACAAGCCGGCGGCGGCCGAGATCGCCACGGACTCCGCTGTCGCGCTGGAGGTTCCGCCGCCCCCGACGAACCCTGCCGGCCCGGCGGCCGTCCCGCCGCCGCCGACCAACCCGTCGGGACCGGCCGGACCGAGCCAGGCGACCGCTGCGGCGGCTGCCGCCAAGGTCCTCACGCAGGAGGCGGTCACCGAGGCGCTCGGCGCCGACGTGCCGCCGCGCGATGCGGCTGAGCGCGTCACCTTCGCGACGTGGGCGATCGTCACCGGCAAGTCGCCGGGTGGCATCTTCAACGAGCTGCCGGCCGTCGACGACGCGACCGCGACCAAGCTGTCCGAGCGGCTCTCCGAGCGCGCCGAGGGCATCGTGACGGTCGAGCAGGTGCGGACGGCCAAGACGATCGAAGAGCTGTCCACGATCGTGCGTGATCAGCTGGAAGACGGCGTGGTGGACGGCTTCGTCCGCACCCTGCGGGCACCGAAAGAAGGTGGGTCGCAGGTACCCCTGTTCGTCTTCCACCCGGCCGGTGGCTCGACGGTGGTCTACGAGCCGCTGTTGAAGCGCCTGCCCGAGGACATCCCGGTCTACGGCATCGAACGCGTCGAAGGCTCCATCGAGGAGCGCGCCGCCGAGTACGTGCCGAAGCTGCTGGAGATGCACAAGGGCCCGTTCGTGCTGGCCGGTTGGTCGCTGGGTGGGGCGCTGGCGTACGCGTGCGCCATCGGGCTCAAGCAGGCCGGTGCCGATGTGCAGTACGTCGGGTTGATCGACTGTGTGCGACCCGGCACGCCGATCGACAAGAGCCAGGCCGGTATGCGAGCCCGCTGGGATCGCTATGCCCGCTTCGCCGAGCGCACCTTCAACGTCGAGATTCCGGAGATTCCGTACGAGGAGCTGGAGAAGCTCGACGACGAGGGCCAGGTGAAGTTCGTTCTGGACATCGTCGCGCAGAGCGGCGTGCAGATCCCGGGCGGCATCATCGAGCACCAGCGCACGTCGTATCTCGACAACCGCGCGCTGGACACCATCGACATCCAGCCGTATGACGGCCACGTCGTGCTCTACATGGCGGACCGTTACCACGACGACGCGATCGTGTTCGAACCTGCGTACGCGACCCGTCAGCCCGACGGCGGTTGGGGTGAGTTCGCGCCCGATCTCGAGGTCGTGAATATCGGCGGCGAGCACATCCAGGCCATCGATGAGCCGTACATTGCCAAGGTCGGGGCGCACATGAGCCAGGCCATCAACCAGATCCAGGCCGGGAAGTAGTAGGAGAACCGTGACTGAAGTTACCGAACAGCGCAGCCCTGCCACGACGGCAGAGAAGCTCGCAGAGCTTCGCCGAAAGCTGGAGCTGGCAGCCGATCCCGGTGACGAGAAGGCCAAGGCGCGGCGCGACAAGAAGGGCATTCCGTCGGCCCGCGCCCGCATCCACGCGCTCGTCGACCCGGGCAGCTTCTTCGAGATCGGCGCGCTCGCCAAGACGCCCGGCGACCCGAACGCGCTGTACGGCGACGGTGTGGTGACCGGCCACGCCACCATCGACGGCCGCCCGGTCGCGGTGTTCAGCCATGACCAGACGGTGTTCCAGGGCTCGGTCGGCGAGATGTTCGGCCGCAAGGTCGCCAAGCTGATGGAGTGGGTGGCCATGGTCGGCTGCCCGATCATCGGCATCAACGACTCCGCCGGCGCCCGCATCCAGGACGCCGTCACCTCGCTGGCCTGGTACGCCGAGCTCGGCCGCCGCCACGAGATGCTGCGCGGCACGGTGCCGGAGATCTCGATCATCCTGGGCAAGTGCGCCGGTGGTGCGGTGTACTCGCCGATCCAGACCGACCTGTTGGTGGCGGTGCGCGACCAGGGCTACATGTTCATCACCGGCCCGGACGTCATCAAGGACGTCACCGGCGAGGACGTGACCTTCGACGAGCTCGGTGGCGCCGACATCCAGGCGCAGCGCGGCAACATCCACAAGGTCGTCGAGGACGAGGCCGCCGCCTTCCAGTACGTCCGTGACTACCTGAGCTTCCTGCCCGCCAACACCTGGGACGACCCGCCGATCGTCAACCCGGGCCTCGAGCCCGAGCTGACGCCGAGTGACTTCGAGCTGGACAAGATCGTGCCGGACGCCGACAACGCCGGCTACGACATGCACGACATCCTGCTGCGCATGTTCGACGACGGCGACATCTTCGAGATCGCCGACCAGCGCGCTCCGGAGATGATCACCGCGTTCGCGCGGGTCGACGGCAGGCCGGTCGGTGTCATTGCCAACCAGCCGCTGTTCATGGCGGGCGCGATCGGCAACGAGGCCTCGGACAAGGCGGCCGGGTTCATCCGGTTCTGCGACTCCTTCAACCTGCCTTTGGTTTTCGTCGTTGACACCCCTGGCGCCCTGCCGGGTGTCGCCGAGGAGACCGGCGGCATCATCAAGCGCGGTGGCCGCTTCTTCAACGCCATCGTCGAGGCCGACGTGCCGAAGGTGACGTTCGTGATCCGCAAGGCCTATGGCGGTGGTTACGCCGTCATGGGCTCGAAGCAGCTGTCGGCCGACCTCAACTTCGCCTGGCCGACCGCACGCATCGCGGTGATCGGTGCCCAGGGTGCGGCGCAGCTGCTGGTGAAGCGCTTCCCCGATCCGAATGCGCCCGAGGTGCAGAAGATCAAGGCGGACTTCATCGAGGGCTACAACGCCAACATGGCGATTCCGTGGACCGCGGCAGAGCGTGGCTACATCGATGCCGTGATCCAGCCGCACGAGTCCCGGCTGCTGCTGCGCAAGTCGCTGAAGTTGTTGCGCGACAAGCAGAAGCACGACCGCATCGCCCGCAAGCACGGCCTGACGCCACTCTGATTCGCGCGAGCTGACTCAAATGTCCCCCGACACACAGTGTTTGGGGGACATTTGCGTCTGGTGGCCGATGTTTGCGATGGGGCCGTCGTGGGTAGTGCCAGACCGTCAGCGACGGTCGTCGCAGGATGACACTCTTCGTACCAAGGTGGTTGACGCATGGCATTGACGGAATCGCGTGCCGGTCAGGCTCGAAGCGGCGAAGCGGTGACCGACACCGATGCCGGTGTGCTCCCGCCGGTCCCGGCCCGAACGCGTCGGGCCTTCTGGTGGCTGGAGCGGTTTGCGCCCGCGATCGGAGCGCGCTGGGCCACCGAATTGTGGTGCACGGTTCCGGACGTCGACCTGAGCACCAAGATGCCGCCCGGTCTGCCGGACAGCGCGCCGTTTGAAGCGTCGTGGGACGGCCACCGCATTGCCGGGCAGTCGTGGGGTTCGGGCCCGTTGGTCTACCTGGTACACGGCTGGGGCGGGTGCCGGGCGCATATGGCGGTTTTCGTCAAACCCCTTGTCGCGGCGGGGTATCGGGTCATCGCGTTCGACCTCCCAAGCCACCACGATTCGGAGCCGGGGGCACTGGCGCCGGGCCGCACCACCATCGTCGAGTGCGCGGAAGCAGTGCGGGCCGTCATCGCTCAGCACGGGCCGGCGCACGCCGTAGTCGGTCATTCGCTGGGTGCAAAGGCGGCGGCGCTGGCCGCGGCGCGCGGTGCGCAGACGGGGCGCTTGGTGTTCCTCGCCCCGATGGGCGACTTCACCTGGTACCTGGACGCTTTCGCCGAACGCCACAACTTCGGGCCGCGGATCCGGGACCGCCTGCACCGGCGCCTGGACCGACGGCTCGGCATGCCGCTGCTGGGCACCGACATCACCGCGTCGGCCAAATACGCCGGCGACCGGCCGCTACTGCTCATCCACGATCCGGATGATCCGGACAGCCCCTACTCGTCCAGTGTCGAGATCGCAGAGGTGTGGCCTGGCGCGCGGCTCGAGACCACGAAGGGCCTGGGCCGGCTGGCCCACTACCGGATTCTGCGGCATCGCCCGGCGATCACCGCCGGCGTCGACTTCATCGGGACACCCTAGGCGCTGCCGAAATTGGCGAGCCGTGATGTTCGCGCGGCGGATGCGAATTCGACCCGCCGCGCGAACATGAGGGCCAGGTTCTCTATTGAGTTGTCAAGGTGCGCAATGCTTTGCGTGTTAGGCGGCTGTGTCGAGGTGCATGGTGCGGCGGTTGTATGCGGGGATGGGTTTTCGGTGTGGGTCGACGGCCGCGGGTGGGATGAGCCAGGGGTGTTTGTCCAGGCCCATGACGACGTCCCAGCCGTCGTGGTGGACGTTGGCGTGGCAGGCTGGGCACAGCAGGCAGCCGTTGGCTAGTGAGGTCTCACCGTGGTGGGTCCAGTGGATGATGTGGTGGGCGTGGGTGCGTCCGGGTGGGGCGCCGCATTTGATGCAGCATTCATCGCGGTGATAGAGCGCTTTGCGTAGGTGCGCCGGGAACAGGCGTTTCTCGCGCCCCATATCGAGGGGTACGTGTTCGCCGTCGACGATCATGGTGGTGACGGTGGTGTCGCAGCAGATTCGTTCCAGGGTCATGGTGCTGATCGATCCGATGAATTCCAGTGTGGCCAGGTCGGGGGCGTCGGCGGGCACGGTGATCAGCAGTTGGGTGCGCGGCGCGGACGCGGTGTCGCCGCCGCGGGCGGCGATGTCCAGCACCGCTTCCAGCGCGTCGGCCCGCCGCCTGCCCGCCGTGCGGGTGTCGGGGGTGCCGTCGGGTTCTGGCCGCGGTGCCGAGTGTTCCTCGATCGCTGCGACCAGCTTGGCGCCCACCTCCACGTCCAAGTCCGCGCGCACCTGCACCCGACCATCGGAGGTGACGCGGTGCTCGACGGTGTTGACCGACCGATCCTCGGCGGCCGGCAGGCCCCCTTCGGCGGCGGCGACCCGGTTGCCCAGCCGGCGGGCGCGTTTGTCGATGTCTGCGGGGGTGGCGCCGGAGAAGAACTGCCCCAACAGATCGGTCACCTGCGCGAACCGGGTCTCCTCGTCCACCTCACCGGGTGCGCGGGCTTGGATGTGGTTGATGCCTTTGACGATCGCATCCACATGCTCACCGGAGATCGCCCCATCGCGAGCGTGCGCAGCGAGGGTCGGCAACATTGGCAACGCGCCGCCGACACGCACCAGTCGCTGTGCCACCGACGGGGCACACCCCAACGCCATCAACACCTCCCGCGACGTCCGTCCCTGCGCGGCCGCGACCCCGCGGCGATCCAGCACCCCGGTCACCATCGCTGCCAGATGATCGATCACATTGCGCAGCTTCACCACGTACGGCAGCGCCTCCAGAATGTCGCCCGCGGGCATGTCGTCGGGGACCTGCACGCCGCGGAGGGTGTCGAGGCTGGTGGTGAGTTCCGGTGCGATTCCCATAACACACTATATCGAACATATGTTCGACTCGCAACGGTGGGTTTTCGCATTTTTGTGGTGAGGTCTCAGGACACCGGCGAGCGCGGCCGACGGTTGCCGGGCGTAGGCCGGGTGCGGGTCGGTGTATTCGGCGAGGACCTCACCGAGTAGGCCGGTGATGATGGTTGACTCGCCCGGCGGTGATGGCCAGAGCCCGTCCGAAGGCGTGGTGTACGTCGATTTTGTAGGCGGCGGAATCGCGCGTGAGGGTTGTCTGTGGAAGGGGATCTACCGTTCCGGGCACCGCCTCCGGTTTGTTACCGCGCTGATAAGAAATCCGGGGCGCACGGCCGCGGCAATGTGACGGGTGACGCACACCGGCTGCTGCGCGTCAGTCCTGACGGGCGAATCTTCGCAGGTAGAAACCACGATGCCGAAATCGCGTCTGTTTCAGGACATGACAGCCCTGTTAACGCGGTCGCACAGGCTCAGAGGGGTTCTGTGCGTTCTTTTGACAGTCGTTCGGCCGGTTCTAGCCTCATGTTTCGACGGCTCGAAAGGAGGGCTTTGTGGCCGAGTTGGCAGGAAGCCCGGCGACGTCCGGCGATGCGTTGTTGCGACTGTCCAAGTACTTTCACCGCGGCGAGATCTCCGGGGACCAGCGCACGATCCACAAGGTCGGCGGGCGCTCGGCGGACGACTTCTATCGCGACCGCTGGGCCCACGACAAGGTGGTGCGCTCCACGCATGGCGTCAACTGCACCGGTTCGTGCTCGTGGAAGATCTACGTCAAGGACGGCGTGATCACCTGGGAGTCGCAACAAACCGACTACCCGTCGATCGGCGCCGACAAGCCCGAATACGAGCCGCGCGGCTGCCCTCGTGGCGCGTCCTTCTCCTGGTACACGTATTCGCCTGCGCGCGTGCGTTATCCGTACGTCCGGGGTCTCCTGCTCGACTACTACCGCGAAGCCAAGGAACGGTTGCAGGACCCGGTGCTGGCCTGGGCCGACGTCGTCGAGGACCCGGTGAAGGCCAAGGCCTACAAGTCGGCGCGCGGCCGCGGCGGCTTCGTCCGCGCCGAGTGGTGGGAGGCCGCCGAGATCGCCGCGGCCGCCCACGTCTACACCGTCAAGACCTACGGCCCGGACCGTGTCGCGGGCTTCTCACCGATTCCCGCCATGTCGATGGTGAGTCATGCCGTTGGGGCACGGTTCATTTCGCTCATGGGCGGGTCGATGCTGTCGTTCTACGACTGGTACGCCGACCTGCCGGTGGCATCGCCGCAGGTGTTCGGTGACCAGACCGACGTCCCCGAATCCGCCGACTGGTTCGACGCCGGCTACCTCATCATGTGGGGCTCGAACGTCCCCGTCACGCGCACGCCCGACGCGCACTACATGACTGAGGCGCGCTACCGCGGCCAGAAAGTCGTTGTGGTGTCGCCGGATTACGCCGACAACACCAAGTTCGCCGACGAATGGCTGCCGGCCCACCCGGGCACCGACGCCGCACTCGCGATGTCGATGGGCCACGTAATCCTCAAGGAGTTCTTCGTCGAGAAGAACACCCCGTACTTCACCGACTACGTCAAGAAGTACACCGACCTGCCGTTCCTGGTCGCTCTGACCGAGCGTGACGGCCGGTTGGTGCCCGGAAAGTTTCTCACCGCAGCGGATCTCGGCGGCGAACACGCGGACACGGAAGCCGCGGTCTCCAAGCCGGTACTGCTCGACGCCGACGGCACCCCGGTGGTGCCGAACGGGTCCCTGGGCCACCGCTTCACCGCCTCCGGTGAAGGAAAATGGAACCTGGACCTGCAGGGGGTCGACCCCCTCCTCACGCTGCACGGTGGCGCCAATGATGTCGCTACCGTTGCACTCCCTCGGTTCGATACCGACCAGCCCGGCGTCCTGGAACGCGGGGTCCCGACCAGAATCGTTGCGGGACAGTGTGTCACCACGGTCTTCGACCTCATGCTGGCCCAGTACGGCGTGGCCCGTGACGGTCTGCCGGGCACTTGGCCCGCCGGCTACGACGACGCCACCGAGCCCTACACCCCGGCGTGGCAGCAGGCCATCACCGGCGTGCCGGCGCAGGCCGCGGAGCGTATCGCGCGCGAATTCGCCGACAACGCAGAGCGTTCCAAGGGCCGCTCGATGATCCTCATGGGTGCCGGCACGAATCACTGGTTCCATTCGGATCAGATCTACCGCTCGTTCCTGTCTCTTGTGATGCTCACCGGCTGTCAGGGCGTCAACGGCGGCGGCTGGGCACACTACGTCGGCCAGGAGAAGTGTCGTCCGGTAACAGGCTGGGGGACACTGGCATTCGGGCTGGACTGGCAGCGCGCACCGCGCCAGATGCAGGGCACCGTTTTCTGGTACCTGGCCACCGACCAGTGGCGCTACGACAGGTTCACCACCGAGCCGATGACCTCACCGCTCGCCACCGGCACGCTGGCGGGCCGCACCGCTGCGGACAACATCGCTCTCGCGAGCCGGCTGGGCTGGATGCCGAGTTACCCGACGTTCAACCGTAATCCGCTGGATCTGGCCGACGAAGCCGAGCGTCAGGGTAAGGACGCGGCGCAGCATGTGCTGGACGGCCTGAAGTCCGGGCACCTGCAGTTCGCCTGCGAGGACCCGGATGCTCCGGAGAATTTCCCGCGCTGCCTGACGGTGTGGCGGTCGAACCTGTTGGGCTCGTCGGCGAAAGGCAACGAGTACTTCCTCAAGCACCTGCTGGGCGCCGACAACAACGTGGCGGCCAGTGATGAGGACGGCGTACATCCGCAGGATGTGCGCTGGCGCGACGAGGCACCGGCAGGGAAGCTGGATCTGTTGCTGTCCTTGGACTTTCGCAACACCAGCACGACGTTGTACTCGGATATCGTGCTCCCGGCCGCGACGTGGTACGAGAAGCACGACCTCTCGAGTACCGACATGCATCCTTTCGTCCACGCCTTCTCGCCGGCCATCTCGCCGCCGTGGGAGACCAAGACCGACTTCGACGCCTTTCACCGGATCGCCCGCGGCTTCTCCTGGCTCGCCGAGAAGCACCTGGGTAAGCGCAAGGACATCGTCGCGATGCCGCTGGCCCACGACAGCTCCGACGCCACCGCCCAGCCCGGCGGAAGGGTCCTGGACTGGAAAGCCGGTGAATGTGAACCAATTCCGGGCAAGACCATGCCGCGCCTGGTGACGGTGGAACGCGACTACCCGGCGTTGGCCGACAAGATGGCCGCGCTCGGCCCCCTCGTCGAAACGCTGGGTCTGACGGTCAAGGGCGTCACCACCCACCCCGATGCCGAAGTCGAGTACCTGGCCGGCGTCAACGGAGTGTCCGATCGTGGCGTCGCGGCGGGACGACCGTCGCTGGCCAAGGACACGCACGCGGCCGAAGCCATCCTCGCGCTGTCCGGCACCACCAACGGCCGCCTGGCGGTGGAGGGCTTCGAGGCGCTGCAGCGTCGGACGGGAACCGAACTCGTCGACCTGGCCGCGGAGAACGAAGGCAAGCGAATCACCTTCGCGGACACCCAGTCCCGGCCCATGCCGGTCAACACCTCGCCGGAGTGGTCGGGGTCCGAAACCGGTGGCCGGCGCTATTCACCTTTCACCATCAACACCGAGCGGCTCAAGCCGTGGCACACCCTCACCGGGCGCCAGCACTTCTATCTCGACCACGACTGGATGGACGAGATGGGGGAGCAGTTGCCGACGTTCCGCCCGCCGTTGGACATGACCGCATTGTTCGACGAGCCGGCCGTCGGTGACACCAGTGGTGGCATCACCGTCCGCTACCTGACACCGCACTCCAAGTGGTCCATCCACTCGGCGTACCAGGACAACCTGTACATGCTCACGCTTTCCCGTGGTGGACAGGCGATCTGGATGTCGGATGTCGACGCCGCCAAGATCGGGGTGAAGGACAACGACTGGATCGAGTGCACCAACCGCAACGGTGTGGTGAACGCCCGCGCGATCGTCAGCCACCGGATGCCCGAGGGCCTGGTCTTCATGTACCACGCCCAGGACAAGGCGGTCGACGTGCCGCGTACCGAGAAGACCGGCAAACGCGGCGGTATTCACAACGCCCTGACCCGCATCATGATCAAGCCCACGCACTTGATCGGCGGCTATGCCCAGCAGTCCTTCGCACTGAACTACCACGGCCCCACGGGTAATCAGCGCGACGAGGTGACGACGATCCGTCGCCGTTCGCAAGAAGTGGAGTACTGACCTATGAGAGTCATGGCGCAACTTGCGATGGTGATGAACCTCGACAAGTGCATCGGCTGTCACACCTGCAGCGTCACCTGCAAGCAGGCGTGGACCAACCGCAGCGGTGTCGAATACGTCTGGTTCAACAATGTGGAAACCCGCCCCGGACAGGGCTATCCGCGCCAGTACCAGGACCAGGAGCGCTGGAAGGGCGGGTGGACGCTCAACAAGCGTGGCAAGCTCACGCTCAGATCGGGCTCGCGGTTCAAGCGGCTGCTGAACATCTTCGCCAATCCGGACCTGCCCACGGTCAGCGACTACTACGACCCGTGGACGTACGACTACGACAACCTGCTGTCGTCGCCATTGATGGACACGACGCCCGTGGCCCGGCCCAAGTCGCTGATCACCGGGCAGGACACCAAGGTCACCTGGGGCGCCAACTGGGACGACGATCTCGGCGGCGGACCCGAGCAGGTGGGCCGGGATCCGTTGCTGGCCAAGGTCGAAGAGGTCACCCAGAAGGTCAAGCTCGAATTCGAGCAGACGTTCATGTTCTACCTGCCGCGGATCTGCGAGCACTGTCTGAACCCGGCGTGTGCCGCGGCGTGCCCGTCGGGCGCCATCTACAAGCGCGCCGAGGACGGCATCGTCCTGGTGGACCAGGACAAGTGCCGCGGCTGGCGCCAGTGCGTCACCGGCTGCCCGTACAAGAAGATCTACTTCAACCACAAGACCGGCAAGGCCGAGAAGTGCACCTTCTGCTATCCCCGTGTCGAGGTGGGTATCCCGACGGTCTGCTCCGAGACGTGCGTCGGCCGGCTGCGGTACATCGGTGTGATGCTCTACGACGCCGACAAGGTGCTGGAAGCGGCGTCGGTCACCGATGACAAGGATCTGTATCCGTCGCAGCTCGGGGTGTTCCTCAACCCGCACGACCCGCGCGTGGTCGCCGAGGCCGAGCGCGCCGGCATCTCGCCCGAATGGATTGAGGCTGCGCAGAATTCACCGGTCTACCGGCTGATCGTCGATTACCAGGTGGCGCTGCCGTTGCACCCGGAATACCGCACCATGCCGATGGTCTGGTACGTCCCGCCGTTGTCGCCGGTGGTGGACATCCTCAAGGAAACCGGCCACGACGGCGAGAACAAGAACAACCTGTTCGGCGCCATAGACACGCTGCGGATCCCGATCGAGTACCTCGCCGAGCTGTTCACCGCGGGGGAGGTCGGGCCCGTCCGGGCGGCCTTGCAGCGACTGGCCGCCATGCGCGCCTACATGCGGTCGGCCAACCTCGGCGAGGAGTTCGACGAGACCATCCCCGAGTCGGTGCGACTCACCGGCGAGGAGATCGAGTCGATGTACCGGCTGCTGGCCATCGCCAAATACCAAGACCGATACGTCATTCCGAGCGGTGCGGGTTCCGACGCGCACCGACTCGACGCGATCGCCACCGGCTGCAGCCTCGACGGTGACGGTGGTCCGGGAATGTCGGCCTTCGACGCGATGGCCGACAAGTTCCACCTCGTCGACACCAACAGTGCTGTGCCGAAGGACGATCCGACACGGGTCAACCTGCTCAACTGGGACGGCCGCAGCCCCGACGGGCTGGTGCCGAGCCGATGAAGCTCCTGTCCCTGGGGCGCCGGACGGCGACCGGTCCGGACCTGTCCGAGCACCAGCAACGGCTGGTATGGCGCATCACGGCGCTGTTGCTCGACTACCCGACCGCCGAAACATGCGCCCTCACCGACGAACTGGCTGCGGCCGCAGGTGAACTGCCGGAGCCGATCCGCACTCACGTGACCGACTTCCTGTGGTACTTCTGCGAGACCAACGCCACCGAGCGCGCCACCCGGTACGTCGAGACGTTCGACATGCGCCGACGGGCGAGCCTGCACCTGACGTATTACGCCTACGGCGACACCCGCAAGAGAGGGATGGCGCTGCTGCGGTTCAAGCACGCCTATCGGCAGGCGGACATCACCATCGGTGACGAAGAGCTGCCCGACTACCTGCCGCTGGTGCTGGAATTCGCCGCCACCGTCGACCAGGCGCGCGGTGAACGACTCCTGGCCGAGCACGTGCCGGTTCTCGAGCTGTTGCGGCTGTCGTTGCAGGACAGCGGTTCTCCGTATGCCGACCTGCTGGCCGCGGTCCTGGCGACCCTGCCGCCGATCAACACCGCCGATCGTCGGCGCATCACTGAACTCGCCGCCGACGGCCCGCCAGAGGAGGACGTCGGCCTGGACCCGTTCGGCATCGATCCGATGATGATGGATCCCGCCATGACTGGAGGCAGACGATGACCAACCTCTTGTGGATGACGTTGCCGTACATCGCCTTCACGTCGTTCGTGTTGGGGCACATCTGGCGCTACCGGACCGACCAATTCGGCTGGACCACAAGGTCATCGCAGATCTACGAGAGCCGACTACTGCGGCTCGGCAGCCCGCTGTTCCACTTCGGCATCCTCGGCGTGCTGGGCGGACACGTCGTCGGCCTGCTCATCCCGGAATCGTGGACTTCGGCTATCGGCATTTCCGAACACACCTATCACTTGATGGCGATCGGGATGGGTGCGCCGGCGGGGTTCGCGGTGATCGCCGGCGCCGCCATCCTGCTGTACCGCCGTACGACGGTGCCCGCCGTACGCGCTGCCACCACCGTCAGTGACAAGCTCATGTACCTGCTGCTGGTCGGCGCACTGGTCACCGGCATGGTCAACACCCTGGGCAACGTGGTGTCGGCATACAACTACCGGGAGACCGTATCCCCTTGGCTGCGGAGTCTTTTCACTCCGCACCCGACGCCCGAATTGATGTCGACAGCGCCCCTGTCCTTTCAGGTGCACGTGCTCATCGTCCTGACGCTGTTCGGCATCTGGCCCTACACGCGGCTGGTGCACATGTTCAGCGCCCCGGTCGGGTACCTGGTGCGGCCGTACGTCGTCTACCGCAGCCGGGACCCGCAGCGCGCCAGCAACAGTCGCTATGCGAAGGCCTGGGTGACGCCGCAGGCGCCGCCTCCTCGCAGTCGCTGGGTCTAGGTCCTGCTGCTGCGTCGACGCCTCACACGATGACACGCCGGCGGGTGAGTGAATTGTCACCGCCGGGTCATCGCTCGGAGCCTCGGGGAAACATGAAAATTCTAGGTTTGCAACATGTTTCGATCTCGAACCATTACTGACTGGGACCCCGAAGACATCGTTGCCTGGGAGGCCGGTAACAAGAATGTCGCCCGGCGGAACCTGATCTGGTCGGTGATCGCGGAGCACATCGGGCTCTCGGTCTGGACCATGTGGTCGGTCATGGTGCTGTTCATGCCGCAGTCCGTGTACGGCTTCACCGCCGGGGACAAGTTCCTGATGGCTGCCACCGCGACTCTCGTGGGTGGCTGCCTGCGCATCCCGTACACGATGGCGACCGCGACCTTCGGTGGCCGCAACTGGACCGTCTTCTCCGCGCTCGTGCTCTTCGTTCCGACGCTGGGCAGCATGTGGCTGCTGGCGCATCCGGGGCTTCCGTTGTGGCCGTATCTCGTGTGTGCGGCACTCGCCGGTCTCGGTGGTGGCAACTTCGCGTCGTCGATGACCAACATCAACGCGTTCTACCCGCAGCGACTCAAGGGCTGGGCGCTCGGAATCAACGCCGGCGGAGGCAATCTCGGTGTGCCGGCCATTCAGGTGGTGGGCCTGCTGGTGATCGCCGTCGCGGGTAACCGCGCACCCCACTGGGTGTGCGCGATCTACCTGGTCCTGTTGGCTGTCGCCGCGATCGGTGCCGCGTTGTTCATGAACAACCTTGCGCAGCACCGAATCGACTCCGGGGCGATGCGTGCCATCCTGACCGAGCCGGACACCTGGAGCATCGCTTTCCTGTACATCGGGACGTTCGGCTCGTTCATCGGCTTCTCGTTCGCCTTCAGCCAGGTCCTGCAGATCAACTTCGTCGCCGGTGGCCAGAGTGCCGCGCAGGCGGCGCTGCACGCGGCTCAGATCGCGTTCGTGGGTCCGCTGCTCGGTTCGGTGGCCCGGGTCTACGGTGGCAAGCTCGCCGACCGCATCGGCGGTGCCCGGGTGACCGTGGCAGCCTTCGCCGGCATGATCGTGTTTGGCGCACTGCTGATTTCGGTGTCGACCTACCACGACCACACCGGCGGTGCCGTCGACGCGGCCAGCCTGACCGGTTTCATCATCGGCTTCGTCGCGCTGTTCATCTTGTCGGGTATCGGCAACGGTTCGGTTTACAAGATGATCCCGTCGATCTTCGAGGCCCGCAGCCACTCGGTGGTGGGCAGCAAGATCGACCGGCAGAACTGGTCCCGCGGGATGTCCGGCGCCCTCATCGGCTTCGCCGGTGCCATCGGCGCGCTGGGAGGTGTGGGCATCAACCTGGCGTTGCGGCAGTCCTACCTGTCGAGTGGTTCTGCCACCGCGGCGTTCTGGGTGTTCGTCACCTTCTACATCGCCGCCCTGACGCTGACCTGGACGCGCTACATCCGGACCCCGCTGCCTGTAATCGAACCCGCCCAGCCGGCCGAAGCGGTCGGCGTGGCCTGAGTCGGCCGTCCGGTCAGTTGCTGTGCGGGTCAGCAGAGTTGAGAACGGCCACCGCATGGTCGTACTCACCGCGCACTTCGGCATAGCGTAAGAACTTGACGTTCTCGACCTGGATCTCATCGGCAGCCGGCTGGTTCTCGAGGATCTCGACGACTTCGGTCACGAACTGCTCGAGCGGCATGGCCCACTCGCTGTCGCGCTGCCCGGGCACCAGGTCGGTCCGGACCGCGGGCGGCTGGAGTTCCTTGAATTCCACCGGGGAACCGGCGAATTGCAGCCGCAGCGTCTCGGTCAGCAGGTGGATGGCAGCTTTGGAGGCGTTGTAGCTCGGAGTCACCTTAAGCGGGGTGAATCCCAGCCCTGACGACACGGTGATGACAGTGGCAGCGGGTTGGGTCTGCAGATGTTCGATGAATGCGGCGATGAGCCGGATCGTGCCCAGCACGTTGGTGTTGATGGTCGATTCTGCTGCAGCCAGGAAGCTCTCCGGTGCGTGCCAGTCTTCGATCTTCATCACCCCGGCCATGGTGATCACCACGTTCAGATCGGGATGCTCGGCCAGCACCTGAGTGGCCACGGCCTGGATGCTGTCGGGGTCCGCGGTGTCGATACGGACCGCATCGATCCCGGGATGTTCGGCGGTGATCTGGCGGAGCAGCTGTTCGCGTCGGCCACCGATGATGACGTTGTTTCCTTTGTCCCGCAGAGCGATTGCCAACGCGAGGCCGATGCCGCTCGTGGCACCCGGGATGAAAATGGTGTTGCCGGAAATCTTCATGGCTCCAAGCCTGCTCGCGCGCCGCCCATTTGTCACATGCATATCTATGATGTTTGGCATGCTCACGACGCATACCGAGCGGGCAGACTTGAATCTGCTGACACCATTGGTCGCACTGCTCGAGGAACGGCAGGTATCGCGCGCGGCGTCCCGAATCGGGCTCAGCCAACCTGCCATGAGCCGCGCCCTGCAGCGGCTGCGCAGACTGCTCGATGACCCGCTGCTGGTTCGCGATCCGGACGGATTCCGGCTGTCGGCCCGTGCCGAGGACATTCACCGCCAGCTCACCACGCTGATACCGCTGCTCGAAACCCTCCTGGCGCCAGCGGAGTTCGATCCCGGCGCGTCAACGCAGCCGGTCCACATCGCCGGGAGTGACTACGCTGTCCACACCTACGGCCCTGCCATCGCACGCTTGATCCGATCGCAGTCACCTGGCACGACAATACGTTTCCGCAGCTGGCGCCCCGACGGGATCGAGGATCAGATCCGCCGTGGCGCGGTCGATCTGGGGCTCTACGGGGGCCACACGCCGGACGATCTGAACGCCACTCAGCTCGTCACCGAGCACTTCAAGTGCGTTGTATCCGAAGGGCATCCGCTGGCGGCGCGAGGCGCGATAACCCTTGAGGAGTATCTCGAGTTCGGCCACGTGGTCGTGGACGTGGCGGATGGGGTGCAGCCCGATATCGATTACCGCATCGCGGAGCTGGGCAGGGTCCGCCGGGCGGTGGTCACGGTGCCGTATCACACCGCGACGCTTCCGATGCTTCATGGAACCGATTTGGTGGCAACACTTCCCGGTCGATTTGTCGACGCTTGGATCGCCGGCTCTGAACTACGCCTGCTGCCCGCGCCGGCCGAGATCGCGACGATGCCCTACCGGATGATCTGGCATCCTGCGTTCGAACTCGATCGTCGCCACCAGTGGCTGCGGGAGTGCGTGCGCAGTGCCGTCACCGACCACGAGTGAGTTCAGTGTTCCCGGCGGTGTGGCGCTATTCCTATTCACCGCTCGCAGCAGCCAGTCCGGCGCGTCGGGCCTCCCGGCGCTTCGACGTACTCAGGTTTCCGGCCGCGCGCGGATCTGAAATACCCAGCGCAGCAAGACGTTCGGATTCAGATACGCCACCCCAGATGCCGTACGGCTCGCCGGACAGCAGTGCAAAGGCGGCGCACGGGGCCTTCACCGGACATTGGCGACAAATCTCTTTGGCGCGTTGTTCGCGTTGTCTACGCGCCCGGCCCCGTTCGTTGTCGGGGTGAAAGAAGACGCTGGAATCCATTGAGCGGCAACGGGCAGACTCCTGCCATTCCCATTCGTCGGCCACCGGCCGGATCGCCGGTGCGGGCAGTGGCAACGCGGTTCGCTTCCCGATCATGTTCTACCTCCTGCTTCCTACTCGGTTGTTGGTCATGCGGTGACCCGTTGGCCTTTACCGACGACCGTCACCCCGCCGTCGGAGATGACGAAGCCGCGTGCCCTGTCATGCTCCTTGTCGACGCCGACCTGGGCGCCGGCCGGAATCACGACGTTCTTGTCGACAATGGCGTTGCGGACCAAGGCATGTGCGCCGATCACGGTGTTGTCCAGGATCACCGAGCGGTCCACCGTGGCGTGCTCCTCGACGCGAACACCAGGTGACAGGACCGATTCTCGGACCAGCGCGCCGGAGATGATCACGCCGTTGGAGATGACGCTGTTGACGGCGCGGCCGACCCGGTCGCCATCATCGTGGACGAACTTCGCCGGTGGGTGGGGCGGAATGTGCGTCAGGATCGGCCACGCGCTGTTGTACAAGTCGAAAGCCGGGACCACGGCGCACAGGTCCATGTGGGAGTCGTAGTAGGAGTCCAACGTTCCGACGTCGCGCCAGTAACCGCTGTTCTCGGCATGGGTGCCCGGGACCTGGTTGCTCTGAAAGTCGTAGACCTGGGCGCGGCCCTGTTCGACCATCATCGGCATGATGTCGCCACCCATGTCGTGCTTGCTGAACTCGTCGGCGGCGTCGGCATGTAGCGCATCGATGAGTACCTCGGTCGAGAAGACATAGTTGCCCATCGAGACGAACGATTCGTCGGGGGCGTCGGGTAGGCCCGGCGGGTCGCTGGGTTTCTCCAGGAACGCCTCGACCTGCCGTCCGTCGCCCGCGGTTTTGATCACGCCGAAGGCACTCGCCTCGCCACGCGGCACCCGGATTCCGGCGACGGTGGCGCCGGCGCCACCGTCGAGGTGCTGCTTGATCATCTGCCGCGGGTCCATGCGGTACACGTGATCGGCGCCGAAAACCGCAACGAGATCGGGCTTTTCGTCGTGAATGAGGTTCAGTGACTGGTGGATGGCGTTGGCCGAACCCGTGTACCACTGCGGGCCCAGACGCTGTTGGGCGGGTACGGGAGTCACGTAGTTGCCGAGCAGGCTGCTCATTCGCCACGTCGTGGTGATGTGGCGATCGAGGCTGTGGCTCTTGTACTGCGTGAGGACGGCGATCCGCAGTACGCCGGCGTTGACCAGATTCGAGAGCGCGAAGTCGACGAGTCGGTACAGTCCGGCGAACGGCACCGCGGGCTTGGCTCGGTCGAGTGTCAGTGGGGACAGCCGTTTGCCTTCGCCTCCGGCCAGGACCAGACCGAGGATTTTCGGATCGGCCATGTGCATTCTCCTTCTGGGCAGCGGGCGACGGCTGGTGAACTCATGGATTGGCGAAAGTTGTTGCGTTGGCGGCAGATATCACGCCTGCTCCACGGTCACGCCGGCGGCGGAAAGCTCGGAGAGTTGCCGGCTGTCGACGCCGGTGTCGGTGATCAGCAGCTGGATGTCTTCCAGCCGGCCGTACTGGGCGCCGCTGACGGCCCCGAACTTGCTGTGGTCGGCGAGCAGGATGCGGCGGTGTGCGCACGCGAGCATGCGTCGTTTCACGGCGGCTTCAGACGGGGCGGGGGTGGTGAGCCCGCGGTCGATGCTGATGCCGTTGGCGCCCAGGAAGGCGACGTCGACGTTGATCTCGGCGAGCGCGCGGGCCGCCCAATCGTCCACCTCGGCAAAGGTCTTCGACCGGACCCGGCCGCCCAATGTGTAGACCGTCAGCAGTGGCCGGTTGAGCAGGGTCAGTGCCTGCGTCAACGAGTTGGTGTACACGGTGAGTTCGCGGTCGCCGGGAAACTGCTCGACCAGCTGCGCGGTGGTGGACCCGGCGTCGATCAGAACCGATCCACGTTCCGGAAGATGTGCGAGCGCGGCCTTGGCGATGCGGGCCTTCTCGGCGAGGAACTCGGTCCGGGTCTCGACGGCAGGTTCGTAGGGGAGGTAGTCGACGCGTACCGCGCCACCGTGCACCCGCCGCAACAGGCCCTGGCGCTCCAGCAGGATGAGGTCCTTGCGGATGGTCTCGCCCGTCACGCCGAGCTCCAACGCCGTCCGGGCGGCGTCGATTCGACCATCGCGGCGAAGCATCTCGAGTAGCTGCTGTTTGCGCTGGTCGGCGTAGAGAGCGCCCGCAGCATCGCGGGAGGCGGGTCCTGTGGATGCCACGACACCTCCCTCGATCTGTGATCTGCAACACTTGGATTTGATTGCTAATGATTGTGTTTTATTGGGAATCTGTCAAGGGCGCCTCGGCGCGCCATCAGACGGGCATACCCACAAACGCCGAATGGCCAGTCATCACAGCTTTCCGACGAAAGCGTGTGACAACTGGCCATCCGGCGCAGTGAGCTAGGGCTTGATCCGCATCTTCCCCGGTGACCACAACCCACTGTGGACCGCGGTGCCCAGGTCCAGCTCGGCCGTCGTCGCGTCGACGACCGTCGTGAACGCCCGCAGCGAGCCCCAGTCCCGGCCCCAGTCGTCGGACAGGTACGTCGACATCACGTGCGCCTTCAGCAGCACATCGGTGATGCCCAGCAGACCGCCGTTGATGCCGTCCTGCCAGGTATCGGTGTCCTGCTTCTTGGCGGTGTAGTCCGGGGTGATGCGGAACTTCGGCACCTCGGTCACGCCGTTGCGCACCAGCATCGGCTGCTGGCACGGGAACGCCAGGCCGACGGCCCAGTCCATCAATACCGGCTGGGTCTTGCCGATGAACTGCTCGATGGTCTTGAGTTCGGGCACCCGCGGCGGGGTGACGGCGATCCAGTCGCCCTCGTTGAGCGAGAGGTTCACGGCCACAACGCGGACGTACGTGGCGTCGGTCGGAATCTGACGACGGTCGAAGCGCAGGTTGCGCCACGACGGCGTCGGGCCGATGTCGTAGGGCACGACGCGCCCGCCCGCCACCGGGCGGCCGTCGGGCCCGGTGCGGCCGTACTCCAGCTCGACGGTCTGCCCCTCGGTGCGGCCCTTCAGCGAGCTGTTCCCGGTGATGGTGCCGGCGGCGGTGACGACGACCAGCGGATGCGCGGCATCAGCGGCGGGCAGGCCGTACCAGGCCGACGTCAGCTTGGCCTGCGAGTGCGGGCCGGTGGTGTACGTCCCGGCGACCGGCACCCGCGCGGGGTCCAAACCGTAGGGCAGCGGCACCGTCGACCCGTTGATGCCCGGGGTCGTCAGCTTGACTGCGGCATCCCAGTCGGCGTCGGTACCCGACACCGGGAAGTCGAGTCGAATTGCTTCGGCCACAATGCGATTCGGCACGCCATTGGGAGTGAAGCCAACGGGACCCACGCCGCCCAACGCGCCCAGCGGCCCGTAGTCACCGGCCTGCGGCGTCAGGAACCCGGCGTTCGAGTCAGGCTCCACCAGGACGTTGTCGGCGAGCCCGCAGCCGCCCTTCAGTGCCCGCAGGTTGCTCGCCAGGTTCGAGTACGTCGGGTATTCGCGTACCGCACCGATGGCCATCGACGCCACGCACACCACGACCATGAACGCGGCGGCCAGCGGAATGGGTGCCGCAGTGACCAACCGGGTGAGCCGGCCCTCTGGGCGGTCACTGTTGAAGTGCAGCCAGAACGCCCACACCGCGGTAATGACGAACAGCACCAAGAAGATCGTGCTGAGCTTGATGCCACCGACGGCGACCATGTCGTTGTTGAACGGCACGCCGTAGCTCGACACGTACCACCAGCCATTGGTGGTGGCCGAGACCAGCGCCAGTAGGAAGAGCACCGCCGAGGTGACGGCCATGCGGTTGCGCGCCGACTTCAGTACCGAACGCGACACCAGCACGGTGGCCACCGCCGCCATCGCGGCGCCCACGGCCGCGAAGAGGCCGAAGTGGTGCACCCACTTGGTCGGGGTGAACATCAGGCAGAACATGGTGGCGAAGATGATGCCCATCAGGCGCCACACCGGGCCGCGCGCGATGCCGGGAACCCGCTTGCGCCGGAGGATCATGAACATCGATGTGAAGAGGCTCAGCGCGGTCAGCAGGAAGCCGAAGCGCCGGGTCATCGAGCCGTCGACCGTCGGCAGGAACAGGTAGTAGTACCGCAGATTCTCGGTGTACCAGGCCTGGCTCGGGCCGATCGCGGTGCGAATCCTGGTGGCCTCCAACACCCCTGCCGCAGTCTGGTTGACGAACACGACCGTCAGGACCACGAAGCCGGCGGCCAGTAGCGGCATGATCAGTGGCCAGGTGCCGACCTCGCGGCGCCGCTTCACCAGGATGCGCAGGATCGGGCGGCCACCGGCGAGCAGGGCCGCCACGGCGATCAGACCGGTGGGCTGGATGCCCAGGGTGAACGCCGCGCTGATGATGGCCAGGGCGGCCGGGGTCAGCCGGCTGGTGCCGATGGCGCGTTCGATCAGGACGTAGGTGATCAGGGCGCCGGTGGCGATCTGGCCCTCGGGGCGCAGGCCGTTGTCGAACGGCATCCACGCAGCCATCAGAACCAGGCCCGCGGCCCACATGGCGGCCTTGCTGCCGGCCACTGCGGGTCCGAGCCTGGGGAGCACCTCGCGGGACAACAGCAGCCAGCAGATCAGCGCACAGATCAAGTCCGGCAGGCGAATCCAGATGCTGGCGTCGCTGACGTGCGTCATCAGGGCCAGCACG
Organism: Mycobacterium sp. SM3041; assembly: GCF_039668335.1. Classification (NCBI taxonomy): domain Bacteria; kingdom Bacillati; phylum Actinomycetota; class Actinomycetes; order Mycobacteriales; family Mycobacteriaceae; genus Mycobacterium; species Mycobacterium sp. SM3041. Next base: position 47,350 of record NZ_JAYXBQ010000037.1, on the reverse strand, counting down.
TTGTAGTACCAGCCGAACGGGTCCTCGGGGCTGCCGAACCAGCGGAAGTAGTTGATCATGTACTGCGCGTGCGGCGCGACGCGCGCCATCTGCAGGATGTAGCCGTCGTCAGATGACCCGGCGCCCAACACATGCCACAGCAGGAACCCGCCGATCACGACGCCGTCGACGATGTTGAAGGTCCGCCAACGGCTGGGGATCAGGCGCTGCATGCGGCGCCCGTCGAGCCGGTCCAGCCGCCAAAGGGCCAGCAGCGCAACGATGGTCGCCGCGATACCGCCGAACATGGCGGTGTACTTGATGATGGTCGGCCGGTTGATGAACCGGGTGTCGATCGTTGCGGACACCGAAAGCCCCTGCGGTGCAGCGCCCTTCAGGTCGGTGAAGATACCGACGACGGTGGGCCGCAGGTTCGGGTCGGCGAACCCGGTGCGCAGTTCCTTGCCGTCGGTACCGGTCAGGCCGACGAACGTCGCGAACGTCCCGTTCTTGTCTGAGATGATCTCGATGCGCGAACAACCTGGATTACCAATGGCTTTCAGCCGCGGCACGCTGGCGATCACCACATTGCGATCGGTGATGTCGACGCGGCTGCTGGACACGTTGACCAGCAAGCCGTTGAGCGCGGCCTGCTTGCCGTCCTTGGGTACCGTGCCGAACACCAGCCCGCCCGAGGGCGGCAGCGTCCGCAGCACGTCGCACGGGATGGTCGCCGTCATCGTCACCGGCGTCTGCGAGATCAGCGGCGCCGTCACGTTGCCGAACTGGCCCTGTTGCGGCCAGTTCAGCTGCGCTGTCGTCTGCACCACCGGCAGCAGCGGCGTCAGTGCCGACAGCACGAAGCCGATCAGGCCCGCGACGATGGCCACCCAGCGGGTGACCTTGACTTGCTGTGCGTTCATTCCCGTCCCGGTCATCGGAAGACCCTGATCGGGCTTCATGGCAGGGCCCTGATCGGGCCGCGGCGGCTCCAGCCGTTGACGGTCATGGTGCCTTGGTCAATCGCTGCGGGCGGCGCCACTGACGGCGGCACCACCGGGTCGTACCGTTCGATGGAGCCCCAATCTCGGTACCAGTCGTTGCGCAGGTAGGTGGGGATGGTCGACGTCCGCAACAGCGCCTGGATGAACAGGAACGGGCCACCCTTCTGCGCGGACTGCCACATGTTCGACGACACCACGACCTGCTTGGTGTTCGGCAGGATGCGGTACTGCGGCAGCTCCGCGACACCGAGATGCTCGGAGAACGGGCGCTGGCACGGGAAGTTCGCGGCGGTGGCGATGTCCATGAGGATCGGCGTCTGCGAACCCAGGAACTGCTGCGCGGTCTGCAGCGTCGGGACCCGCGGCGGCGTGAACCCGAACCACTGGTCCTCCGACAGGTTCGGATCGTCGGCCACGATGCGGGCGACGTTGGCCTCCGGCGGTGCCCACGCGAGCGGGAATCGCAGGTTGCGCCAAGCATATTGGGCGAAGGTGTCGATGGGCTGCACCTCGGCGAGGGCCTGGTAGCTGCCGTCCGGCCGGTGCACGCCCCACTGGAGCTTGAGCGACTGGCCGTAGTGGAACTCGTGCTCTTCGTCGTAGTACCAGATGGCACCGGCCGCGGCGACGGTCACGAGCGGCCGGTCCGCACTGCGCGGCGGCAGTTGGTACCAGGCGGAGGTGGCCTTGGCGGCGACGCCGTTCTCCTTGAAGCTGCCCATCACCGGGGTGCGGGCGGGGTCCAGGCCGAACGGCAGGAACACGTTGGAGCCGTTGACACCCGTCGGGCCGTAGCCGCCACCGGTGCCGGCCGCGAAGGCGACGCCGACGTTGGGCTTGTTGGGCGACCCGTCGGAGTTCACGGTGCCGGGGTTCGCGACCACCGGATGCGGCGGTGCGAGCGAGTCGCTGATCCCGTTCGGCGTGAAGCCGACGGGGTTCTCGCCGCCCAGCGGTCCGTACTTGCCCCACGTCTGGCCGGGCACCGGCTGCAGCGTGCCGGCATTGGTGTCGGCTTCGACCAGCACGTCGTTGGCCATCGCGCAGCTCTTGTCGGACAACCCGAGCGCATCCAGGTTGGCCCGCGCGGTCGTGTACTGCGGGTAGCGCTGCACGAAGCCCTTGGCCATCGAGCCGACCTCGAGCACGACCATGATCACCGCGACGATCAGCAGCGGCGTCGACGCCAGCGCCCGGTTGCGGCGGGTCTCCGCGACCTCGGTGTGCCCGGCGTAGTCGATGCGGAAGTGCAGCCAGCCCGCAAGCAGGGCGGAGATGATCGCCAGCACCAGGAACATCGAGGTGACGGGGTGGCCGGCCAGCACGGGCTGCCGGTCGAACCACGGCACGCCGTAGTTGCCGACGTAGAACCAGCCGTTGATCCCGGACGTCGCCCAGGCCAGCACGAACAGCAGTGCCGTCACGTACAGCGCCAGGTTCCGCCGGCTGTGCAGCCCGACCGTCGCGAACGCGAAGGCGATGATCGCCCCGAACGCACCGGAGAGGCCCGCGAACGCACCGAACTGCACGGCCCACTTGGTCGGGGTGAAGTGCAGGAGCAGCAGGCCGAGCATGGTGCTGCCGAGCAGGCGCCACACCGGACCGCTGGCCAGGCCGGGGACCCGGCCTTTGCGCAGCAGGAGGGCGAGGGTGGCGAACAGGCACAGCAGCAGGATCAGCACGGAGAAGCGGCGGGTCATGGAGCTGTCGACGCTGTCTTCGACCGTGAGGAAGTAGTAGCGCAGGAATTCCTGGTACCAGGAGATGGTCGGGCCGACGGTGTACTTGATGCGCGCCGACTCGGCCACGGTCGCCAGGGTCTGGTTCCGGAAGATCACCGTCAGGATCAGCGACGCCGAGGCGGCCAGCGTCGCGATCGGGGCCAGCAGGCCCGTCCCGGCCCGGCGGCTGCGGACCGTGCGGACCAGCGCGCGGGCGCCGACGAGCAGCGGGGCCAGCGCGATCAGGCCCTGCGGCGCCGTCGTCGCGGTGAACGCCGCCACGATGATCGCGACCGCCGCGGGCGCCAGGCGCCGGGTGGCGATGGCGTACTCGATGAGAACCCAGGTCGCGATGACACCGAAGGCGATCAGCGGCTCGGGGCGCAGGCCGTTGTTGAACGGGTACCAGGCCGCCAGGAAGACAGCCGCCGCGGTCCAGATCGCGATTGCGTTCGACGACACCCCGCGGGCGCCGGGGCCGAGCCGCGGCAGCACCCAGCGAGACAGCAGCGTCCAGGTCGCGATGCCGGCCAGCAGTGCGGGCAGCCGCATCCACACGCCGGCGGTGCTGATGCTCGCCATATGGGCGAGCACCGACTGGTACCAGTCGAACGGCGCCTCGGAGGTGCCGAAGTAGCGGTAGTAGTTGGCGACATAGCCGGCCTGGCTGGAGACCCGCGCGATGGTCAGGTTGTAGCCGTCGTCGGAGGAGATGGCGCCGATCAGGTGCCAGCCTCCGAGGCCGGCGAACACCGCGATGTCCGCGAGCCAGTGCCAGCGGCTGACCTTCCAGAAGCGCTGCCAGCCGTCGTGCACACGGCGGCCGTCCAGGCGGTCCAGCAGTGCCAGCGCGGCGATCGAGACCAGCGTCAGCAGCACACCGAGCGCCATGGCGGCCGACTTCACGAACGTCGGGACCACGATGAACCGGGTGTCGACGTCGACGCGCGCGGACAAGCCGGGCTGTGCGGGCACCTTGAGGCCGGTGAAGATGCCGGCCACCTGGGGCTTCTTCTCCACACTGCCGGTGCCGGCGGCTCCCGGCAGGCCGATGAAGTCGGCGCCGACGCCGCCGTTGGTCGCCCAGAGATGCAGGTTGCTGCACTTCCCGGCGGCGATGTCGGACCGCTTGGCGACCGCGGCGACGGTGTCCCGGAAAGCGACGACGACGTCCGCGGCGTTGGCGCGCACGAACAGGCCGTTGCGGCTGGCGTCGATGCCGTCCGGTGGGATCGTCGAGAACACCAGACCACCGGCCGCCGGCACGGTGGCGATGGCCGAGCACGGGATGGAGACATCCAGCGCCAGCGGCGCACCCGACACCAGCGGGGCGGTGAGATCGGAGACGTTTCCGCTGGCACCGGGGGCCTGGGGCCACAAGATGGTCGCGGTCGTCTGCTTGACGGGCAGCAGTGGGGTCAGCGCGCAGAGCAGCAGACCGGCAAGGCCCGCGATGATCGCGACGAGACGGGCAGTCCTGGCAGGCACGAGGCTCAAGACTAGGCGACAGTTATATGTGGCCTGGGCCACTGACGGGGAATGTCGAGCTAGTTGGCCGGAATGTGACCCTCAATAGAGCTTGCTGCCCTGGGCAGACAGCCGGACGGCGTACTTGTCGTGCGCCACTTCCGGGTGCGCACGATCGCGACAAATATGTCGGCGGCGAGACTGACGGCACGGCGATTTCTGGGCCGGTTCACCGCCACCTGGTCAGGAATGGCGTGCTCGCTCCCGGGACAGCTCAAACATGTGGCAGCAGAGCCGACACGCCCGGCGGCCATCCGGCGGCCACTGACTACGAGTGCCGCAGCGGCGCCGGGGCCCACAGCCCGCTGCGCGTGGCCTTCCCGAGGTCGATCTGGGCCGGCTGCGCGTCGGGGTAGTACTGCGTGAACTGCTGCAGCGAGCCCCAGTCCCGGAACCAGTCGTCCTTCAGATACGTCGGCACCGGGGTGGCCTTGAACAGCAGCTCGGTGATGCCGAGCGGCCCGCCGCCGAGGTAGTCCATGACGGGCGAGTTGGCCTCGGCGCCGAAGCGGTCCGGCAGGATGCGCCACTTGGGCACCTCGGTGACGCCGTTGTTGTGACCGAACGGCCGCTGGCACGGGAACGCCAGGCCGACGAGCCAGTCCAGCATCACCGGGTCCTTCGAGCCGACGACGTCCTGCAACGTGCGCAGCTTCGGGATGCGCGGCGGGGTCAGGGCGATCCAGTGCTGCGGCGCGAGGTCGTCGTCGGTGGCGACGATGCGGATCAGGGTGGCGTCGGCCGGGATGGCGGCCATCGGGGCGCGCAGATTGCGCCAGGCGGGTGCGGCACCGACATCGGCGAAGCCGACCGCGCCGGCGATCTTGCCGGCCGCGGCCTGGGCGTCGGTGGCGTACTCGACGCGTACCTCGCCCTGATTGAAACGGCCCGCAGCGGCGACGACGAGCAGCGGTCCGGCCTGATCGCGCGGCGGCAGTTTGTACCAGCCCGAGCGCATCCGCGCCGGGATCTGTACGCCGGGGCGCCAACTGCCGAGCACCGGGGTGGTGGCCGGATCGAGGTTGTAGGGCAGCCGGGCCTTTGAACCGTTCACTCCGGCCGCAAAGGTGGTGCCGCCTTCGGTACCCGGTTCCGCACCGCTGACGGGGCCGCCGTCGTTGTCGGCGAAGTTGGTGCCGCCGGGCGGTTCCATGACCGGGTCCGCGGAGACGTCGGCGGGAATTCCGTTGGGGGTGAAGCCTTCTGCGCTGCCCGCGCCGAGGGCGTCGCCGACCGTCCCGGACTGCGGCACGAGCTTGCCCGCGTTGGTGTCCTGTTCGACCATGACGTCGTCGGCCAGGCCGCAGGTCTTACCGGTCAGCGCCTGGAGGTTCGAACGACCCACCGACCAGGCCGGCCACTGCTGCGTCATGCCCAGGGTCAGTGACAGCACCTCGAAGAACACCACGATCCACGACGCAATTGCCAAGGGCGCCTGGGGAATCCGGCGACTGACCGGGCGCTCGGGATCGTGGTCGTAGAAGTGCAGCCACGCCGCCCACAGGAGCGTCAGGAACGACAGCCCGAACAGGAACGTGGTGAAGCCGAAGTGCCACTCGGGGAACTGATTCGACCACGGCACACCGAAGTTGGACACGTACCACCAGCCGTTCACCGTGGCGAACGACAGGGCCATGACGAACAGGACCGTCGCGGCGAACATCGCGCGGTTGCGGCGTGAGCGCATGGCCACGGTGCCGACCGCGATGGCGGCCAGTGCGCCCAGCGAACCGGCCAGCCCGGCGAACACGCCGAAGTGGTGTGTCCACTTGGTGGGCGTGAACATCATCGCCAGGAACGAGATGATCGTGATGCCGACGATGCGGCGGGCCGGCCCGGCGGCAGTGCCCGGAATTCGCCCCTTGCGCAACGACATTGCGAGCGATACCGCCAATGCCAGCAGCAGCGTCAGCACCGCGAAGCGGCGGGCCACCGAGCCGTCGGGGCTGGTGGTGAACAGCCGCTCGTAGCGGATGTGCTCGTCGAACCAGCTCAGCGCGGGGCCGACGGTGGTCTTGAAGGAGCTGGCGTCGAGCTCGGCGGCCAGCGTCTGGTCACGGAAGATCAGGATCGCCGTCACCGTGCCCGCGGCGAGGATCGGCGCCAGCAGAGCCAGATAACCGAAGCGCGAAGTATGCCGCGCCACAATCGTTTTCAGCGGGCCGACAGCGACCAGCAGGGCACCGATCGCGGCGATGCCCGTCGGGCCGGAGAACAACGTCAGGGCACCGATGATGATGGCGATGGCCACCGGCAGCAGCCGGCTGGTCGCGACGCCGCGTTCCACCGAGCACCAGGTCAGGAGGATGCCGAGCGCGATGATGGGCTCCGGCCGGATGCCGTTGTTGAGCGGCAGCCAGAACGCCAGGAACATCCCGGCGGCCGTCCAGGCGGCGGCGCGGCTGTTCTTGACCGCGTGGCCGAGCCGGGGGAGCACCTCGCGGCTGATCACCCACCAGCACGCCAGGGCCATCAGGAGCGTGGGCAGGCGCATCCAGATGCTCGATGTGGAGACGTGCGCCCACAGCGCCAGCAGGTCGTAGTACCAGCCGAACGGCGCTTCGGGGGTGCCGAACCAGCGGTAGTAGTTGGCCATGTAGCCGGCGTGTTCGGAGACGCGGGCCATGGTGAGGATGTAGCCGTCGTCCGAGGTGTTGGCGCCGACGAAATGCCACCACACCAACGTCGTGATCACGACGCCGTCCAGCGGCTTCACCGACCACCAGCGCGATGGCAGGAAACGTTTGTGCGGGACGCCGTCGGCGCGGTCCAGCACGTGCAGGGCGCTGAGTGCGACGACGGTGAGCACCACGCCGAAGATCATCGCCAGCATCTTCAGCAGGGTCGGGGCCGTGCTGTAGCGCGAGTCGACGGTCGCCGAGAACGTCAGCCCCGGCGGCGCCGCACCGGACAGGTCGGTGAAGACGCCGACGATCTGCGGGCGGAAGTCGTAGCCGGTGAGCTCACCGCGCAGTGGCTTGCCGGGGTTCTTGTCCTTCGGTCCCTGCACGAGGCCGACGATCTCGCCGGTGACCTTGTCGGCATGCGCAGTGAATCGCAGTTCCTTGCACGCGGGGCTGAGCACCTGGGTCAGCGGTGCGCTGACGACCGGGGTGTTGCGGACGATCACCAGCAGGTCGCCGCCGACGCGCTCGATCAGCAGGCCACGGTCGACGGCCTTGGGTGCCTGCTTGGGCACGGTGGACAGCAGCGTGGTGGCCGGGCCGGTGAGGCCGGCCGCCGCCGAACACGGGATGGTGATGTCGAGGTCGGTGGCCACATAGCCGATCAGCGGCGCGTCGACGCTCTTGAGGACGCCCGCCTGCGGCCAATTCAGCTGCGCCGTGGTCTGGGTGACCGGCAGCAGCGGCGTCGCCATCGCCAGGAACGCGCCGAGCAGTCCGGCCACGATCGCGATCCACCGCGCTGTGCGGTGATTGCGCTCTACCTCAGGTTCCCCGGCCACGGGCCTAGATGTTAGTGGCCGCTACGGATGGCCAGCACAAACGGGCCGATATCGGTGACCTGCCAGTGCTTGCTGTCGAACAGCCGCTCGTCGAGGGCCACCTGGTAGCGCCGCACGTTGGGCTGGTTGGGGTAGACGTCCTCGGCCAGGCGCAGCGTGTAGGTGCCGGTGCCGCCATGGCGCATCAGGAACACCGTCGGCGCCGGCCACGGCAGCGTGTCGAGCGCCTTGGCGAAGGCGTCGGGGTTGGTCATGGTCGCCCAGCTCTCGATGGCGCCGGAGCGTTCCTTGAATTGCGCCAGCGGGTTCGCGTAGTGCGACGTCAGGCCCTGGAACCCGTAGTAGGGGTAATAGGACAGGAAGCTGTAGTCGGCGGTCATCACGACGGTCTCGTTGCGGGGCCTGCCCGTCGCCGCGGTGATCTTGCGGTCGATCTCCTGGTAGTACCGCTCGGAGCCCGGGGGACGACGGTCGGCGCGCTGGCCGGAGCCGTCGGTGTCGGTGTAGGCGACGGCGATGTCGGCCCGCAGGATGTCCGGGATCGCCTGACTGAACGACACCGCGCCGATCGCGCCGATGACGGCGGCCACCGCGATGATCCGGTTGGTGGTCGGCTGCGCGTAGCGGTTCGCCAGCGCGCGGGCGGCCTCCAGGAAGCCGAAGGTGCCGGCCGCGACGAGCAGCACCAGCAGGGTGGGCTGCAGCCGGAATGACAGCAGCGTGGTGCGGGCCAGGGTGGCCAGCATCGACAGCAGCGACCACGCGTACACCGACACGACCGCCATGCCCAGCGCGGCAGCGCGTGTCGAGCTGCGGCCCTTGACCACCAGCCACAGCGTGCCGACGAGGCACATGACGCCCAGCAGGGTGGCGTCGAGCATCGGGAAGGTCAGCTGCGCGCCGGCCATCGGCAGGTAGTGCTGCGCGGTGCCCTTGTCGGCGGGGTGCCCCTTGAGCAAGGCGAGGTAGTACGGCGCCCAGTGGATGGCGGCGATGACGCCGGAGATCACGGCGATGACGGCCACCCGGATCAGCGGCTGCAGTTGGCGCCGGGACACCGCGAGCAGCAGCGCCATCAGCGTGAGAGTGAACGCCGCGTAGCCGAACAACAAGGTGTAGAACAGCGCGGCGATGCCGAGGAAAATCCCCGTGCCGATGATCGCGGCCCAGCCGCGGCGTCCGCCATCGCTCGCCTCCGGCGAGGAAGCCTTGAGCCCCGACCACGCCAGCACGAACACCGGCGGCAGCATGACGACGAGGACGGCCGAGTAGGGCTCGGTGGAGGAGTACGCCAGCGTGACGGCCGCGGTGGCCGTCGTCACCGCCAGGGCGTACTCGAAGCGAATCATGGCCGTCCACAACACGAATGCGGCCACGATCGCCGCGGTGATCGTGACGATCGCCCACGGCTTGAACATCTCCCACGCCGGCGTGCCGGTCAGCGCGGCCGCCCGGCCGCCGAGCCAGAACCAGCCCGACGGGTAGTACGGCGGCAGACCCAGGTACGTCATGTCGTGCGGCACAGCGGTATCCGTGAGCCGCGTCAGGTACTCGGTGCGGAACTGCTGGTCGACCGAGATGCCGAACAGGTACAGCTTCGTCGCGCCCAACGGCATGCCGAGGGTGACGACCGAGAACGCCGCCAGGAGCGACGTGGCCGCGACCTTGGCGCTCTTGCGCCAGCCGCGGCGCCACGCCCACCCCGCGAGCAGTAGCCCGATGAGCACGGCGCACTGGCCGGCGGTGGTCAGGGCATGCAACTGGTTCGACGAGTTGAACGCCGGCCATTGCACGCGCGCGATTGCTTGCAGCGCAATGACCGCGATGATCACCGCCAGTGCCATGGCGGCCAGCATCTGGCCGCTCACCCTGGCGCTTGCGGCCAGCGCGCTGCGCATCAGAGCGGGAGTTTGCGGAAGATCGACCGGGGGATGTGCCGGATGACGGCCATCAGGTAGCGCACCGGATTGGGCGCCCAGATGAGCTCCTTGCCCTTGGCGGCGGCAGCGACGGCCTGGTTGGCGACGTCCTCCTTGTCGACCGTGAACGGCGCCTCCTTGGCGCCGGTGGCCTTCCAGTGCTCCAGCGTCGTGGTGGTGCGCACCTGGCCGGGGCGGATGACCAGAACGCGAACCCCGAACTCCCGCAACGCTTCTCCGAGGCCCAGGTAGAAGCCGTCGAGGCCGGCCTTGGTGGAGCCGTACACGAAGTTGGAGCGGCGAACCCGTTCGCCGGCGACCGACGACATGGCGATGATCTGCCCGAAGCCCTGCGCCTTCATCTTGTCGCCGACCAGCACGCCGACGGAAACCGCTGCGGTGTAGTTGATCTGGGCGGTCAGCACGGCCTTGGACTGGTTCTGCCACAGTTCCTCGGCGTCGCCCAGGACACCGAACGCGACGATGGCGACGTCGACATCGCCCTGTTCCCAAGCGGATTCGATGACGGCCGGGTGCGACTTGGTGTCCAGCGCGTCGAAGTCGAGGTAGACAACCTCCTTGGCGCCGGCCGCCTCGATCTGGGCGATGGCCGCGTCGCGCTTGGGGGCGTTGGGCAGGTCGGCGAGGATCACGCGGGCCTTGGCGTTCTTGAGGTAGCGCTCGACGATGGCCAGGCCGATCTCCGAGGTACCGCCGAACAGCAGAATGGTCTGCGGGTTGCCGGTTGCGTCAATCACTGAGTCTCCTAGAGAAGTTCGAGGCGGCGGGCCATGTCGGAGGCGAACACGCCGTTCGGGTCGGCTTTGCGGCGGGTGGCGATCCACTCGTCGATCCGCGGGTACATCTTGTGGAAGCTCTCGGCGCTGACGCGGGAGTCCTTGGCGGTGTACACCCGACCGCCGAATTCCATTGCGCGCTTGTCGAGTTCGTTGAGGAACTCGTTGACGCCCGGCCGGTTCGGGAAGTCGAGGGCGACGTTCCAGCCCTGCATGGGGAAGCTCAGCGGCGCCTTGTTGCCCGGGCCGAACAGCTTGAAGACGTTCAGCGCCGAGTACTGCTTCTGCGTGTGCATCCAGCGGATGATGCCCTTGAACTCTTCGAGCGCGTCGGGCGGAACCAGGAACTGGTGCTGCGCGAAACCCGCTGGGCCATAGGCATATTGCCAGCCCGAGGTGATGTCGAGCATGTGGTAGAACTGCGTCAGGTTGACGATCTTGCCCTGGTAGTTGCCGCTCATGCGGTAGAACGCCTCGCCGATCATGGACAGCGAGAGCTTGTTCATGAAGCTGACCGGGAACAGGTTCGGGATCGCCGGCAGTTGGGGCGCGGTGAACTTCAGCGGGTCCTTGGCCAGCTTGGCGGGCAGCTGATCCACCTTGGCCAGGCTGCCGCGGCTCACCGCGGCGCGGCCGAGCTTGGGCTCCGGGCTGATGAGGTCGAACCACGCGCTCGAGTACGTGTAGTTGTCCTCGCTGCCGTCCTGGTGCACGGCGACGGTCTCTTCGAGATCGTGCGTCGCGATGCCGTCGGCGATGAAGTAGGCGCTCTCGGTGCGCGTCATCTTGATGCGCGCCCGGATCACGATGCCCGTCAGCCCGTTGCCGGCGACGGTGGCCCAGAACAGCTCGCTGTCCGGTCCGTCGGGCGTGATGGTGTGCACCTCGCCGTCGGCCATCAGCAGGTCCAGTGACAGCACGTGGTTGCCGAAGCTGCCCGCGCTGTGGTGGTTCTTGCCGTGGATGTCGGAGGCGATCGCACCGCCGACCGTGACCTGCCGGGTGCCCGGCAGCACCGGAACCCACAGCCCGAACGGCAGCGCGGCCTTCATCAGCTGATCGAGGCTGACCCCGGCGTCGACGTCGGCGATGGCGGTCTCGGAGCTGATCGAATGGATCCGGTTGAGCGCCGTCATGTCGACGACGATGCCGCCGCCGTTGCACGCCTGGTCGCCATAGGACCGGCCGAGACCGCGGCCGAGGATGCCTCGCCGCAGGTGGGCGGGGCTGGAAGAGTTTGCGTCCGCGACCCGCTTGACCGCCTCGGCGATCACTGACACATCGGGTGTGGACAGCACGTTTGCCACGGACGGTGCCGTGCGGCCGAACCCGGTGAGGGCGCGGCGCGTCAGGGGCAGCGTGGCGTCAGGCTGGGTAGACATAACGGTCAAAGGGTACCGGCCAACCTCACTTCAGCCGGAAAATCACGGTTCGCTGCACCACGAAGTTGATGACGGTCGCCGTCCCCTGGGCAATGACAAAGGCCACAGGCCGCCGCCAGGACTCGCCGGCGAATTGCAGATAGAACAGCTGATTGATGCCGACCTGCAGTCCGAAGGTGACTGCGTACAAGATCACAACGGCGATGAAGCGCGCCCGGCTCGGTTCGGCCTGGAAGGTCCAGCGCCGGTTGATCAGATAGGCCGTCGTCGTGCCGGCGATGAAGCTGAGTGTCTTCGCGATGAGGGTCGCCCGGGCATCGGGCATGCCGTTGGCGACGAAAACGGCACTGAGCAGCGCGTACAGCCCGTAGTCGACGACCGCGGACAGACCACCCGTGACGACGAACCGCCACGCCTGTGTCACCAGGCCTAGAGACGCCTCGACGGCCTTCTCGGCACTGTGTTCGGCGTTGTGTTCGGCGGGGATGTCCACTGGCTCGGCCACGCGGGCAGCTTACGTGCACCATGGACACGTGACCGATTTGCTCCAGGCATGGCACACCCTGTTGGCGCGGCATTCGTCGTCGCCGCGAGTCGACGACGTCGGGGCGGCGCTGCTGGGCCGGTGGGCCGAGCCGCACCGCAGTTACCACGACCTGAGTCACCTGCGTGGCATCCTGGCCGGAGTGGACGCCCTGGAGGAGTACGCGGACGATCCGGACGCCGTGCGTCTGGCGGCCTGGTACCACGACGCGGTCTATGCCGGGCAGTCCGACGACGAGGAGAACAGCGCGCGGCTCGCGGAGTCGGACCTCACCGATCTGGGTGTGGCCCAGGAGTTCGTGGTGGAGGTGGGCCGCCTGGTGCGGGTGACCATCACCCACGATCCCGCAACCGACGACCACAACGGCCAGGTGTTGTCCGACGCCGACCTGGCGGTGCTGGCGGTGCCGCCGGTCGATTACCAGCACAACACCGCCCGGGTGCGGGCCGAGTACGGCCACGTCAGCGATGCGGATTTCGCGCTGTGGCGTGGCCGGATGATCGCGGCGATGCTCGCCGGGCCGTCGCTGTACCGCACGGAGGCGGGGCGGCGGCTGTGGGAGGACGCGGCGCGGACCAATCTGCAGGCAGAGCTCGCGGCGCTCAGCGGCTGACGGCCCTCAGCACGTCGTGCAATGCGTCGAGCGCCGCGGTGAACTCGTGGTCCGCGGGCGTGCCGAAACTGACCACCACGCCGTCCTGCTGTGGCGTGTCGAGTGCGGCATCCGGATGGCGCAGCAGTGCCAGTCCGGACAGTGCGATCCCGGCGTCGGCCGCGCGCCGCATGACCTCGTGTTCGGTACCGTCCGGCAGCCGGATCAGCGCGTGCAGTCCGGCGGACAGTCCACTGATCTCGACATCGAGCCCGGATAGCTTGGCCGCCAATGCGTCGCGCCGGCGCCGGTAGCTGTTGCGCATCCGGCGAATGTGTTTGTCGTACTGGCCGGATTCGATGAAGTCGGCCATGGTCAGCTGGTCGATGGCGTTGACGTAGAACTGTTGCCCGCCCGCCGCCGCCAGTACCGGATCGATCAGGTTGTCGGGCAACACCATCCAGCCCAGCCGGAGCACCGGTGCCAGGCTCTTGCTGACCGAGCCGAGATAGGCCACCCGGTCGGGATCCAGCCCCTGCATCGAGCCGATCGGCTGCCGGTCGTAGCGGAATTCGCCGTCGTAATCGTCTTCCAGGACATAGCTTTTCGTACGGACGGCCCATTCGAGGGCGCGGGTGCGCCGCGTGGGATGCAGTGGTACGCCGTGCGGGAAGTGGTGTGCCGGGGTGAGCAGAACCGCTGCAGCGCTGGTCTTTTCGAGGTCATCGATGATGGCGCCGTGGTCATCGATCCGGATGGGCACGGTGCCGGCGCCGCTGCCGGCGATGGCGTCCCGGAACAGGAACAGACCGTAGTTCTCGACCGCAATGGTGCCCGGCGCAAAAACTTTCGACAGCAATTCGACGGCGTGCCGGGTCCCGGCGCAGATGACGATCGATTCGGCCGTGGTGCGCACGCCGCGGGCGCGGGCCAGATAGGTGGCCAGCGCGGTGCGCAGTTCGTGGCGGCCACGGGCGTCGCCCGTTCGCAGCGCTTCGGTCGGCGCGTTGGTCAGGGCCCGTCGGGCCGACGCCAGCCAGGCCTGCCGCGGGAAGGCCGCGACGTTTCCCGAACCGGGCATGAGGTTGTGAGTGGCGGTGCCCGGTTTGGCGCGCTGGGTGGCGGGCGCCGATTCGGTGTGCGAGCCGACGACCCACGTGCCCGCGCCCTGGCGCGAGCCCAGCCAGCCCTCGGCGACCAGTTCGGCGTAGGCCTCGGCGACGGTGTTGCGAGCCAATCCCAGGTCGATCGCCAGGGATCGGGAGGGCGGCAGCATGGTGCCGGCGGGCAGTCGGCCCGATCGGACCGCGTCTCGTACGGCCTGGATCAGCTGGTCACGGGCACCGCGCCGGCCCGGTTTGACGGTCTGGCCGAGATCCAGATGCAAGTCCAGCCCAGCGCTGCTCGCCGCAGAATTGGCCCATGAAACCACGCCCAAATTGAACCATGTTCACGGGCTTTTGGTGGCTAGCGTGGACGCCATGACCGAGACACTGAACGCACCGACCACCACCGACCACGCCAAGCGGATCGACATCTATGGCGTCGCTCCCGAGCTCTACGCGGGGATGATGGCCTTCAGCAATGCCGCGTCCAAGGAACTTGATTCGACCATCGGCGAGCTGATCAAGATTCGCGCCTCGCAGATCAACCACTGCGCCTTCTGCCTGGACATGCACATCCACGACGCGCGCCGGTCCGGTGAGACCGAGCAGCGCCTGGCCCTGGTTGCGGCATGGGAAGAGGCCGGTGATCTGTTCACCGAGCGCGAGCGGGCCGCGCTGGCCATCACCGAGGCCATCACCGACCTGAGTCAACGGTCGGTTCCCGACGACGTGTACGCCCGTGCTGCAGCCGTGTTCACCGAGCGCGAGCTTGCGCACGTCATCGGCATGGCCGCCGTCATCAACTCCTGGAACCGGCTGAATGTGGCTACGAAGAAGGCCGTCCCGCGCCGCCGCTGAATGTGCGGATCGCAGAAGCGAATTCGTCGGGGGCGTCGGACTCGACATAGGTTCCGGCGCCCTCGACGATGACGGTCGTGTGGTCGGGGAACGTCGCCTCCAGCCGTTCGCGCTCCTGGGTGCGGAAGGCGATGTCGGCGTCGCCCCAGACGATCAGGGTCGGTAGGTGGGCGATGTCCGGCAGCCCGCGCTCGACCTCCGCGAAGAAGTCCCGGCTCGCCAGCACGCGGCCGGGAAGCACGGCCGACGCCTGGCGCCGGTCCGCGGTGTCCAGCGCCCGCCGGTAGTGGTCCATCTCGGCGTCGGTGAGCTTCCGTCTCCGGTGGCCGGTGGGGATGAACGCGTTGACCAGCAGATTGAACTGGCGGACCAGGAAGCGCGTCGGCGGCCCGCCCATGATGCGGCCGAACGCTTCGAAGTGCAGCTCGCCGTTGACCGGCCAGGCCCAGGTATTCGCCAGCACCAGCCGATGGAAGACCCCCGGCCGCCGCTGGGCCACCGCAAGGCCGATCATGCCGCCCCAGTCCTGTCCGACCAGCGTGACGTCCTTCAGATCGAGAGCGTCGACGAACGTGGTGACGACATCCGCGTGCTCCTCGGGCAGGTAGCGATAACCGGGCCTGGGCGTCGACAGTCCGAAGCCGGGGTAATCGAGGGCAATGCACCGAAAGTCCTTGCGCAGCAAGCTGATCACGTCGCGGAAGAGGAATGACCAGGTCGGGTTGCCGTGCAGCATCAACAGCGTGGGGCCGGCTCCCTCGTCGACGTGGTGGACGGTGTGGCCGTCGATCTCGATGAAGTGGCTCTCGAACGGGAACAGTTCGTCGTCGACCCAGGCGGGCCGTGTGGTCTGTGCGGTGTTGGTCATGGCAACCCCTGTTGGATCGGCTTTCCCGGTATGCTTGAACATCTCACAGTCACTTGAGAAATTCAAGCAGAAGGATGGCGATGCGGAGCTACGACCAATACTGTGGGCTCGCCCGTTCGCTCGAAATCGTCGGCGACAGATGGAATCTGCTGATCGTCCGGGAATTGCTCATCGCACCCGCCCGCTATCGCGACCTGATCGACCATCTCCCCGGTATTGCAACCAACCTGCTCGCGGATCGGCTCCGGGACCTCGAGGCGGCGGGCGTCGTCGAGCGGCGGTTGGCCGGCGAGGGGAGTGCGGTCGAGTACACCCTCACCCCGTGGGGCGCGCAGCTGCGCCAGCCGATCGAGAGCCTGCTCCGCTGGTCCACGCCGCTGATGATCAGCGGTCCCGCGGGCGGTGACTCCTTCCGGCCCGAGTGGCTGACCCTCGCTGTCCCGGCTCTGCTCAACGGCCGGGTCAAGGTCCGCTCCGCCGTGACGATCGGCCTCGTGGTCGACGACCGGACCCTGCAACTCCGCGCGACGCGCTCCGGCTTCGAGGTCGGTCCGCACGACGGCCGCAAGCTCGATGCCACCGTGACGGCGATCCCCGCCTGCATCCTCGGTCTCGCTGCGGGCGCACTCAGCCTCGGTGATGCGCGTGCGCTCGGGCTGGTCGAAGTCGACGGCGATGAGGCTGTCGCCCGATCGGTCCTCGGTGCGTGAGTGGTGGGTCGGGCTGACCCGGTAGCAACTCTCATGCCCGGGGCCCGGCGGTGCCGCTGGGCTCGGGAACGCGCCTCGCGGGGAGCGTGGGCCCGGGACGCCGACGCGGCGTAGTCGGCGAATCGCGGCCATCTGCGAGCGCCGAGCCGAGCAGTAGCTTGCGCAATATTTCCAATTGGCAGCAATTGGCGCGGCGGCGGCCGGAGCCAGAGAAAAATAGACGTAATAGTCAATTATGAATGCATCTAACTCTGGTTTTCGAACGCCAAATCTCGGCTGACCAGCTAATAACCTAGGCGTAAATGGGCGCTCCGGGTGGCCATTTCGCGGAAAATGAAACACGTTCCATCCGTCGATTTCCGGCAACTGCGCGGCAATATGGATTTATGGTGCTGTGGTCAATATCACATCTACCTTCGGGGAAGCACCATGCAAATTGCTGTTCGCTCCAGCCTCACGACGGGCGTCGCACTGATGGGTGCCGGGGTCATCGCTCTGGCTCCGGTCACCCACCAGCCGGCGCCGGATCTGCACCTGCCGGCACTGCATGCAAGTGCGGTACAACTCGCCGCGCAGGTGAACCCGATCACCCAATGGGGACAGATCATCACCGAGGCGCTGCAGAACACCAAGGGCATCGTCACCGGCGTGATCGCAGACCCGGCGCCCGTCCTCGGCCAGGTGGTGCGGAACCAGATCGCCAGTGCCGTCGCGGTCGGTGGATCCGTGCGGGACTATCTGGTTGCGGTCGGGCAGCAGTTGGGCACGACGCCGGAGTCCTTGAAGCAGGCGTTCCAGCAGCTCGCCGCCGGGCATGTCGCTGACGCGGTGCAGACGTTGTACAGCGCGGTGCTCACGCCCTTTGTCCTGCCGATCCTGACCACGAGCATCCTCACCGATGTGCAAGCGGCATTCCGTAAGCCGGTGCAGAACATGCTGAACGTGATCGACACGGCGATCACCTCACCGACCGGCATGGGCTGGGTTCTGACGGCCGGATTGCCATTGCTTGCGGTGATGAGTGACGTCGTGACCGCCACCGGCGACGGACTGCAGAACGTGGTCAACGCGTTCAGCGCGAAGAATCTGGGTGCTGTCGTGAACGCGATCGTTGCGATGCCCGGATCCATCACCGGTGCCTTGCTCAACGGTTACAACGGCGACGGCGCGGGCATTCTCGGGCCGAACGGCATCGTGCAAGGGCTGCGAAATGCGTTGGGCATCATCGCAACCGCGATCAAGCCGGTGACCCCGCCGCCCGCCGCCGCAGTCAGTGTTCCGTCGCCGGCGTCGGCGACGGTCTCCGTCTCGATTGACGCGAAGGCGGCGCTGACTGCCAAGCCGGCCGCGGCGGCAAGTCCGCTCGCGGTGGCTCCGGCCGCGTCGCCGGACAAGACGGCCTCCGAGAAGACCGGTGCGGACAAGACCGGAGCCGACAAGACCGCGGCCGACAAGACCGGGGCTGACAAGACCGGTGCCGACAAGACCGCGGCGGGCGCTGACGACAACGCTGCGGCGCCCGCGGCCGGTGCCGGTGACGACTCCGCGTCGGAGACCAAGCCGGCCGCGTCCGACAAGGGCGAGGCTCCGGCGGCTGATTCGGGTACCGACTCCGCCGCGGCCGCGGTGAAGCAGGATCGCCGGACGCGCGGTGCCAAGTCGTCGAGCAGCGCTACCGGAGCGTCCACCGCAGACGGGACCAAGAGTGCCGACGACGGGACGACGACCCCCACGCGCAAGAGCACCCCGAAAACCAAGCGGGACGCGAAGGCGAAGGGCGCGGACAACGCCGCGTCGGGCTCCGGTACCAACAGTGGTCACTCGCGTGATGCGGCCGGCAAGTCACAGGGTGCCGGCAAGAGCGATCATGGTTCGGCCAAGGGCGGCGGTGAGTAACAGCCGACTGGTGCCCTGAATCTGGACGCGCTGGTGCTCGGGATCGGCCCGCACTCCGACCGATCCCGAGCGTCGCGGTGAATCAAGCAGTGGTGTCGAAAGCGTCCCGGATGCTCTCGCGAGAGGCCGAGACCTGCGCTTCGATGGCCTCGCGGGCCGACGACGCGGTGGTGCGCAGCTCGCCCCACTCGCGCGAGGCGACCTCGCGGACGTCCTCGACGCCCTGGGCCGCGGTCCCGGCCACGGTGAACAGGCCGTCCACCGCGGTCGCGGTCAGGGCGCCCTGGGCGCGGACCAGCGAGCCGGCCACCTGCGACGCACCGGCGATGATGGCGTTGGGGCCGACGGCGTTACGGCCGACGTATTCGCCGACGGCGCTGCGGATGTCGCGTCCCGACTCGGCCAGGACGTCCTGGACAGCCGAACCGGTCTCGCTCACCGCATCCGGCAGGGTGGCGCCGTCACGGATGGAGGAGATCACCTTGGCGGGCGACTCGACGACCGCCTCGGTGGCGGCGGAGGTCGCGCTGACCAGTTGACGGGTGAGGCTGTGGCCGGCGTCGAGCTGACGCTCCAGCACGCCGCTCAGCACCTCGCGGATGGCCAGGCCGGTGTTGGTCGCCTCTTCGGCGGCGGCCTTGGTGGTCTCGACGAGCTCGGCCTCGATGACCTGCCCGTTCGCGGTGTCGTTGGTGGTGGGAGTTTCGGTGATGGTCATGGTTGCTCCTGTTGGAACGCGGAAAGCCGGTCGCCCCAATTGAACTCCGCGCCACCGAACCCGAGGTGACGCTCAGGTGACCGGCCGGATCCGTGGGGACAACCAGCTAATCCCGGCGCAGTGACCTGCGCGACACGCGGCCGGTGGATAACGCCGCGCCGGATCGGCGAGGTGGCGAACTACACCCAGTACGGCACGCGCGCGCGGTACTGCCGCATCGCCAGCGCGGCGACGATCCAGCCCGCAACGGTCAAGGTGATCACCACGAGCCAGTGCCGCAATTCCTGGGGTTCACCGAGCAGCGGCGCCCGCACGATGTCCACGTAGTGCAGAAGTGGGTTCAGCTCAATGATTTTCGACCAGGTGCCCGCACCCTGAAGGCGCAGTGTCTGGTCGTTCCAGATGATGGGCGTGATGTAGAAAAGCAGCTGCACCAGGCTCGCCAGCAGCGGACTGATGTCCCGGTACCGCGTCGCCAGGATGCCGAAACACAACGCGACCCAGACGCAGTTGGCCACGATCAGCGCCAGCGCGGGGATCACCGACAGGTCGGCCCACGACCACGGCTTGGGGAAGATGATCGCGATGATCACGAAGATGATGATGTTGTGCGCGAACAGCAGCACCTGCCGCCACACCAACCGGTAGACGTGCACCGACAGCGGCGTCGGAAGTTGTTTGATGAGGCCCTCATTGGCGATGAACACGTCAGCGCCTTCGAGGATCGACGCGTTGATCAGGTTCCAGATGATCAGGCCCAACGTCACGTAGGGCAGGTGCTCGGCCAGCGGTAGGTGGAACAGCTGCGAGTACAGGCCACCCAGTGCCACAGCCATGGTGCCGGTGGCGATGGTGATCCAGATGGGGCCGAGTACCGAGCGCCGGTAGCGTTGCTTGATGTCCTGCCAGCCCAGGTGCAGCCAGAGCTCGCGCTTGCCGAAGCCGGTCACCAGGTCGCCCCAGGCGCGGCGCAGCGTCTTGGACTGCGCGGCCGCGTCGGTGAACGTCATCGCTGTCCTCCTGTCGTGGGTCCGCCCGCACCGGGCCTGCTGAACTTCTCGTCTCGTCCCAAGCGGCGCAACCGCATCCACTCACGCAACCCGGCCGGATCACGCCGGGTGATCAGGAAGTACCACCCGAATCGCACCCATTCCTGGGGAACCAGCTTGCGCAGACCTGGTTGGGACTGCAGGTAGCCGCGGTTGCGGTACGTGAAATAGCGCTTGGTGGCGTCGTCGGGGTACTGCGTGTGCATGCGGCCGCCGAGGATCGGCTTGAACTCGTCGGACCCCTGCGGGTGCAGGTACACCGCGTTCAGGCACGTCCCGAACGGCAGGCCGGAGCGGACGAGCCGGCGGTGCACCTCGACCTCGTCACCGCGGACGAACAGCCGGATGTCCGGTACGCCAACGGCTTCCAGCGTCGCGGCCCGGAACAGTGCGCCGTTGAACAACGACGCGATGCCGGGCAGCAGGTCGACGCCGGCATTCTTGTCGACCTGCAACTCGGACACATAACGCCGCCACACCAACCCGCGGCGCAACGGAAAGGCCAGGCGGGCAGGTTCATTCAGGTCGCACACCATGGGGGACACCTCGGCCAGGTCGTGCTTGGCCGCACAGTCCAGCAGCGTCGCGAGTATGGACGAGTCGGCGGGGCGTCCGTCGTCGTCGGCCAGCCAGACCCACTCGGCGCCGAGGGCCAGGGCATGCAGGATGCCCAGCGCGAAACCGCCTGCGCCACCGAGGTTCCGGACCGAACCGAGGTACGTCGTCGCGACCGGCTGCGATTCGACGAGAACCCGCACCGCCGGGTCGTTGTCGTTGTCGACGACGACGACGTGATCGGGCAGTCGCGTCTGCGAGCACACCACGGCAAGGGATTTCGCCAACAACTCCGGCCGCCGGTGGGTGACGATCACCGCGCACAACATGTCGGTCACGCCTGGCGCTCGCGCTCGTTCTCTTCGAGCACCTCGCGCACGTGCCGCGCCGCGTCTTCGCCCTCATAGGCGCGCACGACTTCCTCGATGCCGCCGGTCATGCGGATGGTGCCGTGGTCGACCCACATCGCGGTCTGACACAGCCGGGCCAGGAATTCGTTGGAATGGCTTGCGAACACCAGGATTCCGGAGCGTTCCACCAGGGCTTGCAGCCGGGTGCGCGCCTTCTTCAGGAACTCCGCGTCGACCGCGCCGATGCCCTCGTCGAGCAGCAGGATCTCGGGGTCGATGCTGGTGACGACGCCCATGGCCAGGCGCACGCGCATACCCGTGGAGTACGTGCGCAGCGGCATCGACAGGTACTCCCCGAGTTCGGTGAACTCGGCGATCTCGTCGACCTTGGCCAGCATCTGCTTGCGGGTCTGCCCGAGGAACAGGCCACGGATGATGATGTTCTCGAAACCGGAGATCTCGGGATCCATGCCGACACCCAGATCGAAGACCGGGGCCACCCGGCCGCGGACGGTCGCCGAACCGCGCGTCGGTTCGTAGATGCCCGACAGCAGGCGCAGCAGCGTCGACTTGCCGGCGCCGTTGTGCCCGACCAAGCCCACCCGGTCACCCATGTTGAGCGACATCGTGATGTCCCGAAGCGCTTCGATCACAACGACATTCGATTCGTTGCGGTTGATCCCGCCGCCGGCCTTGCCCAGGAAGGCCTTCTTGAGCGAACGGGACTTCGCGTCGAAGATCGGGAATTCGACCCACGCGTTCTGCGTGGAGATGTGCGGTTCCGACACGGTCTACAGGTACTGACCGGTGCCGGACTGGAACGGGCCGCGGCCGCCGTCGGCGCCGGGGGGCAGGGCGCCCTGGCGCATCTGCTCGAGCTGTGCACGGGCCGCCATCTGCTGCGCGAACAGGGCCGTCTGGATGCCGTGGAACAGGCCTTCGAGCCAGCCCACCAGCTGGGCCTGCGCGATGCGCAGCTCGGCCGCCGACGGCACCTTCTCCTCGGAGAACGGCAACGACAGCCGCTCCAGCTCCTCGGTCAGTTCCGGGGCCAGGCCGTCCTCGAGCTCCTGGATGCTCGACCGGTGGATGTCGCGCAGTCGGTTCCGGCTGGCTTCGTCGAGCGGCGCGGAGCGCACTTCTTCCAGCAGCTGCTTGATCATGGTGCCGATGCGCATGACCTTGGCCGGCTGCTCGACCAGGTCGGTCAGCGACTTGCCTTCGTCGCCATGGTCGGGGTCCTGTCCTGATTCCCCGCCCAACGCCAGGTCTCCGCCGATGACCTCGATGTTGTCGTCGTCGTCTTCTGGTTTCAGCGTCATGCCTGCACTGTTCCTATCTGTTCGCCGGCGCGGCGTCGCCGCGCCACTCGTAGATACGGGACCGCCCGTTGTCGTAGATCTTCGCCCACGACTTCGACCTATCCAGCGACACTAGTCCGTCGGGCATCACGAACCCCTTGACGATGGTCGAGCTGGTGATCACGTACCTGATGTTCAGGGCGTGCACGGCCTCCGCGATGCGCCGGTCGGTGTCGGCGTCGTCGGCGTACGCCCAGAAGATGAAGCGGTGGTAGCCCGGGCCCTGCTGCTGCGGATAGTCGTAGTGGGTCCACAGCGGGTGCAGCCCGGCGACCGCGTACATCCATGACGTGCCGTCGGTGTTCGCGTTGCCGATCAAGGTGTCCTTGGCGCCCGGCAGCGTCGCCAGATAGGCGAAGGCCTCGAGGTTCTTGTCGTTGACCATGATCTGGTCGTACTTCTGGCCGATCAGGTAGCGGTGCCGCGGGAAGTAGTGCCAGGCCAGTCCGACCGTCGAGAAGGCGAGCAGGGCCACCGTCACCACGGCCCAGAACCGTTCGGTGCGGGGTGCCCGCTTCCGCAGCCAGTCGACGACGAACTTGATCATCGCGAACAGCGCGATGCCGGCGAAGGGCGTGATCAGCAGGGTGACCACGGCAGACAGCCGGCGTGGGTCGCTGTAGTAGAGGTCGGCGTACGGCCCGATCAGCGCGCCGATCGGGCCGCCGAACGGCGCACCGGAATGCACGATCGCGACCATCAGCACCACCCAGACCAACGCCGGCCACCAGACGCGCTTGATCAGCAGGATCAGGCCGCCGATGCCACCGAGCGCGATCAGCATGTTCTGAATCGGATAGTCGTTGAGGTGACGGGTGTGCTGCACGATGGCGTTGAACAGCACCCGAAGCCGGGTCTGATGGGTGACGAAGGCGTGCCCGACGATGATGTCGGCCTGCGCGAGCACCCCGATGAACTGGGGAAGCAACAGCACCAGCGACGGCACGGCGACGGACAGCAGGGTCAGGAAGTCGGCGAGCCGGCCGCGCACCGGATTGCGCAGGGTGTCGCACAGCCACCACGCGCCGACGAACGTGACGACCACGACGCCGCCGGTGATGTGGGTGGAGAACACCCCGATCAGGGCAATGACGGCCACCGGGATCCGGTCGCGGTGCCGCAGGCACGACATGATCAGCACGGTCGTCGGCCCGGCGAGACCGTAGGCCACCAGGTTGGGGACGGCGGCGACGTCGAACTCGACGTAGGGGACCGCGGTGAACGACGCCGCCAGCGCACCCGCCGCGGCCGCGGCTCCGGCGCTCCAGCGCTGGCAGGCGTGGGGTCGGACCATGGCCCACGTCAGGCTTGCCGCGCTGACGGGGAACAGCCAGATCGAGGCCGCCAGGGAGTGCAGGGTGTAGGCCGTCGCGGGGGCGGCGCCCGTGAGCTGGCAGAAGACGGCGGCCAGGGCGTGAAAGGTCGACGGGTAGTACAGCAACGCGTGCGTCTCGACGTTACGAAGCTCACCCATGTGCGTCGGCGAGGCCTGACCGACGTCGAGGATCCAGCGGATGGTGTTGCCGTGCCAGACCGAGTCCCAGGTGCTTGGAATGGATTGCCAATGCGGCATGCCGAGGATTGCTGAAATTGCAATCGCCGTCGCACCGATGAGAATGCCCGCGGCGACGAACAGGGCCGGGCCGCGGGTGATCGCGAGGGCTTCGGCCGCGGTGTCCCGGTAGCGCCGCAGCGCACGACGAAGCCCGGCCACCACTGCGACCACGATGACGAACGCCAGCAACGCCGTCCAGCCGTTCCACGGGACGCCGATGGCCCCGAGTGGAATGACGGCCAAAGCTACGATGCCGTAGGTCACTGCGGGGCCGACTGCGACGGCAACGGGCCAGGTTAGCTGTGCTACACGAGCGGTGATTGCTCCAGGGACCACCATGATCAACAGGGCGACAAGGACGCCGGACGCCAAGCTCACTGCACTAGTATGGCTGTTCGGGTAGCCCGGCTTTCGCCGGTGTGCAGCGGGGCGCGCCCGCCGGAAAAATTTGGCTGGCAGGCCTGAATCGCTCGAAGGTTGGCATGGCATGGCATACGACGTCGCCCGGGTGCGCGGTCTGCACCCGTCACTGGGCGGCGGCTGGGTGCACTTCGACGCGCCGACCGGCATGCTGCTGCCCGACTCGGTAGCGACCACTGTCTCGACCGCCTTCCGCGGATCCATGTCGTCGGCCGCTGGGCCGCATCCGGCCGCGCAGCGCAGCGCCGCGGTCCTGACCGCCGCGCGACAGGCGGTCGCCGATCTCGTCGGTGGCGACCCGCGCGGCGTGGTGTTCGGCGCCGACCGTGCCGTCCTGCTGAACTCGCTGGCCGAGGCGTCGGCGTCGCGGTCGGGGCTGGGCTACGAAGTGGTCGTCACCCGCCTGGACGACGAGGCCAACATCGCGCCGTGGCTGCGGGCCGCGAATCGCTATGGCGCGAAGGTGAAGTGGGCCGAGGTCGACATCGAGACCGGCGAACTGCCCAGCTGGCAGTGGGAGACGCTCATCACCCGGCCGACCCGGCTGATCGCGATCACGTCGGCATCCTCGAAGCTCGGCACCGTCACTGATCTGCGGCCCGTGACCAAAATGGCCCGGGAGAACGGCGGCATGGTCGTCGTCGACCACTCGGTGGCCGCGCCTTACCGACTGCTCGACATCAACGACGTCGACGCCGATGTGGTGGCGCTGAACGCGATCGCGTGGGGTGGCCCGCCGATCGGTGCGCTCGTGTTCCGCGACCCCGCGATGATCGACACCCTGGCGGCGGTTTCGCTCGATCCGAACGCCACCGGGGCCGCGCGCCTGGAAGTGGGCGCGCACCAGTTCGGACTGCTCGGTGGCGTCGTCGCCAGTATCGAGTACCTGGCGAACCTCGACGACGCCGCGACCGGCTCCCGCCGCGAACGGCTCGCACGATCCATGCAGTCGGCCGAGGCCTACCTCAGCCGGGTGTTCGGGTACCTGCGTAACTCGCTGCGGTCGTTGCCGTTGGTCATGGTGCTCGGCGCACCCGAGGCCGCCATTCCGGTGCTGAGCTTCGCCGTCCAGGGCGTGCCCGCCGACCGCGTCATCAGCCGGCTCGCCGACAACGGCGTACTGGCCGTGTCGGACGGCAACTCCCGGGTGCTGGAGGCCATCGGCGTCAATGACGTCGGCGGTGCCGTGACGGTCGGTCTCGGGCACTACACGACGACGGCCGAAGTGGACCAGCTCGTCCGGGCGCTGGCGTCGCTCGGTTAGTTACGCGTAGGCCAGAGCGTCGAGCAGCAGCTGCGGCGGTTCGACCTTCCCGGAGCCGTCGGTCGCGATACAGACGTAGACGGTCCGCGCGGTGACGATGGGCCGCGCGGAATCGCCTGCGTGGATGAGGAATTCGACGGTGAACGAGGTGCGGCCCCGGGCCGGCACGGTGACGTCGACGTGAATCTGGTCGCCCCACTTCAGGGAGCCTGACCAGTCCAGTTCGGTGTGGACCACCTGGGCGTCGACGCCCGCCTCGAAGATGTCGCGCCATGACGCCGTCCGGGCGATGAACGCGCCGAAGGCCTCGTCCATGTAGGCCAGGTACCACATGTTGAAGACCACGCCCTGCTGGTCGACCTCGAGATAGCGGACCGGCGCGGTGTACGTGAACGTCACTCTGCCAACCTATCGGCCTCGGTTGATCCTGCGTTCAGGGCGTTGCGCTTTCGGTGAGTTCATCGATTCCGCTCAGCGCCGCGAGCGTGACCTGGTGGCGGAAAACCGGCCTCGAAACCGCCATGTGGTCAGTTTCGGCGAGCTCAATCCCTGACTTGCAGAAGCACTTTCCCGGATACCGCCCCCGCCTGCAGGAGCTGGTGGGCTGCCGCCGCCTGTTCGATGGGCAGCTCGGCGCCGATGATGGGCTTCACCCGGCCGTCGGCAATCATGGGCCAAACATGTTGCACCACTTCGGAGATCACCGCGGCCTTGCCGGACGGCCCGTCGAGCGGGCGGGAGCGCAACGCGGTGGCGATGACGCCGGCCCGTTTACCCAGCAGCTTGGCGATGTTCAGTTCGCCCTTGACGCCGCCCTGCATACCGATGATCACCACGCGGCCGTCGGGCGCCAGGGCGTCGATGTTCCGGTCCAGGTACGCCGCACCCATGATGTCGAAGATGACGTCGGCGCCGCCCGCCTCGGTGATCCGCTCGACGAAGTCTTCGTCGCGGTAGTTGATCAGGATGTCGGCGCCCAGTTCGCGGCACAGCTCCAGCTTTTCGAGTGACGCGGTGACCGCGACGCGGGCGCCCAGCGCGTGCGCGACCTGGATCGCATGCGTGCCGATGCCGCTGGCGCCGCCGTGCAGCAGCACCAGCTGGCCGGACCGCAGGTGGGCGGTCATGGACAGGTTGGACCACACCGTGGCGGCGACCTCCGGCAGACCGGCGGCATGCTGCAGGCTCACCCCCGCGGGGATCGGCATGACCTGGG
Source organism: Mycobacterium sp. SM3041 (assembly GCF_039668335.1). Classification (NCBI taxonomy): domain Bacteria; kingdom Bacillati; phylum Actinomycetota; class Actinomycetes; order Mycobacteriales; family Mycobacteriaceae; genus Mycobacterium; species Mycobacterium sp. SM3041. The sequence continues at coordinate 20,493 of NZ_JAYXBQ010000037.1, read as the reverse complement.
CCGCTGGCACGGCCACCTTCTCGGCGTAGCCGCCGCCGGCCAGCAGGGCGCACACCTCGTCACCGACAGCCCAGTTCCCGACACCGGCCCCGACCTCGGAGATGACGCCCGAAACCTCCAGCCCGAGAATGTCGCTGGCACCCGGCGGCGGGGGATAGAGGCCGGCGGCTTGCAGCAGGTCGGCCCGGTTCACCCCGGCGGTAGTGACGTCGATGACGACCTCGCCCGCTTTGGCGGTGACGTCCGGGACCTCGGACCAGGCCAGCTGACCTGGGGATTCGACGACGATCGCGCGCATAGCCGCAACGCTACACACGGACCCTCTGAGCTTGTTCGGGCCCGGACCCCTTAGGCTGTTCGGCGGTGGCGTGGCAGAGCGGCCTAATGCACTCGCCTTGAAAGCGAGAGTTGGTTAAACCCAACCGGGGGTTCAAATCCCTCCGCCACCGCCAAATGTTCGCTTCTTTGCGTTGAAACTGATCAGGACAGCGTTCTGGCGTCGTTGTTGCTGTTGAGCGCTTCTCTCGCCGCGTGACAGCAACGCCCGGATCGTGACTGTGTCCACCGAAAACAACCACGGCTTGACCTCGCCAAACACTCGCTCGAGCGCGGCACCGACTGAACCACAACAGTTCACCAAAGATGGAGGAATTACCTTGTCCCGCAAGGATTTGGCCGACTCCTTTTCCTCGAAAATGCACGGCACACTGACCTTGGTCGACGAGATCGGCACGCTCACCCTCGAGGAGCAGCAAACAATACCTGCATGGTGGCTCCAGTTGGTGACCGCCGATCCATTGAGCGCAGTACAGATCGCCATTGAACACTGGCGCAAGGCGTTGCCGACGCAGTTGCCCCGCTTTCTGCAGGTGCTCGAAAGCGAGGGCATCGATGTTGTGTTGGTGAAAGCGACATCCGACTTGTACGACGGTCTGGGTTTGCTCTACGCCATTGAAACTGCGGGGCGGGGTCAGAAGTTCATCATTGGGTACCCACCGACGGCGCAGCTCACGCCTCCGGCGACGAATTTTTCGCCAGAATTCCAAACCTTCTACACGTCACTACACGACGGCATCGGATACCACCTTCAAGTACCGATGGGCATCATTCGGAGCGGGGAACTGATCGACTGGAAGTCATGGAGTACCCAAGACAGTGCTGATGTTCGGTTTCAGACTCCCACGCCAGTACGGCTGCCGAACACTGAAACGCTCTTCATCGTCTATGACGAAAACACCTCCGCCTGCATCCTTGTGGACACCGACCCAGAGGACACCGACATCTGGGCTACCGATTCAGGCGAGTTTGTCTCCTACGCGGGAAAGCGCAATTCGGTGTGGGAACTTATCGACGACTGGATGCGTCTTCGTCATACGCCGTAGTGGCGGCCAAGCTGTCAAGCCAGTGCTCGACATTGGTCGTCCAGGTACTGCTCTGCACACGCGGGCTACTTCTGGTGCACCGGCGAGTGACGGCGCCGACTCCTGGCTGAACGATGCTGTCAAGCCCGTCCACTCAGAGGCGTACGGCCGGTGCCGCCGCTGCTCACCAGCGGGCACCATCGACCGTGGGCTTGAGACGGGCAGCACTGGGCATGACAGGCGGAGACATCGGCGTGCAAACCCAGTTTGAACCGGCCATGCTGCTAAGGCTGGAGAGAGGGTTCGAAGAACCTCGCCTTCCTTCCGCCAAGTCTCACCCCACATTCAGCTGCGTGTGCACCGGCGTCGCGGCGGTGGTCAAGTCCAGCACCGGGCAGTGCGCATCCACCGCGTCCTGAAGCTCCCGGTACCGCTCGGCGGTCTCCGGGCCCGAGACGTTGACGGTCACCCGGATCTGCTGAAAGCCGGGGCGGACGTTGTCGTCCAGCCCGAAGAAGCCGCGCACATCGAGGTCGCCTTCGGCGCTGGCGCTGAGGGAGTCGACCTGGATCCCGAGCCGCTCGGCCCAGAACCGGTAGGTCACCACCTGGCAGGACAGCAGCGATGCCAGGTAGTACTCGACCGGATTGGGTGCCGTGTTCTGCCCACCGAGGGCTGGCGGCTCGTCGACGTGCACCCGGTACTTGCCGAGCGCGATCTCACTACCGACGGTGCCTTCCGGCTGCGCTGAGGCCTTGAACACCACGGCGGCCGCGGCGGGATTGCCGGCGACGGCTGCGCGGGTGGCATCGGTGATCGCGTTGAGGGAAGTCACGGAAGCAGTCATGCGCCGACGTTATTTGCGTCGGCGTCGGGGTTCGACCGTTGCGCCCACGATGAATTCAACTTCCGGATTAGGCTTTCGGTCATGACGGCTCAGTGGTTGCCGCGCTACCTGCTGATCTATTCGTCGACGGAGCAGGCACGCGCGAAGGTGCCCGAGCTGTTTCCGGCGCACCAGGCGCACGCCGATCGGTTCCGGAAGGAACAGCCGGGAGTCCTGCTGATGCTGGGGCCGGTTCAGGACGCCGCGCCGGGGGAGTTCGGGGCGCTGGGGGTGTTCACCGACAAGGACGCCGCCGAGCGGTTCGCGGCGGCTGACCCGTTCGTCGTCGGTGGCGCGATGACCGACTGGACGGTGAAGACATGGTTGTTGTCAGAGTGATCGGACGAGAAGATGCCCCGTAACGCGGTTTCGGCCATGAGCAAGTTGATGTTTCGGGGCATGGACAAACTGCGCCACCGGGAGGCCTTCGACATCGGGGAGCCGACGGCCGCCGATTTCGCGGGCTTCGAGCGGGCGCGGCAGATCGTGCTGGTCACGTTCAAGCGGTCGGGTGAAGCGATGCCGAGCCCGATCAATCACGGTGTCGCCGACGGGAAGTTGTACGTCCGCACCGACGCGTCGACGGGCAAGGTGAAGCGAGTGCGCAACGATCCGCGCGTGGTGGTGGTGCCGTGCAATCTTCGGGGTAAGCCGACGGGACAACCGGCGGCCGGCATCGCCCGCATCCTGCCGGAGGCCGAGCACGCGCACGCTGACGCCGTGATCGCCGCCAACTGGTCGCCGGCCATGAAACTGTTCGAGCGGACTCTCGACAAGAGCAGCTCCGCGTTCGATATTCCGATGGCCTACATCGAGATCAGCCCGGCGCCAACGATTGTCAGCTAATGTCCGTCCATGCGGGTGCTGCGGTTCATCTGGAGTGGGGTACTGGCGTTTGACCGTGTCGGCAAACGCATTCCGCAGCTGATTCAAATCTGGCTCGGAGAGCTGTTTTTCGTCGTTCCGCTGATGTTCTTCATCGCCAAGATCATCGACATCCGTGGCGGCTTCGGGGTACCGGGCACCGGCGGGTCGCTGCCTGCGGTGTTCTGGGGCGCGCTGGCCGTATCGCTGGTGGCGGGCTTCTTCTTCGTAAGGGGACTGGTCCGGCCCCGGATAGTGGACGGGAGTTGGACGCCGGTCTCGACCGCGGACATCGGTGACTTCACCGTGGGCGTCGGGGTCAAGAGCTGGACCGTCGAATACAAGTACCTGACGAGCCACCCGTCGTATGCCCTGCTGCTGCTCCTCACCCTGCCGATTCCGCTGGTGATGGTGCTGGCGACCATCGACCACGGCGGCAGTACGTTCTACTTCCGGGTGGCCGGCATCGTCGGGTTGTGCATCCTGGCCGCGATGGCACTGGCGCGCGTATTGGCTTGGTACGTCTTCCGATTCGGCCGCAAGCAGCTGGACAAGCAGGGGCCGCGGCAGGCGTGGGAGATCGCGTGGAAACCCGTGCTGATGCTGCTGGTGATGATCTACGCCATCATCGGCATCCCACTGGGCTGGATGTGGTTCCAGGAGCAGCGCACCATCGCCGCATTGCCGGTGGTCTCCGTGCAAGACGGTGTCGACCACGTCGGTCAGTATCGCCGTGTCGACGGCGAGGTCGTCTCCGAGCCGGTGTACTGGGCGCCCCGCGGGACGGGCCGCGGCGGCGACAACTACGCGGGTTCCGGTGTGCTGGTGAAACTTTCGTCCGGCGGTGAGGCGCTGCTGCTGGCCGAGTCGATGTCGGTGCCCGACTTCATCGGCGTGATGCGGGACGTCAAGGACGGCAAGCTGAAGGCGCAGGGCAAGGTCATCGACACCATCACCGACACCCAGTTGGAGTACTACGGCTTTCAGATGGATGCGTTTCCCGAGCCATCGCCGGACGGCCGGGTGATGGTCCTGCTGAGCTACCCATGACCGAGGACCTGCTGCGCTTCGTCATCGACCACCCCGAAGACGACACCGTAGTCGTGATCGAACAATATTGGTAAGACCACTAGACCTCTGACCTTTCGCGGGTTAATGTCGTCGTCATGGAGTTGACGTCGATCAAGCGGCGCTCGGCCGCCGACGAGGTGCACGACCAGCTGCTCAGGCAGCTCGTCGCGGGCGCCCAGCCGCCGGGGTCGCGCCTGCCGAGTGAGCGCAAGCTGGCCGAGGTGCTGGGCGTGTCGCGGCCGGTGGTGCGCGAGGCGATCCAGCGGCTGGTCGCGTCCGGTCACCTTGACGTCCGGCAGGGGGACGGCGCCGTCGTCAACGACATCACGCGTACGGGCGGGCTCGACCTGCTGCCCTACCTGCTGGTGGACGCGCCCGACGGGGCCATGGTGAACCCGTCGGTGGTGCGCAGCGTCCTGGAGGTGCGCGAGTACCTCGGACCGTGGATCGCCGAACGGGCAGCAGCGCGGTCCGGGAGCACGCTCGCCGAACCACTGGCGCGGGCCCTCGCCGACATCGAGCGCGCGCGGAGCGGCCAGACGCAACAACTGGCCGCGCTCGACTTCTGGGACTGCCTTGTCACCGGCGCGGATTCGATCGCGATGACGCTGATCTTCAACGGGATGCGCCGGGTGTACGAACCGATGCTGGCCGTGGTCGCCGACGCCGTGGCGGCCGCCGAGCCCGCAGCCGGGTACCGCAAGCTCGCCGATGCGGTGACGTCGGGCGCCGCGCTGAAAGCCCGCCGCGCCGCGTCGACGGTGCTCGGTGGCGCGACCACGGTGCTCACCGAATTTCTCGACCAGATGGAGGCACAGTGACGACCACCAGCACCCGGGGTGTGACCCTCGGCCAGGCGGCTCGCGAGTTCTGGCGCCATCCGACGCCGTGGATGATCCTGGCGCTCGTCATCGGAGCGGTCGCGGCGCGCAGCGTCGTCGGCGGTCTGGCGCTACGCGACCTGTGGGCGCCGCTGGTGCTGGCGCTGCTGTTTCCGTTCGTGGAGTGGGTGATTCACGTCTTCATCCTGCACTGGCGGCCGCGAAAACTCGGCCCTGTCACCGTGGACACCCTCGTCGCCCGCGACCATCGACGGCACCACGCGAATCCCCGCGACGTCGACCTGGTGTTCATCCCGACGCCGACGCTGCCGTGGCTGATCGCGGCGATCGTGGCGCTGCCGCTGGGCATCGGCGCCATCGTGGGTGCGCCGGTATCGGCCACGCTGTCGTTCATCGTGGTCGAGTCACTGATCCTGATGGGCTATGAGTGGACGCACTACCTGGTCCACACCGACTACAAGCCGCGCCACCGGTTCTACAAGGCGGTGTGGCGCAATCACCGACTGCATCATTTCAAGAACGAGCACTACTGGTTCTCGGTCACGACGTCGGGCACGTCCGACCGCGTGCTCGGCACCTACCCCGACCCCACCACCGTCGAGACCAGCCCCACGGCGAAGAACCTGCACGGGTTCCGGCCGTAGCTAGCCGCCCTTACACGAGATGTCCACCCACACAACGGTCATCTTCGTCCGGTCGATGATGGCGCCCGAGGAATCGACATTGTCGTTGCGCAGCCCCTCGATGCCGGTGACCTTGCATCCCGACAACGGATACACGACGGCGCCGTTGATCAGCACGGTGAACCCTTGTGCCTGAAGCGTATTGATGGTGTCCTGCGCATTGCCGAAGCCGCCGGGCCCACCCACCGCGCCGGCAGTTGCATCCGGGGCCAGCGTCGAAGCGGCGGCGATGCCCGCCGCGACGACGCCGGCCGAAAAGCGGATTCTGTTCATGCGAACAGATACGCAACGGGGTTACACCCCAAGGTCTTTCAGTGCAGCGTCAACCAGGCCAGACTGCCCAGACCGGCAACTACGCAGTAAATCGCGAACGGTGTCAGCGTGCGGGTCTCGAAGTACTTCACCAGGAACCGCACCGACAGATACGCCGCGACGAACGCCGCCGCGCTGCCGGCCAGCACCTGTCCGCCGATACCGTCCCCCGCGGGCCCGAACAGTTCGGGGATCTTCAGCGCCCCCGCGGCCAGGATCACCGGTGTCGCCAACAGGAACGAGAACCGTGCGGCGTCCTCGTGGGACAACCCGCGCAGCACACCGGCGACCATGGTGGCGCCCGAGCGGCTGATGCCGGGCAGCAGCGCGAGGATCTGGGCCGCGCCGATGCCCATGGCCTCCGGGATCGGCAGGCGGGCCAACCGCTCGTCGGAGTCGTTGAGGTTTTCCGAGTGCGCCGCGGCCGGTACGGCCGACGCAGTGCGGTGCCGAAGTTGTTCGCCCACAAAGAGAACGACGCCGTTGATCGCCAGGAAGGCTGCAGCCGGAATCGGCTTGCCCAGCGACGTGCGCAGCGCGTGATCCAGCGCCAGCCCGGCGATACCGACCGGGATGGTCGCCAGGATCAGCAGCCATGCCAGGCGCTCAGCGGAGGTGGTGATCTTCCGGTTCTTGATCGACGTCACCAAACCGCCGGCGACCGCCACCCAGTCCCGCCAGAAGAACACCAGCAGCGCCAGCGCCGTCGCGACGTGCACGGCCACCAGGAACGCGAGGTACGGCGACTTCTCGGCCGTCATGCTCAGATCCTGGGCCCATTGCCCACCGACCAGAGCCGGAACCAGGATCGAGTGGCCCAGGCTCGACACCGGGAACAGCTCGGTGACACCCTGGAACGCGCCGACTACGATCGCTTCGATGTAGTTGAGGCTCAAGGTGATTCGCCTTACTCGCCCTTGAACTCCGGCGCCCGCTTCTCGAACATCGCGGTGATGCCTTCGCTCAGATCCTTCGACGCGATGAACGCCGAGTTCCAGGCCGCGACGTACCGCAAGCTGGCCGAAACCCGTTCCGTGCGTTGCTCATCCAGTACGTCTTTGACACCGCGCACCGTCAGCGGCGGGTTCGCCGCGATCTCACGTGCGGTCTCGTGCGCGGCGGCCAGCGACGCGTCGGCGTCGGCGTAGACGTCGTTCACGAGACCGATCTTCTCGGCGCGGGCGGCGTCGAAGTCCTTGCCCGTCAACGCCAACTCGCGCAGATGACCGTCGTTCAGGATGAGCGGCAACCGGGCCAGCGAGCCCACGTCGGCGACGATGGCCAACTTCACCTCGCGCACCGAGAACTTGGCATCGGCGCTGGCGTAGCGGATGTCCACCGCCGAGATCAGGTCGACACCGCCGCCGATGCACCAGCCCTGGATCGAGGCGATGGTGGGGGTGCGGCAGTCGGCGACCGCGGTGATCGCCTGCTGCATGGCCCGCAGCGCGGTGTGGAAGTCGGCGCGTTCCTTGGCCAGTCCACCGGCCAGCAGCGGTGCCAGCAGGCCGCCCATGGCGGGCAGATCCAGCCCGTAGCTGAAGTTGTTGCCCGACCCAGTGAGCACGATGGCCCGCACGTCGGGGTCGGCGTCCAGGGCGGCGAAGGCCACCGGCAGCTCGGCCCAGAAGGCCGGACCCATGGCATTGCCCTTGCCCGGCCCGAGCAGCGTCACCTGTGCGACGTGGTCCTTGGTCTCAATGGAGAGCGATTCGAAGCTTCCCGAGGTTTCACCCATGATCGGCAGGCTAGCCGGTCAACCTGGGCGTAGCGTCTCGCCCATGACGATTCCGTCCGATGTTATCGAGGCCGGCGAGGCCAGTCTTGACGTGCTCGAGCGGGTGTTGGCCGGTCTCGGGCCTGACGATGCGACGCGGCAGACGCCGTGCACCGAGTTCGATGTGGCGGCCCTCACCGATCACCTGATGAACTCGATCACGGTCATCGGCGGGATCGCCGGCGCGAAGCTGCCCGAGCGCGACGCCGCGGCGCCGATCGTCGACCAGGTGACCGCCGCGGCCCGGCCCGCTCTGGCCGCGTGGCGCAGCAGGGGGCTGGAGGGCACCGTCGCGGCGGGGCCGGGAGAGATGCCGGCCGCGCAGATCGCCGGCATCCTGCCGCTCGAATTCCTCGTCCATGCCTGGGACTACGCGACCGCCGTCGGCCGTGAAGTGGACGCCCCGGACGACCTGGCCGAGTACGTCCTCGGTATGACCAGGGCTGTGATCAACCCCGCGGCGCGCGCTGCCGTCGGGTTCGACGACCCCGTCGGGGTACCGGCTGACGCGAGTGCGCTGGATCAGCTGATCGGCTTCACCGGCCGCCGCGCCACCTGACGGCGAAGTCCAGGAACAGATCGTTCTCGTACGGCACCGTGACGGTGACGCGGACGCCTTCGCCGCCGTAGGGCCGCACCAGCAGCTTGTTGTCGGCCGCGGCGTCGACGAAGTCGGCGGTGTCCGCCGGGCTCAACGGCAGCCAGACGAAGTTGGCCTGTGAATCGGGCAGCTCGAAGCCGGCGTCGCGCAGGGCGGCGCTGACCCGGGCCCGCTCGGCCACCACCGCGTCGGTACGCGCCAGTAGTTCGTCGGCGGCGTCCAGGCAGGCGATGGCCGCGGCCTGGCTGACGCTGGTCGCCGTGAACGGCACGTACACCTTGCCCAGCGCGGTGACGATGTCCTCGTGTGCGACGGCGTAGCCGATCCGCAGTCCGGCCAGGCCGTAGGCCTTCGAGAAGGTGCGCAGGACGACGACGTTGGGGTGCTTGCGCACCAGCGCCAGGCTGTCCGGCAGGAGGCCGTCGCGGATGTACTCGACGTACGCCTCGTCCAGGACCACCAGGATGTGCGGCGGGACCTTGGCGACGAACTCGGCCAGCTTGACCGGGTCGACGACCGTCGAGGTGGGGTTGTTGGGGTTGCAGACGAAGATCAGTCGCGTGCGGTCGGTGATCGCGGCCAGCATGGCGTCCAGGTCGTGCGTGTAGTCCGTCAGCGGGACGGGCACGGGCGTCGCGCCGGCGGTGCGGACCTGCAGTGGGTAGATCTCGAAGCTGCGCCACGCGAACAGCACCTCGTCGCCGACCGAGGCGGTGATCTGGATGAGCTGCTGGCACAGGCTCACCGATCCACAGCCCACCGAGATCTGGTTGGGCGCGAATCCGACGTAGGCCGCCAGTCGTTCACGCAGCGCCGCGTAGCCGTTGTCCGGGTAGCGGTTGATGTTGTCCATCGCTTTGACGATGGCTTCGCGGACGCTGGGCAGCGGTCCGTCGACGGTCTCGTTGCTGGCGATCTTGATGGCGCCGGGCACTGTGCGGCCGGGGGTGTAGGCAGGCAGAGCGTCCATCTCGGGGCGCAGGCGGGCGGTCACCCGGGACAGTCTAGGTGGACGGCAGATGGCGCTCTGGCGTCGCGCTTTGCCTTTGTGGCCGTTGACTGTGTACCGTATGCCCTCGGCGGTTCCGGGGTGCAAGAGTCCGGTACCCTCGGATCGTTCAGGAGGCGTGCCAGAGCGGCCGAATGGGACTCACTGCTAATGAGTTGTCCCCCTTACAGGGGACCGGAGGTTCAAATCCTCTCGCCTCCGCCACATAACTGAATAGTTGTACCCAATGCGCCCGTAGCTCAACGGATAGAGCATCTGACTACGGATCAGAAGGTTAGGGGTTCGAATCCCTTCGGGCGCACCACAAACAACAGGCCAGAAGCTCACGCTTCTGGCCTGTTGTCGTTGGCGGGCGAGTGCGGTCTCGTCAGCGCACCCTGAGGGCGCCCCTGATTGTCCCCATGACCGCCATTTCGAGTTCCTCGCGGGACGCCGGCCGGCCGATGGTGGTGTGCGTGACGAGCACGCCTAGGACGAGATGAAATATGGCCTGCGCGTCGCCATCTGGATCGCGCGATGAGACGCAGCCGGATCGGCAACCGTGCGCGATGGCCTCGCGCAGCGGCGCGACGAGTTCGTCGGACGGCGTCTCGATCATGGCGGCGATGCACGCGTGAATGCGCTCAATCGGGCTCTGTCCAGACACGTGTCGCTACTACCGGCCCGCGGGCAGCAGCACGGCTTTGACGACATCTCCGCGTTGCGTCGCCGCGATGGCGTCGTTGATCTCGTCGAGCCCGAACGTGGTGATCAAGCGGTCGACGGGTAGCGCACCGCTGCGGTACAGGTCGATGAGCGTCGGGATGAATCGGCGTGGCACCGCCTGGCCTTCGACGACGCCGCAGAGGGTCTGACCCTTGCCGACGAGCTTCGCGAGGTCGACCTGGATCGGGGTGCTCAGGCCCTGGAGGCCGACGACGGCGCAGACGCCGGGCGACGCCAGGCTGGCGATCGCGGCGCGCGCGGATTCCGGTTTGCCGATGCAGTCGACGGCGTAGTCGACGCCGGACCGGACGGCGCTTCGGGCGTAGGCGGGATCGACGGCGTCGGTGGCGCCCAACGACACCGCGAGCTCCCGCCGTTGCGGTTTGGGGTCCACGGCGATGATCCGTTCGCAGCCGGCCACCTTCGCGGCCATGATGGCCGACAGCCCCACCGAGCCCGCGGCGAACACCGCGATCGATGAACCCGGCTCGGGGCGCAGCGCGTTCAGTACCGTGCCCGCGCCGGTCTGGACGCCGCAACCGAGGGGAGCGAGTACGTCGAACGGCACGTCCTTCGGGACGCGTACCACGGTGTGAGCAACGGCGAGAGCGTATGTGGCGAAAGAGGATTGGCCGCAGAAGCGGGCATGCACCGGCGTGGTGCCGATCCGCATGCCACCGCTGCCGTCGAGCCGGGCGCCGGTGAGGTTGAGCATGTTGGACCGCGAGCAGTACGCCATCCGGTCGCGTCTGCAGTTGGTGCACTCGCCGCACCACGCGTAGCTGAGCACGACGTGATCGCCGGGCAGGAGGTCCGCCACGTCGGCCCCGACGGCCTCGATGACGCCCGCGCCTTCATGGCCGAGAACCATCGGAAGTTGTTGGGGCTGCGCCATTCCGGCGATCACGAGGTCGCTGTGACAGATGCCGACCGCCTCGATACGCACGAGAACCTCGTCGGGGCGCGGACTTTCGAGCTCGACCTGGGTGACCTCGAACGGTTGGCCCGGTGCGCGCAGGACAGCGGCGTCGGCGGTGCGGGCCGGTTCGCACGAGACGAACTCGGGATCGCGTGGCCGCTCGGTGGTGGCCATCCGAGTCAGGTAGAAGTAGCCGGCCCGGCTCTGCCCCGGCGCTTCCATCGCCCCGATGAGGATGGTGTCGGAGATCTTCCGGAAATGATCCGCCATCGGCAGGTCGTGGTAGGTCATCGTGGCGGTTGCGCTGCCGCGGTAGTCCGCCAGCCGCAGGCTCGCGCCGCCGAAGATGGGGTTCACGAAACGGCGTCCCGCGTCGTCGAAGCAGACGATCGGTGCGACGTCATCGGCGGCGCCGAAGGACTTGCCGGCCCACTTGATCGCCTCCAGCTGCGCTTCGGCGGGGTGGCCCAGGCCGAACACGCCGCCCGCCCATTCGCCGAGCACATCGTCGACGTCGACGGCGGACGCGTCGTCGTACAACGCGTCGAGCTGGTCGAGCGTCGGGGCGACGCCGCGGTCGATCAGGTCCTGGAATCGATCGGTGAGGTTCATCGGCGGCCTTTCTTGGCGTGCTGTGGATGGTGGCCGATCGGGCCGAAGTAGGAACAATAGTGTTCCTGGAACAGGGCTGTGTCAAGATTGAGATATGACGACCGTGACGCGGCCTTTCCGTGGTGTGAACGCCGATCAGCGCGTGCAGGACCGTCGGAATCGCCTGATCGCGGCGGGCCTGGACGAAGTCGCGGAGGTGGGCGTCGCCGGATTGCGGATGAACACCGTCTGCCGGCGGGCGCGGCTCAGCCAGCGGTACTTCTACGAGCATTTCGCGAACCGTGACGAACTGCTCGCCGCCCTGTTCGACGACGTGATGCGGGACGTTTTCACGCAGACGCTGGCGGCCGTGGACGCCTGCGGGCCCGACATCGTCGAGCGGGCGAGCGCCGCGCTGGCCGTGTTCTACGACGTCATCATCAGCGATGTACCCAGGGCGCGGTTGTACGCCGAATCCGCCGGCGTCGCGGCCGTCGCGGCACGGAAGAGGGTGGCGACCGATCAGTATGTCGCGTTCGTGACCGAGCAGGTGGCCGCCGTCGTCGGCCCCATGGACGACCGGACGACCGGCCGTCTGGCCATGGCGACACGGGTACTCGTCGGCGGCCAGGTGGACGCCGCGGTCGCGCTCGCTGCCGGCGACGTCGTCATTTCCCGCGCGGACTACATCGCGCTGTGCGCGCGCATGCTCAGCGACGCCATCGCGGCCGCGGCGGGCTGACTCAGCGCGCCCGCTTCGTGGGGGCGTAGGTCTCCAGATAGGCGGTACTCATCCGTCGCACTTCGTCGATGACGACCTCGTCGCCGGTCGGCGACTGTCGGAAGGCGACGTCGAGAAGTCGGTTGCCGGCCTCGAAGGTCAGCAGCACGACCAGGACCGGTGTGTCCGGATGCAACAGCTCGCGCTCGATGAGGTACCGCCAGAACTGTTCGGCCCACGCTTCGTCGGCGGCGCGGGCGGATTCACCGACGGCAGACGTGCGTTCGACGAACCACAGCGCGATCAGGCTGCGGTGCTCACGGAAGTAGTCGACCATGGTGTCGATCAGCACGTTGATGGCGCCGCGCAGGGTGCGGGCGCGGCTGCGCTCGAGCGCAGCCGTCAGGATGTCGTCGATCGCGGCGATATGCCGTTGCACGAGTTCGGCTTCGAGCTGATGACGGTCCGCGAAGTAGTGGTAGACCGACGCGGTCGGGATGCCGGCCAGCTCGCCGACGGCTTTGAGCGTGGCGGCCGCGTAGCCCTGCTCGCTGAGCAGCGTTTCGGCCGCGTCGAGGAGCGCCTGTGTGCGCTCCACGCCGCGGCGTTGAACTGCTGCCGGACGGGACCGGCCGGCGCTTGAAGGCGATGTACTGGGCATTGTTCGAGAGCTTAACCACTCGTGTCGTCGACGTGCTTCCGAGTATCGCGTGGACACGGTGCCGGATGGCAACGGTCTCGGAAAAGGCTATGCGACGAGCGCCGTTTCGGTTCGTGCGTGCGCGCTATGGCGGTCCAGGGTGCGATAACCGTAGTAGTACACCGTCATCTGAGCGGCCCAGGTGGTCAGCGCCAGGATGTAGAAGATCGTGTGGTGCTGATCGTCGCCGGGGATGCGGTAGAAGTCGTAGATTCCGGCGATCGCAGCCGCCGCAATGGTCACGGCGGCAACGGATATCGCGTTGCCGTGTGCGCCGACCTGCCACAGTCGCCAGGCGAAATAGAACAGGAACAGCGTCGTCAGGACATTCATGACCACGTAGAAGATGGCTCCGGCGACGCCGAGGTCCTCGGCGAACAACGACATCACGAGTCCACCGATGATCGCGAGCCCGAAAACACCGATGTCGACGGCAATCGACGGCTTGTACCCGTGCGTGACCTTCATGAGGCCGAGAACCAGGATCACGGTGATGCCGACAGATCGGGAGAAGGCGTCGAGGAAGAACGCCGCGTGGTACATCGGGCTGCTCTCATTCGCGCCGACCAGTCCGTACACCAGGAAGTTGGTGCCCGACGACGCGACGATGATCCACTCGAGGCCCAGCAGGTAATTCTGGTAGTTGCGAATGAACTTGAAGCCGTAGGTGAAACCGGCGACGATCATGAAGATGTCGGCGAGCGCGTACAGCGCGGTCTTCAGATCCATGACCAGCTCCTCTAGTGCGCGCCGACGGGAAGTTCGGCGGTCGGCGTGCCGACCCGCTCCAGCGCGGAGTAGAACAGTGCCGGTTCGGCCCATTCCTCGGGCGTGAAAACGCCGGCACGGCTGCCGGATTCGAGCGCCACCACCATGAACGCCGCGCAGGCGGTGCCCGTGGCGGCCGCCATGTCGGTGAACAGATACGTGCCGGGGCCCGCGACCGGCGTACGACGGCTGGCGACGGTGGGGATGCCGTCCTTGAGTCCGGTCACCTCCACCTTCAGTCCCGATTTGTACGGGAAGGTATGGCCCGCTGCAGCTTTGGCGAGGAACGTGAGCAGCTCGAGGCGCGTCGACTCACCGGTGTGCACCAGGTCCCACATTCCCGACAGACCGTGGCGCCAGCCTGCGACGCTGCCCACGCCGCCGGTGAGCAGCGATTCCATGAAGTCGATGGCCTTCTCGACGGGCATCTGGCCCTTCTGGACGGCCAGGCCGACGCCCCGGACCAGGCCGTTGTAGGGCGCCGGATCCAGGCCGCCGAAGCAGCGAATGTTCTTGGCGTCCGGGTATTTCCGCGGCAGCGTCACCGGTTCCGGATGGGCCGTTTCGTGCACGAGCGTCAGGCCCAGCCCACCGCCCAGGTCCGTCCAGCGGGTCTCCAGCCACGACTGGTGCATGACCGGTCCGCCGTTCTCCCATGTCATGCAGGGACCCGCGGCGACGCGCAGCATGTGGTCGAGTACCGCGCGACCGATCGAGCCGCGCTCGTCGCCGACCACCCAGTAGACGTCGATGTTCTCGACGGTGTCCAGTTCGGCGGCGGCGTCGGCCGCGAGCACGTTCGTGATGCCGGGCGAGGCGCCGCAGCCGATGTACATCGGAACACCGGCCGCCTTGGCCGCGTCGCCCAGAGTCAGTGCGTGCAAGGTGCTTTCGATGTCGTCGTCGAAATCGAGGTACGGCACCCCGGCTGCCAGACAGGCTTCCATCACCGGACCTGCGGTGCGGTTGTACGGGCCGGCGCCGAGCACGACGAGTGCCGCGCCGTCGATGGCGGTGTGCAGGCCTTCGCGGTCGTACAGGTCGAGCCGGGCTGCTGTCGCCAGCCCACTCGGCAGCTTCTTGATCAGTGGCTCGAGCAGTTCCGGCCGGATGTCGTAGAGCGCGAGTTCCCAATCGCCTGCGGCGACCGCGAACCGTTCGATGGCCAGGCGACACATCTCACCGGCCGCGCCGATGAAGACGACCCGCCGTCGGGTGTTGGCCATGATCTTCTCCTTCTGAGGGGTCATCTCGCATCGATAGAAATCAATATCGAATCGAGATCGAGTTTAGGTTTCGCGTGGATGCACTGTCAATGCCCCTCGTGACGTGCGCTTTCGGCGCTAGGCTGCCGGTCATGTCGCCGAGGGCTGCGTCCGCCGAGAGTCTGGCGCGTCGCCGACGGGTCCTCACGGTGGCCGCCAGGATCGGCTCTGTCGTCGCCGCCTTCCTCGGGACGCTGTCGATGTTCGCCGGTGAGGCGGGCGTCTGGATCGGCGCCCTCGCCGTTCTGTGCGCCCCGGTCTACCTCGTGATCCCCCGGTTGTACCGGTTCGGGGAGCTCATCGCGCCGCTGACCTTCATCGCCATCGCGTACTTCCTGACCACTCTCGTGACCACCTATGTGGGACGGGGGTCCGGCCAGCAGTTGTACTTCCTGGTCGCCGCCTCGCTCGTGGTGCTGGTCCTCGGCATCGAGCACATCGTGGTGGCATCGGTGGTGGCGGCGGTGGGCGCGGGCCTCATCATCGCGCTGCAGTACCTCGTGCCGATGGACACCGGGGCGCAACCGCAGTGGGTCACGACCGTCGGATTCCTCATCTCGGTGATCTCGTCATGGGTGCTGGTGGTTGCGACCATCTGGTACGCGATGCGCGAAATAGACCGTGCGGAAACCGCTTTGGCCGCCGAATACGAACGGTCCGAGTCGCTGCTGGCCAACATTCTGCCGGCGAAGATCGCGCAGCGACTGAAGGATCCGCACCGGGACGTCATCGCCGACCGCTACGACGACGCCTCGGTGCTGTTCGCCGACATCGCCGGATTCACCCAGCGCGCAAGCGATACCACGCCGACCGAGTTGGTCCGGTTCCTCGATGGCCTCTACACCGACCTCGACACCCTGGTGGACCGCCATGGCCTGGAGAAGATCAAGACGAGCGGCGACTCCTACATGATCGTCAGCGGGGTTCCCGAGCCGCGGCCCGACCATCTGGAGGCGCTGGCTGACCTGGCTCTCGACATGGTCGGCGCAGTGGCCGAGCTGACGGACCCCAACGGGCGGCGGGTGCCACTGCGCATCGGGCTGGCGGCCGGACCGGTGGTCGCGGGTGTGGTGGGCGCACGCAAGTTCTTCTACGACGTGTGGGGCGACGCGGTCAACGTCGCCGCCCGCATGGAAACCACCGATGTCGAGGGCCGAATCCAGGTGCCGCACAACGTCTATGAGCGGCTCAAGGACGCATTCGTGCTGGAGGAGCGGGGTGCCGTCGAGGTCAAGGGCAAGGGGGTCATGCAGACCTGGTATCTGATGGGGCGAATGTCGTCAGGTACGCGGTGAGCATGCGCCGGCCCTCGTCCATGGTGGCGTCATCGCCCTTGGGGGAGCGCTGGAACGCCACGTCGAAGAGCCGATCACCGACCTCGAACATCAACTGGACGGCGAACAACGGGGTCGCTGCGGTGATGAGTTCGTGCTCGATGAGGAAGTGCCACAGCTTTTCTGCCCAGGATTCGTCGAACAACCCGCCCAGCTCGGACAGTGTCGCGCTGCGGCCCGCGAACCACAGCTGCACGAATCCGGGATTCTCCCGGAAGTAGGCGAGCAGTGGGTCGATCATCGCGTCGACGCCGTCGCGCAGCGTCCGGATCTTGTTGCCGTACAGCGATGCCGCGAAGCGCTCGTCGATGACCGGGATGTGGCGCCGCACGAGCTCGGCCTCGACCTGCCCCCGGTCCGCGAAGTAGTGGTAGAGCGACGCCGTCGGGATGCCGGCATGCTCGCCGATCGCCTTGAGAGTGGCTGCGGCATAACCCTGTTCGGCGAGGATCGTCTCGGCGGAATCGAGGATCGCCTGGGTGCGTTCGATGCCGCGGCGCTGCACCGCGGTGCGAACAGCCGGCTGGCTCACCGACGAAGACTCGATCACGAATCGAGATTCTACCAGCGGCCTATGCGGCGGCCCGCTCCAATTCGTCGAGCGCCTCGCGTGAATAGACCGCCAGGCGCTGCAGGTGCGGCATGGTGTCTCGGCAGCCGACGAAGCCGAGGATGACCTTGTCGGTGTAGCCGACCAGGGTGATGTTCAGTCCGTAGCCGTCGCACAGGAAAGAGACCGGAGCGATCAATTCCAGCTGCGCGCCACCGAGGTACAGCGGTTCTCTGGTAAGGACCACGTTGGACACCGTGAGGTTGAACAACGGCGGAATCTTGGTGAGCGCACCGGTTTTCTGCCCGATCGTCAGTGGCAGCAGCCCCATCAACGTGTAGTGGTTCAGGGCATTCGGTGACATCGCGAGCAGTTCCTTCTTGCCGCGCGTGGTCGAGGCGTTGATCACTGCCAGCCGCTGCAACGGGTCCGATTCTGTTGTCGCCAAAGGGCAGACGAATCCCGCGGCCGCATTCAAGGTGTCCTCGTCGCGCTCCCAGCCCACCGGCACCGAGGCGGTCAGTGTCTGCTCGGGCAGCTCGCCCTGCTCGTCGAGGTAGCGGCGCAGCGCCGCGCCACACACGGCGAGTGTCACGTCGTTGACGGTTGTCTCGGTGGCCTTGGCGATGGCCTTGAGGCGGCCCAGTTCGAGCACCTCGACCGCGAGCCGGCGCTGCGGCGTGAGGGTGGCGTTGAACGGCGCGCGCGGCGTGCCCAGCGTGGCGCCGACGTGGCTGTTGTCGCCGCCGATCATGCCGACCAGGCTCTTCACCAACTCGGCAGAACCCGCGACGCCGTCCGTCGTCCGGTTCCACAGCTCGTAGGCGACCGACGCGACCCGGTTCCGGTCGGGCACCTCGGCCTTCGGTCCGGCCTCGGACAGCGGCACGTAGCGGTCCGGCTCGGTGCTCAACCACTTCTTGATGGTGTTGATCGCGCCCATGCCGTCCACCGCACAGTGGTGGGCCTTGAAGTACATGGCGAAGCGACCGTCGGACAGGCCCTCGATGAAGTGCGCTTCCCACAGTGGCCGGCGCATGTCGAGCGGGTGCGCGTGCAGCCGGGCGACCAGGGCGCCCAGATCGGCCTCGCTCCCCGGATACGGCAGCGCTGACAGCCGCACGTGGTACTCCGGGTCCGGGCGGACCTCGCGCCACTCGGGCAGCAGGCCGTCGACGACGGCGCTGTCGAACGGGAACGGCAGGAACGACAGCTCGGCGAATGCGTTGTACAGGGTGCGGACGTAGTCCGGCCCGGCGCCGTCGGGCAGCCGGAACGTCAGTAGGGCGCCGATGTGCATGGGCGTCCGGTCGGACTCCATCCGGTAGAACATCGTGTCGACAGCACTCAGCAACCGCATGGCAGCACTATGTCAGGCTCACCAGCTGGAATGCGGCGAAATCCGCGAGCAAGTCCACGCCCGACGCGAATTCCCGGTCGCGGTCGAACCGGGCGAGAAACGGTGCACACGCAACCACTTCCGGGAGCGCGGAATCTTCCAGTTCGGCCTGCCGGGCGGCGATGTCGGCGGACTTTCCGCTGCCGAAGGTGGGGCCGGCCGACACCTCGCGCAGCAGCATCCCGACGACGGCGGCCACCAGGACACGAGTGAGTCGCACGGCGAGCTCGGGGCCGGCGCCGGCCCGATGCAGGATCGACAGGAGAGCCTCGACGGGCGCGAGTCCGGCGAGCGTCGACATCTGCCGGGTCAGCACGAGCGTCGCGGCCTCCGGGTGGGCGAGGGTCACGCGCCGGAACTCGTAGGCGAGGGCCCGCAGGTCGGTCCGCAACTCGCCGGTGGGCGCCGGTGGTCGCAGCTGCCCGAGCAGATGTTCGGCGACGGCGTCCAGCAGATCGTCCTTGTCGGTGACATGGTGGTAGAGGCTCTTGGCGTCGACGCCGAGCAGGCGGCTGACGGACCGCATGCTGACCGCGGCGACGCCGTCCTGGTCGATGACGGTCAGCGCCGCTTCCCGGATCGTCGATCGCGTCAGCTGTGCCAGCGCCTTCGGCGGCCGTCCGCGGCGGGGAGTCGGGGTGGCCGCGTTCATGGCCTCATTCTGGCCCAGACCCTTGCAAATTTCCACACCGTGGGATTATCGTCAGGCTAATCCCACGGTGTGGAAATAGTTTGCAGTTCGAGGAGGACGCCATGACGCACCGCTTCGCCATCCCTTCCGTCGAGGTGTTGCAGGCTCGCGAAAAGCTCGTCCTCGACCACTTCCACGACGAGGTCCGACAGGACTGGGACGACGTGCTGGCCACCTTCCCGCATCCGCACTACGAGATCATCCCGACGCTCACCGTCCACGACGGTGACGCCGATGTGCGCGGCTACTATCACGACACCCGCGTCGCGTTTCCCGATCAGGACCACGAGATCATCGCGCTGCGACACAGCGCCGATGCTGTGATCGTCGAATTCTGGCTCCTCGGAACGCATCTCGGCCCGCTCGGTGGCATCCCGGCGACGGGCTCGCGGCACCGCACCCGGATGACCGCCTATTTCGTGTTCGACGAGAACGAGAACCTGGTCGCCGAACGCATCTACTTCGACACGCTGACGATGCTGAAACAGCTTGTGGGAGGCCTGAATCTGCGTGATCCGCGAAACTGGCCCACCGTCATCCGCGGACTGCGGGGGCTGCTGGCCATGTCCAGCCAACCCGATGCCCGGCTCATCGAGACGGCCCCGGCTGACCTGACATGAGGGTCCACCACCTCAACTGCGGCACCATGCACCCGCATTTCGTGCCCGACGGATTGGTCTGCCACGTGCTGCTCGTGGAGACACCGGGCGGTCTCGTGCTCGTCGACTCCGGGTTGGGCCTACGGGATGCCGAGTCGCCGGGCAGTCGTTTCGGTCCCGCGCGCTTCTACGTCCGCCCGGTGTTTGATCCTCGGGAAGCTGCGGTCCACCAGGTTCGCCGGCTCGGCTTCGAGCCCAGCGACGTGCGGCACATCGTGGTAACCCACTTCGATGCCGACCACGTGGGAGGTCTCGCTGACTTCCCTTGGGCGCAGGTGCATCTCACCGATGCCGAGGCATTCGCGGCACTGCATCCGAAGACGCTCGTGGAGAAACAGCGCTACCTGCCGGCCGGTCACGCGCACGGCCCGATCCTGGTCGAGCACTCGCCTGCGGCCTCGGAGTCGTGGCGCGGCTTCCCCGGCGCCAAAGAGTTGGCCGAGATCGCTGAAGGCATCGTCTTGATCAGCCTGCCGGGGCATACCCGCGGGCACGCCGCGGTCGCGGTCGACGCCGGGGACCGCTGGATCCTGCACGCCGGCGACAGCTTCTACCATCGTGGCCAGCTCGACGGCAGCAATACCGCGCCGCGGGCCCTGCGGCTGATGGAACGCTCAGTTGCCTTCGACTGGGCGAAAGTACAGGCCAATCATCAACGGCTGAGCGAACTTTGGGCTTCGGATGAACCTGATCTGTCCCTCGTCAACGCCCATGATCCGCAGCTGCTGCGGCAAGCGGTCGGCGGCTAGGCCGGTTGGGCGTCGCGATCGGCGCTTGCTCTCTCG
>NZ_JAYXBQ010000036.1:0-2424 GCF_039668335.1 Mycobacterium sp. SM3041 | reverse complement strand
CGCAGGCCGACCACGTTCCACACGTCGTCGATGGTGTATTCGGTGCGCGGGATCAGGAAGCTGCCGAAGTCGACCGGGCGGCCGTCCTTGATGACCGGGCCGCCGAGGAACGCCCAGGTGGCGTGCTCCGAACCGGAGGACCAGTTCCACGCGCCGTTGACGATGTAGCCGTCACCGGTCTCGGTCACCACGCCGGCGCCCATCGGGGCGTAGGACGAGGAGATGCGGACGGTCGAGTCGTCGCCCCAGACGTCTTCCTGGGCCTGCTGGTCGAACAGCGCCAGGTGCCAGTTGTGCACGCCGATGATCGACGCGACCCAGCCGGTGGAACCGCAGGCACTGGCGATGCGGCGGACCGCCTCGTAGAACACGGTGGGATCGGCCTCGAGGCCGTCCCACTGGGCGGGCTGCAGCAGTTTGAAGAAGCCGATCTCGTTCAGACTGTCGATAGACTCCTGCGGCACCTGGCGCAGGTCCTCGGTCAGCTGTGCGCGTTCGCGCAGCACCGGCAGCAGGTCGTCGATGCCAGCCAGCACGGCCTGCACGTCGAGTTGTTCAATTGACGTCACGGATTGCCTCCCGGGGAGTGGTCGTCTAGACAGAAGATTAGAACACGTTACGATTTGTGTCGAGCATGGCGGTACTGCAGCAGGTAGACCCGCATAACTGCACTTTTGTAACCTGTTCTAGTTACTGGCCGTCAGGCCGGTTCGAACGAAGGGTGATCGTTGTGGACGAGCCGCTGGGCAGCCACGTACTGGAACTTGTGGTGGCCGATGTCGTCGCCGAGACGAACGACGCGCGCGTCTTGGTGTTCAAGACGCCCGACGGCAGCGACATCCCGCCAGAGCGACTGAAGTACTCCCCCGGTCAGTTCCTGACCCTGCGCGTCCCGAGCACCCGCACCGGGTCGGTCGCCCGCTGCTACTCCCTGTGCAGTTCGCCGCATGCCGACGAGGCGCTGACCGTCGCGGTCAAGCGCACCGCGGACGGCTACGCGTCGAACTGGCTGTGCGACAACGCACATGTCGGCATGCGGATGCACGTGCTGGCGCCGTCCGGCACGTTCGTCCCCAAGAACCTCGACACCGACTTCCTGCTGCTGGCCGGCGGTAGCGGCATCACGCCGATGCTGTCGATCCTCAAGTCCGCGCTGTCCGAGGGCACCGGCAAGGTGACGCTGTTCTACGCCAACCGCGACGAGAAGTCGGTGATCTTCGGCAAGGCGCTGCGCGAACTGACGTCGCTGTACCCCGACCGGCTGTCCGTCGTGCACTGGCTGGAATCGGTGCAGGGCCTGCCCAACCCGACCATCCTGGCCACGCAGCTGGCGCCCTACACCACACGCGAGACGTTCATCTGCGGCCCGGCCCCGTTCATGGCCGCCGCCGAGGAGGCGCTCCTCAAGTCGGGCGCCGACAAGAGCAATGTGCACCTCGAGGTGTTCCAGTCACTGGACTCCGACCCGTTCGCCGCTGTCGTACTCGCCGAGGATGACAGCGATGAGGGCCCGGCCACCGCAATCGTCACGCTCGACGGTGAGACGCACGAGTTGCAGTGGCCGCGCAAGGCCGTGCTGCTCGACGTGCTGCTCGACAAGGGACTGGACGCACCGTTCTCCTGCCGCGAGGGGCACTGCGGGGCATGTGCGGTGCTGATGAAGAAGGGCGACGTCGACATGGCGATCAACGACGTGTTGGAGCCGTCCGACCTCGAAGAGGGCCTCATCCTCGGTTGCCAGGCGGTGCCCAAGACGGATTCCGTCGAAGTCACCTACGACGAGTAGCGAACGGATTACTTTCTTGACTGTGAACCGGCTTACCGCAGCAACCGCGGCCGCTGTGCTGACCGCGACGGCTCTGATGTCCCCCGCGACGGCTGCTGCCGCAGTCAATTCGGCCGACGCCTTCGTGCCCGTCGACGACGCCACGAAGATTCAGATTCACGTGACGGCACAGTGCTCGGGAGGTGCGTGCACCTTCAACACCGCCGCCAACCTGGTCGTCGGGGGCAATCCGGTTCCGCTGCCGCCGAACACCTGGGCGCGCGAGAACATCACGCTGCGCAGCTCCAACCGCAATGTGTACCAAGACGTCTCGTACAGTGCACCGACCGGAGCCCCGCCGATCAACCGCGGCTCGTGGAACGGCCCGGTGAACTCACGGCAGCTCAAGTCGCAGAACAGCGCTCTGGTCTCGGTCACGTTCAACGGTGGCGGTACGTTCGAGGAGTTCGCGGTCGACGGCACGTCGCTGACGCTCGATGTGCGGACCGGCAGGCCCAACACCGAGGCTAATTTCATTGCCTGCGCCGACATTCAGGTCACCTACCCCGGCGTGAACCTCACGACGCCGACCGCGTGCGCGACGACGCACTACAACTGAGCATCGCATCGCCGAACGTGAAGTAGATCGCGAACTTTCG
>NZ_JAYXBQ010000035.1:0-205143 GCF_039668335.1 Mycobacterium sp. SM3041 | reverse complement strand
CGGCAAGCCGATGCACGCCAAGACGGTTAAGCACGCCTGGCACGTGCTCTCCCGAGTGTTTGAGTACGCAGCGCGCAAGGATGCGCTAGAGGTCAATCCCATACTGAAAACCGACTACGCCGACAACCACAAGCGCGGCAAGAAATCGGCGACGGCGACCAAGCGTTTCGATCACCACCCGCTGAGCATTGACCAGCTCGGAGACGTCAGCGCTGCATTGCGTGGGGAACTGCCCGCCAGCGCAGCGCAGGGCCAGGGCGACACCGACAGCCAGCCATTGCCCGAGTACCCGATATACGCGCTCATGGTCGAATTCCTGGCCAGCACCGGCCTGCGCTCTGCCGAGAACGCCGGCCTAGAAGTGCGAGACATTCTCTTCCGCCCGGCCCTGGCGGGTCACGGTGTCAAAGGCAGCGTTCGCGTGGAGCGCGTGAAGAACCGGACCACGGGAGGGATTGACCCCGAGACCAAGAAACGGCGGCCAGGCATTTGGGTATCCGAACCGCCCAAGAGTGAGCGCAGTACCCGAACGGTGCCGTTGCCTGACTGGCTCGCTGCCAAGATGGCTGACTACCTGGCCAACGATCACCCACGGGCCAATGAGCCGACTGCCCCGCTGTGGCCGTCACGCAAAAACGGGGGAGGGTACCGCGCCAAGGGTGTGCGCTATTCGGTACCGCTCGACTGGTCGGCACCGGTCTACATGGAGACGTTCGCCGAGACGATTTTCAAACCGGCGCTGCGGGCCGCAGGTCTGCCGGTTTCCGAGACGGTAATCACCGACGGCCACCGAACCGAGGTAGAGGGTGTTCGCATCCACGATTTGCGGCACACGGCGGCACACACGTGGCTGTCTGCCCCGAACGCCGATATCCGCGTGGTGTCGGAATGGTTGGGCCACGCTGATTACACGGTGACGCTGACCGTGTATTCGGACCTAATCAGGGGCGAATCGTCGGCAGTGGAGAACACCGCACCGGAACCGAAATCGGTCCCGAAAGTGGTGCCCATCGCGGGCCGCACCGGGTAGGCAATCGCGACAGGGCAAGTGTCTGGCACCATGTCGGCATGACATGGTTTTTCCGGAACCGGATTGCGCTTAACGACAAATTGCTGCAATCAGAAACCGATGACGCACGTGTCTTGGAATCTGGCGATGTAACAGTGAAGCTTGAGATTGCGGGCCGGGGCGAGCACGGCAATGTGAACGTATTTACCTTGCAGGGTGGCGAGTACGCGACGCCGGAGGACGCTTTGAACGCGGGCCGCTCATGGCGTCAGCGGCTTTCGGTAACGTTTGCACGCAAGGGCGTTGCGGCTGAGTTTGATAGCAATCCGCTCCCGCAGCGCGATAGCGAGGATTTTCCAGTCGATCCCCATATGCCGGGATTGCTAGTGAGGTCAACGAAGCCGGTAGCGCGTGCGGAGGGCCACTTTGGCCTATCTGCGTTGAGGCCGTTGGACCTAGTGCTGGGAACTGATCTTTCGGAGTCAACCGAACTAGTGGGGGATGGGATCGATCGTCAGCTCGAATTGGCATTTGACCTTGTGCACCTTGCCCTTTCGGCGAAAAACGCAGACGTTCAATTCATTCTGTGGGTATCTGCGATAGAGGCGCTGATACCAAACGATTTGCCCCTGATCGAAAACGAAGACGCGATTGCCTATTTTGATGAACTTAAACTTCTGGTCAAAGATGGCGGAAAATACAACAGCAGCATTCGGAAAAAAGCTATCAATGCCCTAGAGCGGGGAAAATTTCAAACCATCACGGATGTGGGTGCGTCGCTGACGCTACTTCTGGAAAATGAATACGATGGGCTCTCGCCTGAGAAGTTCTTTCGCGAGAATTACGCGGTGCGCAGTACGCTCGTTCACGGTAATGCCGACGAAGGTAAACGGATTGGCCGAGAGGAAGTTCAGCGCCGATCCTTTATTCTCCGCGTGTTCGTGAGGGACTTGCTCGATGCCGTCCTCAAAGAACGGCAGGCTATTACTGAGGCGTAGGTCGGGTTTCTGTGGCCAAATCGCCAGCTAATCCGGTCTGATTTCGTTTGCCGACTTACCCCAGCGTTTGCCATATTTGCTGGGAATTGCGCCCGATGTGCGTCTACCTGCGGTGTTCGCTGTGGCCAGGGTTGCCACCCCAGCGCTACCCCAGCGACCAGCGCATTTACGGGCCAGATCACTACCGATGAGCAAGCGCACGACGCAGCTCGCAACCGCGCGTAGTCACTCGAATAGCACAGGGCCACATGGTGATTCGAGATATACGCAACGTTGCCACCTGCGGATACGGGGTTTGCTGAAATCTCGCCGCCAGCGGGTCGGCAAAACTTAAAATCCGCCAAGTGTCGGTTCGAGTCCGACTGGGGGCACTCACCTATGGCGCTGCGGCTGCAGGACCGCCCCGTTGCTCTAGCAAATCCCCACCACCGCGCGTTTACTGATCCCACGGGTGTTTCGGTGGCATCAGCAAGAACCGGAGGGTTGCCATGGGCCTTCTCGACGGCAGGGTCGCATTCGTGACCGGAACTGCGCGCGGCATGGGGCGTAATCACGCGGTGCGGCTCGCTCGCGAAGGGGCGTCGGTCATCGGGATCGACATCGCTGCCGATGTCACGCCGCACAGCGGATGTCCGGGCCCCAGCGAGGAGGACCTGCACGAGACGGTGCGCCTCGTCGAGGCCGCGGGCGGCAAGTGTTTGATGGCAGTCACCGACGTCCGTGACTCCGCGGCGATGGACGCAGTACTCCAAGACGGCGTCGACAGATTCGGCGGACGACTCGACGTCGTCGTCGCCAACGCGGGCATCAGCACGTGGGCGCGCTTCTGGGAGATGCCGGACGACGAGTGGCAGACGATACTCGACGTCAACCTGACCGGCGTCTGGCGCACGATGAAAGCGGCGGTCCCGCACATGATTTCGGCGGGTAACGGTGGTTCGATCATCAACATCAGCTCAGTGGCCGATATCAAGTCGTTGCCGGGCCAGGCGCACTACAGCGCCGCCAAGCACGGTGTCGTCGGACTCACGAAGTCGGCAGCCATCGAACTCGCCGAGTACAAGATCCGCGTCAATTCCATCCATCCGTGGGGTGTCGATACGGTGCTCGCCGCGGACCCCACCGTCGGCACCCTGCTCACCGGTCACCCGAGCTACCTGATGTCATTCGGCTGCATGCTCAGCGACCCGTTTCCGGCAAGCGTCGACGACATCTCCGACGCCGTGATCTACCTGGCGTCGGATCTATCGCGAGCCGTCACGGCCACCCAGTTGACGGTCGATATGGGTGCCACGAAGGTCTGACCACCCCGCTTTGGCGCAGGTCCGTCAGCCCCCGATCCATTCGGGCACAAAATTTGCTGTTCTGCCATGGTGCTGCGCAATCAGGCGGACGATCGTACAAAGCGTCGACCCATCACATTCTCAGCCGGCGAAGGCCGAGGCAGTGCCGCCCTGACGGCACGGAGAGAAGGCATCATCATGATGTACGCCGAGTACGAAATGGCGGCGGTGTTGGTGCTATTCGTTGGCGCCGGGTGCGAGGTGATGGCGACCCGTCTGCGCCGCGCCCACCCCGCTCGGATGCCGGATCGACAAGCGGCGCCGCCGCTGTCGAAAACTCATGGAACCCGTTCGGCACCAACGGATTATCGGACCGGCAGCTCGGCCCCGCCTAAGGGACTGCGACTGACCATGGCACGCTCGCATGCCCGACGGATGGAACGACGCCGTGTAAAGAAGGAATTCCAAGCCTGGCTGGAGATCACCTCGCAACCACTGTGATGACGGGCCAAACGCATTGCGCAGCCGTGTGACCGCCCTACGATCGGTGGGTATGACCCGCAACTTCGCGTTGATCTTCGCCTGCGCCGCCCTGGCCCCCGTCGTCCCGTCCATGGCACCAGCCGCAACCGCTGCACCGTGCCCCGATGTCCAGGTGGTGTTCGCCCGCGGCACCACCGAGGCGCCGGGCCTGGGCAGCGTCGGTCGGCCCTTCGTCGAGGATCTGCGAGCCCGGGTGGCGCCGCGGACTGTCGAGGCCACGCCGGTTGACTATCCGGCGAGCAACGACTTCGCCGTCAGCACCCCCGCTGGCATCGACGCCGCGCGCTCGGTCATCGAGTCCACCGCGGCCAACTGCCCGAAGACCAAGATGGTGCTCGGCGGTTACTCGCAGGGGGCGGCGGTCATCGAAGGGGCAACCAACGCGGCACCGCAGCTCGCCAGTCGTGTGGCCGCCACCGCACTCTTTGGTGCGCCGCGCACCGGGTTCTCGGCGATGCTCGCCGGAGGACCGCTGCCCGAGCTGGCGCCACAGTACGTTGCCAATTCCATCGATCAATGCGCCGAGGGCGACCCGATCTGCTGGGTGGGTGGCGGCTTCGACGTCGGTGCGCACGGTTCCTATGTGCAGTCCGGAAAGGTCACACAGGCAGCCGATTTCGCGGCGAGCAAGATCTAGAGCGGAGACACCCAGATGACCGAACAAGTACCCGAAACCGCTCTCGAACTACGCTCCCTCGTGACACCCGACGGCATGCTCGAACTCTCGCTGCAGGACGTCGACATTCCCACCCCGGCGGCAGACGAAGTCGTCGTCCGCGTGGAGGCGTCGCCGGTCAACCCGTCGGATCTGGGCCTGCTGATTCCGGCCGCCGCCGACATGTCGGCCGCGACGGTCACGGGCACCCCGGAACGTCCCGTCGTCACCGCGCCCCTGCCGCCCGCAGCGTTGGGACCTCTGTCCGTCCGCATCGGTCAATCACTTCCCGTCGGCAATGAAGGTGCGGGGACGGTCGTGGCGGCGGGGGAGTCGGATGCGGCGCAGGCGCTCCTCGGCAAGGTGGTGGGTATCGCCGGCGGCGCCATGTATTCGCAGTACCGCGTCGTCAAAGCCGTGGCCTGCCTCGTGCTACCCGACGGCGCGACGGCGAGGGACGGCGCCTCGTCGTTCGTGAACCCGCTGACGGCGCTCGGCATGGTGGAAACTATGCGCCGCGAAGGACATTCGGGCTTGGTGCACACGGCGGCGGCGTCGAACCTGGGCCAGATGCTGGTCAAGATCTGCCTTGCCGACGGCGTGCCGCTGGTCAACATCGTCCGCAAGGCCGAGCAGGAGGAGATCCTGCGCGGACTGGGTGCGACGTACGTATGCAATTCCGCCGCACCGACATTCGAGCAGGATCTGGTCGACGCGCTCATCGCCACCTCGGCGACGCTGGCCTTTGACGCCACCGGTGGCGGGACGCTTGCCAGCCAAATCCTGAACGGCATGGAGCAGGCGGCCAACGCGACCGCGACGCAGTACTCCCGCTACGGCTCGGCCGTCCACAAGCAGGTCTACATCTACGGCTCCTTGGACACGACCCCGACGGTCCTCACCCGAAACTTCGGGATGGCCTGGGGTATCGGTGGCTGGCTGCTCACGCCGTTCCTCGCCAGTGCGGGACCGGAGGTCATCGGGAGACTGCGGGCGCGCGTCGCCGCGGAACTGACCACGACCTTCGCGAGCACCTACACCCAAGAAGTGTCACTGGCCGGCCTGCTCACGCCGCAGGCGTTCAACAGCTACCTCAAGAAGGCGACGGGCGAGAAGTTCCTCGTCACTCCGCAAGCGGTCGCTTAGCTGCCAAATTCCTGTCAGCCACGGTGCAGGACAGGCGTACCAATTGAATCTCAGCTACCTTTCGGCTCATGATCTCCGTCGTCATCCCGTGCCGTGATGGTGCCGGCGTACTCGCGAAACAACTGGATGCCGTATTGGGACAGGAAACCAGTACCGAATTCGAGATCGTCGTAGCCGACAACGGGTCAACGGACGGCACCGCCGACCTGGTGCGCTCCTATCGCGATCCCCGGGTGCGCCTCGTGGATGCCGGTCGCGCGCCCGGCGCGAATGTCGCTCGCAACGTCGGCATCGCCGCGTCCAAGGGCGACTTCATTCTGCTCACCGACGCGGACGATGTTGTCCACAACGGGTGGATCGAGGCATACCACCGGGCTTTCATGGGGGGAGCCCAAGCCGTCGGCGGTGGACTCGACCGCATCCTCGGCGACGGCACCCTCTTGGCTCGGGAACGCCGGCTTTACCCGGCGCTGGCCCGCAAGGATGTCTTCGCGAACGGTACGAACTGCGGCTTCACGCGCGAGCTGTTCTCTCGCGTGCACGGCTTCGATGAATCGTTCAAGGGTGGTGCCGATAAGGTCGACTTCTTTTGGCGCGCAGCCGAAGCCGGGTTCATGTTGGAGTTCGTGCCCGATGCTGTGGTGAGCAAGGTGCAGCGTACGGATCTGAAGGCGGCGTTCAGGCAGTATCGGAATTTCGGCCGCGGTGAAGCACGCATGCTGGACAAGTTCCGTCCGTGGTGGCTGGGACTCGCCGCGGTGGGGGCCGCGTTTCAGTCGATCGTGTGGGGTCTTGCGTGGTTGTCCGGGGTGGCCCGGCGAAAGACGACGTGTGCCCTGGGGTGGAACCTGGGCGCGCTGCAGGAAGCGGTGCAGCTGCTGCGCATCCGTGCCGTCGGTCGCGTGTAGATCGGGGTCGGCTACCCAGCTGTCTGCGAATTTGCTGACGGTCGTCATCACATTGATGGCACCGACGTTGTGATGGGGCGCGACGGTGCCTTCCGGTAGCCGCCGCGTCAATTTACGCTTTGCTAGAGGTTTGTCATTTGCGTGCCGCCAGGTTGGTGGCAGTCGTACCCTGCATTTCAGTCTCGATCAAGGCCGGACAACGGCGCCCGGCCACACCTCGATCTGACGCTGGAGTGCCATGACGAAACCACGGCCGCCACTGCAGCCGTTGCCGCCCGTCGCTGCGGGCCAGGTCCATGCGCCGCTCAACCGGGATCGCACCCCGCCCTACAAGATCGCCGGCTTGATCGTGGCTCTTGTCACGATCGCGGGGATGACGCTCACCTGGCTCCAGTTCCGCGGCGCCTTCGAGACCAAGGCCCAGCTGTACGTGCTGGCCAGTCGTGCCGGGCTGTCGATGGACAACGGCTCGAAGGTCACCTACAACGGCGTGCCGATCGGGCGGCTCACGGGCAGCGAGGTCGTGGCCGCCCCTGGCGAGAAGGCCGAAGCCAAACTGATCCTCGCCGTCGACCCGCGATACCTCGACGTGCTGCCCCACAACGTGGACGTCAAGCTGCTCGCCACAACGGTATTCGGCAACAAGTACATCTCCATGACCTCGCCGCCGAACCCGACGCCGCAGCGCCTCAAGGCCGGCGACACCGTGAACGCCGTCAGCGTCACCACCGAATTCAACACGCTGTTCGAAACCATCACCGCGATCTCCGAGCAGGTCGACCCGATCAAGCTGAACGCGACGCTGTCGGCCGCGGCTCAGGCCCTCGACGGGTTGGGCGACAAGTTCGGTCAGTCGCTGGTCAACGGCAACGTCATCCTCGCCGATCTCAACCAGCGGATGCCGACCATCCGGCATGACAACCGCGCGCTGGCCGATTTCGCCGAGGTCTATGCCAACGCGTCCCCGGATCTGTGGGACGGCCTCAAGAACGCGGTGACCACCGAGCGCACCCTGAACGACCAGCGCGACAACATCGATCAGGCGTTGATGGCATCGGTCGGGTTCGGCAACACCGGCGGCGACATCTTCGAGCGCGGCGGGCCGTATCTGGTTCGTGGCGCTCAGGATCTGCTCCCGACGTCCCAGGTGCTCGACAAGTACAGCCCCGAAATCGATTGCGGCATAAGAGCCCTCCCGCGCGCGGTGCAGGCCACGTCCTTCGCTGTCGGCGGCAACGGCTACTCGCTGATATCGCACACCTCGCTCGTCGGCTCGGCGAACCAGTACGTCTACCCCGACAACCTGCCGCGGATCAACGCCAGGGGAGGGCCGATGGGCCGGCCCGGCTGCTGGACCGTCACCCGCGACATCTGGCCCATGCCGTACATGGTGATGGACACCGGGGCGTCGATCGCGCCGTACAACCATTTCGGTCTCGGTTCGCCGTTCGCGTCCGAGTACGTCTGGGGTCGTCAGGACGGGGAGAACACCATCAATCCGTGAGCGCCGGTGGGGATCGCTGCGGAGTACGCTGGGCGACGCCGATCCGCTCGGGCTGTCCCTCCGCCTGTTCATCACGGCACGGTGGGCTGTCCCAATGAGTGATCGACAAGGCCACGCAACTCTGATCGACCACCTCGCTGGGGGTATGGCTACAGGACATTCTCGGGACCCACGGCCGCCCAAACGATCTTGCCGGTCGGCGTCGGGAGGTTTCCCCATCCGCGGGTCAGCGCGGTCACCATGGCCAGCCCTGATAGCTGGCTGGTGCCGGAGCGCGCTTCTTCCCGGCGCTGCGCCAGTGCGGTACTGGCATCCTCGACAGCTACCGCGACCACGTGGCCGTCGTACTCAACCCGAAGCGTGGGCGCGGAGTCGGTGTGCCGCAGCACATTTTCGACGAAGGCCGTGGCGACCGTTGCCGCGATCGGGATCAGAGGGGTGCACGACCATCCGGACAACCAGCCGCCGACCAACCGCTGTGCGTCGACGATGCTGCTGACGTGCGGAGGAAGATCGGCACGTGCCCGGCGTTTCGGTTGGGGCCACTCGTCGCCCACCGCCTGCAGCGCGTCCTGCGTTGTGGCGAATGCAGGCACGTAACGCGTGATGCCGCATTGCCGGATGAGCCGGCGGGCGGCCTCGTCGGCGCACACCAGCACGATCGGCACGTCAGGCCAGACTCGAACGTGCCAACGGGCACTTGAGAACACCGACCACGCCGACGCGTCAGGGACGCGCAACTCATTGACATCGACGATCACCACGCGGGGTTCGTCCACCGCGGCTCTGACCACGCTGTCGCGCAACATGCGATATGAGACACCATCGAGTTCGCCGGTGCAGCGCAACGTGTATTCGCCGCACCTCCCGAAGACAGGTGCGCTGACTCGCAGCTGTGCCATGACTTTTCGGCCGTTCCGAGCTAGGGACTTTCCCCGCCCCAGAACTTCCTACCCAGTCGCGCTGGGGTGAAACGGTGAGCCGTGGTTTCTCGGAGTCAGCGTTTGCGGCTGCAGTTGGGCTGGGCCGGCTTGGCCGGCCAGGTGCACACGTTGAGGTACGTCTCGGCGCCGAACCCGCCGCCGTCGAACACGCCGTAGCTGTCGCCATGAGTGCCGGTATAGGTGGCGCCCCCGCCACCGCTCGGTCCGCCATCGGACGACACGATGGTGGTGACGGCCCAGCCCTTGCCTTCTAGTGCGGTCTTGTAGGCGGTCACGACGTCGGTCGGGGAGCCGGTGACCTTGAAGCTGAGGTGAATCCCGTTGTCCGCGATCGGGTCTGGGCCCCAGGTCTGGGCAGTGCCGGTGGGCGTCGGCACCAGCGCCTGCAACTGCGCGGGGGTTGCCGCTGCGGCCGGGGCGGTGCTCGACGATGCTGTGGTGCCGGAGTCGTTCTTACCGGCGCAGCCCGCCACGAGGCCGATCACGGCTGCGGCGACTGCCACCGAACGGATTGCGTTGCCCATGGTCGCTCCCATCGTCATGGGCACGGTATCAACGTATTCGACGGGGTGGTCAGAAATGGCGCGGTTGGGCGGCCACGGGAAACCCACCTACGATGCCAGGGTGGCAGGGGACGGCTGGGTAGCGCACATCCCGGCGGCCACCTACGGCCCGCCCCGGCTGGGCGGTGCCGTCATCGCGCGGCCGGCGGTCACCGGATTGTTGTCGGATTTGGATGCCGAGCTGGTGATGGTCGTCGCGCCCGCCGGCTACGGCAAGACGACGGCGGTGGCGCTCTGGGACGATGCCGACGCCCGGCTATTCGCCTGGGTGCGGCTCGACCATCTCGACAACGATCCCGCCCACCTGTTGCTGCACCTGGTGACGGCGGTGGACCAGGTCGCCCCGGTCGATCCCGCGACGCTTCAGTACCTCCGCGGCGCCGGCCGGGCCGTGGAAACCCAATTGGTTCCCGCGGCCATCGCGGCGCTGGAGTCGGCCGGGCCGATTGTCTTGGTGCTGGACGATATTCATGAGCTGACGCACGAAGCGGCGCTGTCGACCTTGCGTGCCCTGGTCCAATTGGCGCCGCGGTCCACGACGCTGACGCTGATCGGCCGCACCGCACCGCCACTCGATCTGGCGCGCCGCCGGCTGCAGGGCGGCGTGCTCGAGATCGGCACCGACGAGCTGAAACTTTCTGCGGCAGAGGCAGAATCGGCGCTCGACGCGGTCGGCGGACCGGTCGGCCCGACGGCGGCGCTGGTGGTCGACCGGTGCGAGGGCTGGGCTGCCGGTGTGGTGATGGCGGCCATGGCGTTGCGTGACGGTTCATCGGTGGAGGCGATCACCGGACGTCACCGCCTGGTGGCGGACTATCTGGTCGAAGAGGTACTGGGCCGGCTGGACCCGTCCGTCGAGGCATTCCTCGTGGAATCCGCGGTGCTCGACCACTTCACCGCCGACGATCTGAACAGCGTTCTGCAGCGGGATGATTCGGCGCACATGCTGAGCACGATCAGCGCCTCCGGTAACCTGTTCCTGGTCTCGCTCGACGCGCAGGGCATCGAATACCGGTACCACCGGCTGTTCGCCGACCTGCTCCGTGCGCGGCTGCGCAATCGCGATCCGGAACGGTTCCGCGCCCTCGCGTCCCGGGCGGCTGAGCATCTCGAGCGGACCGGCGACATCGATGGGGCCCTTGTGCAGGCGCTGGCGGCCGCTGACCCGGCACATGCCGCGGCGCTCGTGGAACGCGATGCCGTGCGTCTCGGATTCGACGGCCGCGCAGGCATCTTGGAGCGCCGCCTGAGCCTGCTCGACGAGCGCGTGTTCGCGGATCACCCGGACGCCGCGATCGCCCGGGCCTGGTTTGGGCTGACGCTGGGGGACGCCGACCTGGTCCAGCGCTCCCTGTTGCTGGCCGCTGCCGCGGACCGGGGTGCGGGCCTGGCGGACGGTGCTCCGTCGGTGAAAGTTGCGGCCGCTCTGGTCGGTTCGCTCGTCGGCATCGGCGGGGTGCTGGAGGTGGTCCGGCATGCCGACACGGTCTGCGCCGCCGGCGACCACCTCGTCAACCCGTGGTGGGGCGCGGCCGCCTCCGTCAAAGGCGGAGCGCTGTCGATGGCCGGCGACCCCGAAAATGCCAGGGCGACAATGGAATCGTCGCTCCCGGTCCTCGACGATCTGCCCGGGTTCCGGGCTGTGGCGCTGGCACATCTGGCCCTGCTGGACCTCGACGACGGCGCCGTTGCATCCGCGGCGCAGCGCAGCGCGCAGGCGCGCGGCATTGTGGACGCCCGCGACCTGTGCGATCTGGTGCCCGTGGTGTTGGTCTACGCGGTGGACGGATTGGTGCGCGGCCACCGTGGGGATGTGGCGGGGGCGCGAGAGGCAGTGCGGGGCGCTGAACGGCTGCTGGACCGGCTGGGGGACCTGGCGGCGCGCACCGCGGCGCTGGGACATGCGCTGGCCGCGGCCACCGCCCTCGAGATCGACGACCCGGAACTGTGCCGGCGCCACCTCGAAGCGGGTCTGCTGGCCGCGCGGCGGGAACCTGACGCGGCTGCGGTGCACCAGCGGCTGGCGCGAGTTCGGCAATTGCTTGCGGCACATGCGCAGCACGGGCCGCGGTCAGCACTGACCGCGGCCGAGCTGCGTCTGCTCCCGCATCTGGCGACGCACCTGTCCCTGCAGAAGATCGCCGCTGAACTGCACCTCGGGCGGGAGACCGTGAAGAGCCAAGCCAAGGCGATCTACCGCAAGTTGTCGGTGTCGTCGCGCGCCGAAGCTGTGGCCGAGGCGACGCGCCTCGGCCTGCTGGATCAGTCCTGACCCGTCAGGCCTTGCGGGCCAGGAACCGCGAGAACGGGATCAACATCGAGAACTCCGCGATGAGCACGACGGTGATCATCACCGTGACGCGCGGGTCGCTGAAGTTCTGGCCGGCCACCACGAAGGCGGCTGCCGCGTTGCGCTGCGCGGTGCCCAGCGCCAGGACAGGCCGGGCCACGGTACTGAAAAATACCAAACCCCAACCGATTCCGGCGCAGATGGCGGTGTAGACGACGGCGGCCAGCAGTCCCCGGGTGCCGTAGATCGACAGCACCTCCCGGAAGTTCGCGACGATGGTCAGCACGACCACCAGGACCATGCCGATGGTGCTTATCAGCCCGACCGCGGGCCGGATGCGCGCGGCTGTGTCCGCGGACCGCTGTCGCCAGAACAGCCCGATCGCCAAGGGGATCAGCATGAGGATCACAAGCGAAGACGCGATAGCGAGCGGATCGACCGACGATCCCTTGAGGAAGATCGGCAGGACGATCGGCACGTACACCACGGTGGTGATCATCAGCAGGACCATCAGGCCCACCGTCAAAGCCGTGTCGGCCTTGGCGAATTCGGCGAGCTTGATCAGGAACGGGGCGCCCGCGGCCAGCCCGCACAGCAGCAGACCCACTCCCAGGGCCTCGTCGAGATCGAAGAGGTGCCAGAGCCCGAGTGCAACCAACGGCGCGGCAACGAAATTGGCCACCAGGGTCAGGCTCACCACCCGAACGTCCTTGAGCGGAGCCAGGATCTGGGCCGGAGTCAGACTCAGTCCGACGCCCAGAGTGCTGGCCACCACGAAGATGACGACCGCGATGTTGGAACCGCGAACCGCCAGCTCGGTTACCGTCACATCGTCACCAGGTTGCGCCAGAACGACTTCAAGCTCTCGCTGGCGCCGAACAGCGTCGTGAAATGTGTCGAGTCGACCAGCACGATGTCGCCGGCACGGTCCCCGGTCGGCGGCATGTGGATCAGCGCGTTGAACTCGGTGTTGCCTGCCAGCGTGAAGGGGTGTGGCCGGGTCTGGTCGATCAGCTGCCGGCCCAGCACCCGCAACTCCGGGCTCTCGGGGGCGGTCAACTGGTAGTGCGGCAGGTGCGGGTGCAGGGCCAGCGTCGTGACGTCACGCAGCAGGCCGGCAGAGTCCAGGTCGCGGAAAGCGGTAAGGGGCACAATCTGTTTGGTGCCCTCGACCGTCGCGGGTCGCAGACCCCACGTGTTGTGCACCGGGATGTTCAGCCCCGTCAGCAGCGACCGCGCGAATCCGCTGAAGTTCTGTACGCGCGGCGTCAGCGGGTCGCCGTGGTGCAGGTACTCCATCTGCTGCTGCTCTTTGTCGTCGGTGAAGCCGACGTCGTGGTGCGGGGCCAGCATCAGGCAGGTGCCCTCGCGCTTCAGCCACTGCTGGATAGCGGCGACCTCCTCCGGCGTGGCTTCCTCGTCGCCGAGCAGGTGGTCCAACCCGAAGATCATCAGGGTATCGGTGTCGTTCAGGATGCGTTCGTCGATCGGCAGCCGGTAACCGGCCTGATCGACCCGCTGGAACACCGCCACCGGGTGCCCTGTCGCTTCACCGGCGACGTCCTGGAAGGACAACGAGGAGCGGTGGAACAGCTCCAGCGTGCCGTCGACGCCCTGCAGGAACTCCCGCGCGCTGTATTCGACACCTTCGTACGCCGGCCACGTCGCCGCGCGCACCTCGGTCATGGTGGAGAACCGGTTGTACAGCAGCGCCGGGTCGCGCTGGGCCTCCCACGGGTAGCTCCACGACCAGTAGATGCTGACACGCCGGTTGCCGTTGTGGGGACGGGTGATGTGGGCCTGGTTGTAGGTGCGGGCGTACGAACTCATGATGCTCCTTGGTGTCCGAGTGTGGAGAGGTAGCGCAGTGCGGTCAGGCCGGGTAGGAAGAAGTATGCCCCGCCGCGCAGCGTGGTGAATGCCGGTAACCCCTTGTGCACCTGGCGGATCGGCCGTTTGGGGATCGTGAAGTCCAGCGTGCCGTCCTGGGTGCCGCAGATGGGGTCGTGTTCGTTGCCGAGCTCCTGGAACGCGGTGTCGTTGATCCAGACGTTCTGGGCGAACTCGAACTGCCGCACCAGGCTGGCGCAGATCAGGAACATCCCGACGCCCCGTTCGACACCGTCGTCGCGGGCGCCCTCGGGAAGCGCCGGCCCGTAGGTGCCGCTGCGCCGGATCATCCTGCGCCGATTGGGATTCGGCTCGGTATCGCGCGGGTTGAGCCGACGTGCGTGCGAGCCGACCGGACACCTGTAGCCGTGCGGATCCATCGTGGCGTAGTCGAAGTCGTTGTTGCGCATCGGATCCGCGCCGAGCTCGGGATCGTCGTGTTCGGGCGCCAGCACCAAGGGTGCGCCGCTGCGCCACCGGCCCATGAACTTGGCAGCCAGCAGCTCCTCGCCCTCGGCGCCGTCGGCGTGCTGCTTCAGGTAGTCGCGGAAAGTTCCGACATGCTCCTCCAGCCTGCGGTACGCCATGAAGCTGCCATTGCGTGAAAGCACCTCGAGTGCAGGCTGATTCGAGAGCAGACCCTCCTCGTCCGGATAGCCGAGGAGGAATTCCCCCGGAGCCAGCGCCCCGCCGGCGCCGGGGATCAGCGTCTCGCCGGAACCGGCCATCTGCGGCTGCGACACCGGATCGCGGTATCCGAAGTGGTCGTGGTCGTACTCGAACGGTGCGGTTGCCGCCAGATCGAGATGCGACAGCGACCGCACGCCGGGGCAGCGGGCC
Source organism: Mycobacterium sp. SM3041 (assembly GCF_039668335.1). NCBI lineage: Bacteria > Bacillati > Actinomycetota > Actinomycetes > Mycobacteriales > Mycobacteriaceae > Mycobacterium > Mycobacterium sp. SM3041. Next base: position 190,570 of record NZ_JAYXBQ010000035.1, on the reverse strand, counting down.
AACAGTGCGTCGTGCTCGCCGACGCAGCGCACCCGTTCGTCGTCGTCCCTCGCGAACAGGATGACGATGGCATGTAGGTCGGCACCAGCGAGCCCACCTACCCAGTGCTCCGGTGCGGCCGCGCCCGTATCACCCAGGATGTCGGCGCGGGCCGCCATGCCTTCACGGAACTCGGCGGGGAAGGTGGCCAGCGCCTGCTCGTCAAGTCCCAACGCGCGCAAGCCGTTCCAGGTGAACGCCAAATTCACCCAGCGCTTGAAGATGTTGACGGTCTTGCGCACATCGGTCGCCGACTGCACGAGCGGGACCATCTCGGCCAACCAGGCCTGCCCCGCTTCGGGGCGGTCGAACGACAGGAACTCGTACCGACCGGTGAGGTGGGGCGTCCCGGTCAGCATGATGTGCTGGATATCGTCGAACTCGAGTGCTGTCACTGCATCTGGTCCAACATGTCGGAGAACGCGGCCTTGAGCCGCAGGGCCTTCTTGATCTCCGTAGCCGTCACATACGGGTACTCGCCGTACTCCAGGAAGCTCGGCACCTGGTGTTCACGGACGAACTCGATGAAGGCGTTCGGATTCGTCTTCCAGTCGTCCGGGAAGCCCTCGAGATGCGTGAATGCCGTCGTGATGCCCGACGAGCTGAAGATTTTGACGGCGTCCTCGGTGTACTTGTCGAAGTCGGTGTCGAAGATGCCCTGGTACTGGAAGTGCAAGCCGGATCCGACGTCGAACAGGTTCCACCGCAGGTAGTGCAGCTGGAGCGGGGCCAGGACATCGGGCTGCGCGGCGACGGCCGCCTCGATGATCTTTCCGTGTTCACGGATGGCCTGTTCGTGCTCCGGGCCTTCCTTCACCTTGGCGATGATGTTGAAGCCGTAGCACGCCGGGGTGCGCGGGAAGACCGGGCCGTACCGGCCTCGGGTCAGCTCGAAGTAGCCCTCCTTCGGGATGGCGAGAGCTGCGGGTTGGGTCCAATCGTCATTTCCGTTGTGCGCCATGGCAACGAGATTATGGACGCCGCGCACTCCCGTCGTCCCCCGATTCGGGGGAAATTGACGCGCGGACGGTCGCGTGGCCGTTCAGGCGCGGCTGACGGTGTTCGACCGGCCCGGATCGGGAATCTCCGGCGTTCCCGAGTGGTAGGTGATGTGGTTGTCCATGCCCGACGTGACGATCTTGTCGGCGGCGTCGACGGTCACGGTGTTCTCGATCCCGGAGACCTCGACGGTCGAGCAGTGCCCGGTGATGGTGACGCTGTTGGACACCCCGCTGATGTTGACCGGGCGGTCGTTGCACGCCAGGGTCCGGTGGCCGCGCACGCCGGCGATCCGGATGGGCGCGTTCGGATCGCCGGACTGCGGCGGCAATTCGACCAGGCCGGGACCGGACTGCACCGTGGTGCCGTTGACGACCACCGACGATTCGTCACCGGGCGCGGTCGGGACGGCGACCGAGACGCTGGGCCGGCCGTCAGGGGCGGGTGGGAGAAAAGTCACGTGCTTTTTCCCGGTCAAGTTGGTGACGAAGATGATCGCGGCGACCACCGGGCCGACGATGACGGCGAGGACAACAACTCCCAGGATCATTCGGCGGGCCGCGGTCGTCGGCACCCCGGGTGGCCACGGTTGTTGCGGCGTCGGACTCTGCCGTGGCCGGCTGTACTGGGCGGCGTACGGCCGACCGGCTGCTGGCGCGGGCGGGTGCCACTGCTGGCCGGGCTCCGTCAGCTCCGAGGCCCGGGCCTGATCGTTCATCGCGCGTTCGAGCTCGCGGATGCGGGCTTCTGGATCGTCGTCGCGACTCATGATCCGATGCTGTCACACCTGAAGTGCCGGCTCAACGCCAGAGATAGCGGGTCTTGGGCCGGCCGGTCCCGCCGTATTCGCTTCGGCGCGTGACGGTTCCGTCGTCGGCCAGGCGCTCCAGATAGCGCCACGCGGTCACCCGGGCGACCCCGACCGCCTTGGCGGCCTCGTCGGCGGTCAGCCCGTCGGGACTGTCCCGCACCGCACGAGCGATGTCGTCGTTGGTCAGCGTTGCCGCGCCTTTCGGAGCCGCGGATTTGTCTGCGCTGGTGCGTAATTCGGCGAGCGCACGGTCCACCTCGGCCTGGCTGGCCGCGTCCACCCCGGCCGGCAGCGCCGTCCGGTACCGCTGATAGCGGTCCAACCGGTCCCGGAAGGCCGCGAAGGTGAAAGGCTTCAACAGATACGCGAGCGCGCCGTGCGCGACGGCGGCGCGCACCATCTCCAGATCGCGCTCGGAGGTGATGGCGATGATGTCAGGCGCGGGCCGAAGCCCCGACAGCACCGATGCCAGACTGATGCCGCTGGCGTCGGGCAGCCCGAGGTCCAGCAGGACCAGGTCGATGGGCCGGTCAGTGGTGGTCGCCCGGGTCGCGGCCTGGATGGCCTCGCGCGCGGTGTGGACCACTGCCGCGACGGAAAAGCCTTCCAGCCGTTCGACGTACGTGCGGTGGGCCTCGGCGATCAGTGGATCGTCGTCGACGATCAGCACGGTGGTCATGCGGCTGCCGCCGGAATCGTCACCGACACCACCGAACCGTAACTCACATCGGACGACAGCGTGCCACCGTGCCGCTTGGCCACCTGCGCCACCAGGGCGAGGCCCAGCCCGTGCCCCGGCGCCGATTTCGTCGAATAGCCACGGCGCATGGCATTTTCGAACGTTTCCGGATCCATGCCGGTGCCGCTGTCGGCCACCCGCATCAGCAGTTCGCCGCCCGGCTCGCAGTGCACCGTGACCTCGATCCACGGCTCGTCGCGGTCGCACGCGTCCATGGCGTTGTCGATCAGGTTGCCCAGCACCGTCACCATCTCCGGCCCGCTCAGCGGTAGATGCGAAGTGTCCGAGGGCAATTGCGAGTCGACGGTGACGGTGAAGTCGATGCCACGTTCGTGGGCCTGGGCGCTCTTGCCCAGCAGCAACGCCACCAGGGCGGGTTCGCGGACCTCGCTGGACAGCCGGTCGACGAGCCGCTGGGACAGCTCCAGCTCGTCGGTGGCGAAGGCGACGGCGTCCGACGGGCGGCCCATCTCGACCATGGTGATCACCGTGTGCAACTTGTTCGCCGCTTCGTGCGCCTGCGCCCGCAACGAGTCGGTGAGGACCTTCAACGAGCTGAGTTCGCCCAGGGTGCTTTGCAATTCGGTACGGTCCCGGATCGTCACGACCTCTGACCCGGCGGCGCCCGAAACAGGTGACCGGCTGACCACCAGCACGCGGTCGTCGGTGACGTGAACCTCGTCGCGCACGCCGGGATCGGCCGCCCGCAGGAACTCCGGCAGATCGGACAGGGCCACCGTGCCGGGCGGCAGGGCCAGCAGGCGTCGCGCCTCGTCGTTGGCCAGCGCCACGCGCCCCTTCTCGAGCACCAGCAGGCCTTCGGACACCGAATGCAGGACGGCGTCGTGGTGCTCGTACATCACGCGCAGTTCCTCCGGCCGCAGCCCGTGCGTCTGGCGGAGCAGCCGGCGCCGGATGAGCCAGGTGCCGGCCAGTGAAAGGGCAAGGGCCGCAAGGCTGATCGCCGCGATCACCGGGATCTGGTGGCGCCACTGCGCCGTCAGCGTGGTCTCGGTGATGCCCGCGGCGACCAGGCCCACAACCCGTCCGGCACCATCCCGCACCGGGGCGATGGTGCGCACCGAGCGGCCCAGCGTCCCGGTGTAGAACTCGGTGTGCGTCTGGCCTGTCAAGGCCTGCGCCGTGGTGCCCAGGTAGTGGCCGCCGATCTGACGTGGGTCGGTGTGGGTGAACCGGGTGCCGTCGGGCGCCATGACGGTGATGAAGGCGATGCCGGTCTGGGCCCGAACGGTTTCGGTCACCGGCTGCAGAACTTCCGTGGCGCTGCCCGCCTGGATGGCGGCCGCCGTCGACGGCGCGTCGGCGAGTGCCGTGACGATGCCGGTGAGCAGCTGTTTGGCCGCGGCGTCGTTGGTGCGGCGGGACTGCACCACCGCCAGCGCGCTGCCGGCCGCCACCACGACGATGATGATCGCGATCTGCAGGGCGACGATCTGGCCGGCCAGGGACCAGCGCGGCGCGGCCGGCCAACTGCGCATCACTGCGTCCTTCTCTAATCCGCCTGCTCGTGGCGTGCGCGGTGAACTTCCGTGAACGAAATGAACATATGCGTGACGTGCCTCACGTTCTGGACAAACATCCTTGCAGAAGTTTTCGACAACGAGGCCGGAGGACTGCCCGACATGACTGATCAAGCGCCCCGTCGCGACCGCACCCATTGGCTGTACATCGCCGTGCTCGTCGCCGTCGTCGGCGGTGTGGCCGTCGGCCTGATCGCACCCGGGGTGGGCAAGGACATCGCGGTCCTCGGCACCCTGTTCGTCAACCTGATCAAGATGATGATCACCCCGGTCATCTTCTGCACGATCGTGCTGGGCATCGGGTCGGTGCGCAAAGCCGCGACGGTCGGCAAGATCGGCGGCCTCTCGCTCGGCTACTTCCTCGCCATGTCGACGGTGGCGCTGGCGATCGGCCTGGTCGTCGGCAACCTGCTGAGCCCGGGATCGGGCCTGCACCTGTCGGCACAGGCGACCGGTCAGGGCGCGAAACTGGCCCAGAAGGCGCACGAGGCCGGCGGTCTCATGGACTTCGTCTCGCACATCATCCCGGAGACCCTGCTGTCGGCACTGACCAGCGGAAACGTGTTGCAGGCCCTGTTCATCGCCCTGCTCGTCGGCTTCGCGGTCCAGGCCATGGGTACGGCCGGCGAACCCATCCTGCGGGGCGTCCAGCACCTGCAGAAGCTGGTGTTCCGCGTGCTGATCATGATCCTGTGGCTGGCGCCGATCGGCGCGTTCGGTGCCATGGCCGGCGTCGTGGGCCAGACCGGGTGGCGCGCCGTCACCCAGCTGCTGACCCTGATGCTCGGGTTCTACGTGACCTGCGTCGTCTTCGTCTTCGGTGTGCTCGGGGTGCTGCTGTGGTCGGTGACCCGGATGTCGATCTTCCGGCTGGTCCGCTACCTGGCCCGCGAGTACCTGCTGATCTTCTCGACCTCGTCGTCGGAGTCGGCGCTGCCTCGGCTGATCGCCAAGATGGAGCACCTGGGCGTGGATCGCAGCACCGTCGGCGTCGTGGTGCCGACCGGCTACTCGTTCAATCTCGACGGGACCGCGATCTACCTGACCATGGCGGCGCTGTTCATCGCCGACGCCATGGGGCGGCCGATGGCGATCGGGGAGCAGTTGGCGCTGCTGGCCTTCATGATCGTCGCCTCCAAGGGTGCTGCCGGCGTCACGGGCGCGGGTCTGGCGACGCTGGCGGGCGGCCTGCAGAGCCACCGGCCGGACCTGCTGGACGGTGTCGGGCTGATCGTCGGCATCGACCGGTTCATGTCGGAGGCGCGGGCCGTCACCAACTTCTCGGGTAACGCCGTCGCCACGGTGCTGATCGGATCGTGGACCGGGACACTCGACCGGGCAAAGGCCGCGGCCGTGTTGCACGGCGCCGATCCGTTCGACGAACTGACGATGCTCGACTCGAGTGTCGAGCACCCGTCCGGCAACGCGGGTGTGACCGCCCTCACATCATGAACAAAATGTGAATTCGTCGATAACAGCGAATCTCGAGGCCCGCTCAGGCGGGCCTCGACGCTGTTGCGATCTCGATGAACAGAAGTGGAACCTGGGTTCTATCGTGCGGGTGAGGCGGATGAGATTCTATGCGTTCGTGTCGCGGTGTGATGTTTCGCTCACTTTGCCAGGGAATGCCGGGAAACCCTGCTTGGAAACCCTCAGGAATGAGGCGGACCTATGTTTGCTCAATTTGAATTCAGGCGTTGTTTACGCAGGTCGGAGCATCGATCGCCATTGATAACAAGTGCATAACAATTCACAACATAAGTAACTCCTAAGAGCTTCTGATCAATTCGTGACGAGGCGTCGCTGAAGCCGTCCGGAATGTCGGTGGGGATCACTACACTTCTTGACAGCAGCGCTCATCCGGGCGCACCCGGACGGGCAATCGACTACCGGCGCGTTGCCGCGCTGGCGGAGGTACCGAAGATCGTGGCAAATAATAACGCTCGTGCAAAAGCGAAGCGGGCTGGCGCTCAGGCGCTGCGCGGAACCATGGACATCGCGCAGGTTGGCCGCGGCACCATCGCCGACATCGCCGAGAGCGCGGGGCAGTTGGTCGCTACCAGCTACGCCGACAACATGGTGTCGCTGATCGAGCCGCGCACCCGCAGCATCCGCGACATCGCCGTCGACGGTGAGCCGTTCGCGGTCGTCGCCACCGCTGACCGGGCGTACGTCGCCGTGTCCGGTGCCGAGTTCGACGGCGTCGCCGTCATCGACGTCGCCACCGGCGCCGAGCTGGCCGCCTACCCGCTGGCCTCGGGCGTGAGCGCCCTCGCCGTCAGCCCCGACGGCAAGCGCGTGTTCGCGGGCCGCGCCGGCGACACCTACATCGACGTCGCCGTCATCGACATCACCGCCGACCGCGTCGGCACCATCGAGATCGCCACCGGCGCCGCCATCAGCATCGACGCCCTCGCGGTCGACCACACCGGTCGCCGGCTGTACGTCGCCACCACCGACGAGATGGGCAGCCAGCTGGTCGTCGTCGACACCGAGACCGCGCGCATCCGGAACACCATCGTCATCGGTGCCCCGATCCGCAGCCTGGCGCTCGGCCCCGACAACACCGCCTACGTGCTGACCTCGGACCTGACCGCGCGCGGTGAGGTGCACGTAGTCGACCTGGCCGCCGGCCGCGTGACCGGTCGCTTCCCCGTCGGCGACGCCCCGACCCAGCTGGTGCTCGGCGCCGACGGCACCCGCGCTTACGTCGTCGACTACGATCGCGTCTCGGTGTTCTGCACCCAGACCAACGCGGTGGTCGACACCATCGCGGCCGATGTCCAGCCGTCCTGCGTCACCGTCAGCCGTGACGGCTCGCGCCTGTACGTGGCGGATGTCGTCGGTGACGTCACCGCGGTCGCCGTCGAGGCCCCCAAGCCGCTGCTCTACTCGCAGTTCATGGCGACCAAGTCCGTCACGATGAACGAGGTGCGCGCGCTGGAGCCCGCGACCGTCTAGTCAGTCCAAAGAAAACGCCCCCGCCGGCCGGCGGGGGCGTTTTGGCATCCGGGGACCTAGTGCGTACCCGTGCAGTCGAGCGATACCGAAATGGTCCGGCTGGTTTGTGGCAGCAGGATGGAATTGCTGTTGCGGCCCAGGCCGGGGCCGACCCACGGCACCAACTGCGTCGTCTGCTGCGGGTTGCGCACACTGGTCACCGTGCACTCGGACACCGGCGCCGTCCCGAGCTTGTCGATCGTCACCACATAGCCCTCGGATTGCAGCCGGTTGATCGTGTCTTGCGCCGATTCGGCCGCGGCCAATCCGGCCGGCGCCAGCATCGTGGCCACCCCGCCGACTGTCGCCGCGGCGAGCGTCCAATTCCTGCGCATGATTTTCTCCTGTCGTACCAACGCTAATCATCCTCCTACCTCGCAGGGTCGGCTAGCATCTCGACATCCCAGCGGCAGCAACCCAGAGGCGAAATTCACGATGCTCAGTACGATGCAGGACGCCCCGCTCACCATCGCCACGATCATGCGGCACGCGACTGGCCAGAATTATCGCCGAACCGTCACCACGGCGCTCGGCGGCGGCCAGTACCGCACCATGACCTATGGCGAAGTCGGCCGGCAATCCGCGCAGCTGGCCAATGCGCTGCGCGGGCTCGGCATCACCGGAGACCAGCGGGTGGCCACGTTCATGTGGAACAACGCCGAACACACGGTGGCCTACCTGGCCATTCCGTCCATGGGCGCGGTGCTGCACACCCTCAACATCCGGTTGTCCCCGGAGCAGATCGCCTACATCGCCAATGAGGCCGAGGACTCCGTCGTCATCGCGGATCTCTCGTTGACCGCACAATTGGCTCCGGTGCTGCCGCAGATGAAGACGGTGCACACGGTGATCGCAATCGGTGCAGGCGATTTGGCGCCGCTGGAGGGCGCCGGCAAAACCGTACTGCGGTACGACGAGCTGCTGGCCGCCCAGCCCGACGCCTTCGACTGGCCGGAGATCGATGAGCGGTCCGCGGCCGCGATGTGTTACACGAGCGGCACCACCGGAAATCCGAAAGGTGTTGTCTACAGCCACCGTTCGAGCTTCCTGCACGCCATGGCGACGTGCACCAGCAATGCGCTGGACGTCGGCAGCGAGGACGTGACGCTGCCCATCGTGCCGATGTTCCACGCCAACGCCTGGGGGCTGCCGTACGCCGCGCTGATGGCCGGTGCCGACCTGGTGATGCCGGACCGGTTCCTCGATGGTGCATCGCTGATCGACCTCATCGAGACGCATCGCCCGACCATCGCAGGCGCGGTTCCGACCATCTGGAACGACGTGATGAACTGCCTGGAAAAGAATCCGGGACACGACATTTCGTCGTTGCGGATCGTGGGCTGCGGCGGCTCGGCCGTGCCGTTGTCGATGATGCGCATCTTCCAGGAGCGGTACGGCGTCCACATCCGCCAGGCCTGGGGGATGACCGAAACCTCGCCGCTGGCCACGACCGCCAAGCCATTCCCGGGCGCGTCCGAGGATGAGTACTGGAAGAGTCGGGCGACCGCCGGGCGGGCGTTGTGCGGTGTCGAGATCCGGATCGTCGACGACGCCGGCGCCCCGCTGCCTCACGACGGGGAAGCGGTGGGGGAGATCGAGATTCGCGGACCGTGGATCACCGGCAGCTACTACCTGGGCTATGACTCAAGCAAGTTCGACAGCGGCTGGCTGCGCACGGGCGACGTCGGGCGCATCGACGACTGCGGGTTCGTCACCCTCACCGACCGGGCCAAGGACGTCATCAAGTCCGGTGGTGAATGGATTTCGTCGGTCGAGTTGGAGAACCACCTGATCGCGCACCCCGCGGTGCTGGAAGCCGCCGTCGTCGCGGTGCCCGACGAGCGCTGGCAGGAACGCCCGCTGGTCGCCGTCGTGCTGCACGAGGGCGCTTCGGCGACACCTGATGAACTTCGAGAGTTCCTGTCGGACAAGGTGGTTCGCTGGTGGCTGCCGGAGCGGTGGACGTTCGTCGACCAGGTGCCCCGCACCAGCGTCGGCAAGTACGACAAGAAGACCATCCGCGCCCGGTACGCCGACGGCGCCTACGACGTCGTCACCATCTAGTTCTCTCGCGAGCTAGGCGCGCACCGCGACGGTCGACATCAGGTCGGCGAGGCGGTCCGGGCGGTCGAGCATCGAGAATGTCTTTGCACCGTCGATGATTTCGAGGCGGGCGTTCGGGATGATCTGCGCCAGCTTCTCGCCGTCGCCGATCTCGAACAACTCGTCGTCAGCCGACCAGGCGACGAGCGTCGGCTTGTCGAATTCGTGCAGCCGCGCTGCGACTCCGGTGGTGACCGCGGTGCGCAGGGAGCTGGTGAACACGCGGAGATCCTCGGCGACAGCGGGTTTGGACTGCGTGTTGTGTACCCACTCCCGGGTCAGGGCGTCGAAGTCCGCGTATGCGAGCCCGGCGTACGCGCGCTTGCGGACCAACGGGACCCGGAACACCTGCGAGCCCGCGCGGAACAGCGCCTTGGAACGCGACGCCAGGATCAGCGGCTCGAGGATCGGTGGCGGAAAGTGTTCGAACGCATCGCAACTCGTCAGCACCATGGCACCGATGCGTTCCGGGTGGTGGACCGCGACCAGCTGCGTGACCACACCGCCGGTGTCGTTGCCGACGATGACGACGTCGTCGAGGTCCAATGCGGCCAGGGTATCGGCGACGATGCGCGCGACGCCGTGGATGCTCCGGTCGGCGCCTGGGCGCAGCGCTTCGGGATGCGCGCCGAGCGGCCAGGTGGGTGCTATGCACCGCAGGCCGCGTTCGGCCAGGCGCGCGGCGACCCCGCGCCACAATTGGCCACCCATCATGTATCCGTGCACGAAGACGACGGGCCTGCCGTCCTTCGGCCCGAATTCCTCGAAATGGATGGTTCCGGCGTTAATCTCGATGATCGACATGGATGACTCCTAGCTCGATACTCATTTACAAACAGGCTGTCCGCAACTTACCAACAGGGTGTATGGAAAACAAGAGGCGTACTCAGGAGGAGCGCTCCGCGGCTACCCGCGAAGCGTTGATCGTTGCCGCGCGGCGACTGTGGGGCGAGCGTGGTTATGCCGAGGTGGGCACGCCGGAGATCGCGACGACCGCGGGCGTGACCCGGGGCGCGATGTATCACCAATTCGCCGACAAGGCAGCGCTTTTCCTCGCTGTGGTGGAGGTGGTGGAACAGGACGTGATGGCCCGGATGGGGGCGATGGTGGCGGCATCGGGGGCGACGTCACCGGCCGATGCCGTTCGCGCCGCGGTCGATGCCTGGCTGGAAGTCTCCGGCGACCCGGAGGTGCGCCAGCTGGTGTTGCTCGACGCCCCGAGTGTCCTGGGTTGGGCGGGCTTCCGTGACGTCGCCCAGCGCTACAGCCTGGGCATGACGGAGCAGTTGCTCAGTGAGGCCATGAAAGCCGGCCAGCTGGCCCGTCAGCCGGTGCGGGCGCTGGCGCATGTGCTGATCGGTGCCCTCGACGAGGCGGCCATGCTCATCGCCACCGCGGACGACCCGAAGAAGACGCGTCGTGAGACCCGTCAGGTACTGCGCCGCCTCGTCGACGCCATGTTCGACGGCTAGCTGGTTCGGCGAGCAGACGTAAAACTGTCGTTTTCGAAGCGAAAACGACAGTTTTACGTCTGCTCGCAAGTTGGAGGTACCCCCGGCTCGGCAGAAGGGGTACCCCCAGCTCGCGGGGGAGGTGACTAGCGCTCGGCGCGCTGGTAGGCCGTCACGACGGCGGCGCCGCCGAGGCCGATGTTGTGCTGCAAGGCCGCGGTGACACCGTCGACCTGACGCTTGTCGGCGGTGCCGCGCAGCTGCCACGTCAGCTCGGAGCACTGGGCCAGGCCCGTCGCACCCAGCGGGTGACCCTTGGAGATCAGGCCGCCCGACGGGTTGACCACCCAGCGGCCGCCGTACGTGGTGTCGTTGTTGTCGATCAGGCGCGGCGCCTCACCCTCGCCGCAGAGGCCCAGGGCTTCGTACAACAGCAGCTCGTTGGCGGAGAAGCAGTCGTGCAGCTCGATGACCTGGAAGTCCTCGGGGCCCAGGCCCGCCTGGTCGTAAACCTTCTGGGCGGCTTGGACATTCATGTCGTAGCCGATGATGTTGGCGGCGCTGCCGTCGAACGTCGAGGCGAAGTCGGTGGTCATGGCCTGGCCGACGATCTCGACGGCCTGCGACGCCAGCCCGTGCTTGTCGACGAACGCCTCGCTGGCGAGAATCGCCGCGCCCGACCCGTCGGAGGTGGGCGAGCACTGCAGCTTGGTCAGCGGGTCGGAGATCATCTTGGCGGCCAGGATGTCGTCGAGCGTGTACTCGTCCTGGAACTGCGCATACGGGTTGTTGACCGAATGCTTGTGGTTCTTGTAGCCGATTTTTGCAAAATGTTCTGCAGTGCTTCCATATTTCTTCATGTGCTCACGGCCGGCCGCGCCGAACATCCACGGCGCCACGGGGAAGGCGAACTCGTCGATCTCGGCCAGGGCCTTGACGTGCCGCCCCAGCGGCGATTCGCGGTCCTGCGCACCTGCCTGAAGCGAACCCGGCTGCATCTTCTCGAAGCCCAGCGCGATGGTGCAGTCGGCGAGGCCGCCGCGGATCGCCTGTGCGGCAAGGTAAAGCGCCGTCGAACCCGTCGAACAGTTGTTGTTGACGTTGACGATCGGGATGCCTGTCATGCCCAGCTCGTACAGGGCGCGCTGGCCCGAGGTCGAGTCGCCGGAGCAGTAGCCGACGTAACCCTGCTCCACCTGGTCATACGAGATGCCGGCGTCGGCCAGGGCCTTGTTGCCGGACTCGTTGGCCATCTGCGGGTAGTCCCAGCCCTCGCGGCTGCCGGGCTTCTCGAATTTGGTCATGCCGACACCGACGACGAACACGCGATTCTTGGCCATGGGTTTCCTTTCGTTACTACCTGTAGTTCAGTCACGCCCGGCGGTTTTAGTCAAGACCCCAAAGGTCTGGTCTCCGGCGCCGGGCCGGTGGTATACAACCTAGAACGTGTTCTAGTTCGGGCGGTGCTCGGGAGGTTTCATGGCGTTGCGGGTCGTGCAGTGGGCAACCGGCGGAGTCGGCGTCGCCGCGATCAAGGGCGTGCTGGAACACCCGGACCTGGAACTGGTCGGTTGTTGGGTGCATTCGGAAGCCAAGAACGGCAAGGATGTTGGCGAGATCATCGGCGCCGAGCCGCTGGGTGTCACTGCGACCAACAACATCGACGACATCCTGGCGCTCGAGGCCGACGCCGTCATCTACGCCCCGCTGATGGCCAACCCCGACGAGGTGGCGGCCCTGCTGCGGTCCGGCAAGAACGTGGTGACGCCCGTCGGGTGGGTGTATCCGAGCGAGAAGCAGGGCGCGCCGATGCGGGAAGCCGCGCTGGCAGGTGGGGCCACGCTGCACGGCACCGGCATCGCACCCGGCGGCATCAGTGAGAAGTTCCCGCTGCTGTTCTCGGTGATGTCCACTGGCGTGACTTTCGTTCGGGCCGAGGAATTTTCGGATCTGCGCACCTATGAGGCGCCCGACGTGCTGCGGCACGTCATGGGGTTCGGTGAGACCCCGGACAAGGCGCTGACCGGTCCGATGCAGAAGCTGCTCGACAGTGGCTTCATCCAGGCCGTGCGGATGTGCGTCGACGAGTTCGGCTTCAATGCCGATCCGAAGATCGTTGCGCGCCAAGAGGTTGCGGTGGCGACCGCGCCGATCGACTCACCGCTGGGGCCCATCCAGCCCGGCCAGGTGGCCGCCCGCAAGTTCCACTGGGAGGCGGTCGTCGGCGACGAGGTTGTCGTGCGCGTCACCGTCAACTGGTTCATGGGTGAGGAAAACCTCGACCCGGCATGGGATTTCGGCCCCGAAGGTCAACGCTATGAGATGGAGGTCAAGGGAAATCCGGACTTCACCGTGTCGATCAAGGGCTTTCAGGGACTGGTCGGAGAGGACGGCCCCGAACCCGGCGTCGTCGGCACCGCCGCCCACTGCGTCAACTCCGTGCCGGCGGTGTGTGCCGCGGAACCGGGCATCGCCACCTATCTGGACCTGCCGCTCTTCAGTGCGAAAGCGGCACCTCGGCTGAGGTGAGCGCGACGTTTTTGCACGCCTGCGGCAGCGTGTCGGCGTACAAACACGGCCGCTCGCGGTAATTAGGGTTGCACGAGTATCCGGATCGGATTGCCTTCGGCCCGATCGAGTTTCGCGATGCCTTCGGCGACGTCCTCGAGCGGGACGATCTCGCTGATCGAACGGGTGAGGTCCAGACGGCCGCGGGACACCAGCGTGGCCAGCGTGCCGATGTCGGCGTTCTGGTAGCCCAGGTGCCCGCGCACCTGCTTCTTGGTCAGGTTGAAGAACGACGTCGGGCCGATCGACGGGGCATCGGCGCTCATCCCGACGCCGACGAACCGTCCGCCCACGGTCAGCGCCGCCAGCGCCTGATCGAACGTCGACCCCTTGCCGACCGCGTCGAACGCGACGTCGAGCATCCGGCCGCCGGTGGCTGCACCGATCTGGGCCAACAACTCCGGGTCGCGGGCGTCGAAGGCGTAGTCCGCGCCGACCTCCAGCGCGCGCTCCAGCACTGCCGGGTTGACGTCGACCGCGACGATCGGCGCCGCCCCGACCAATCGGGCCAACTGCACGATGTGCGTGCCGAGCCCACCCATGCCCCATACGCCGACGGACTCGCCGATACCCACCTGGCCGGTCCGCACGACGGCGCCGAACGGCGTCGACACCGCGTCGGCGAGGATCGCGGCCTGCTCCAGCGGCACGTTGTCGGGGACGCGCGTCAGCCCGAACGCCTGCGCGACGGTGTATTCGGCCCAGCCCCCGTCGTACGCGAACGCCATGAGCCGGATTCGCAGACAGTTCGACATGTCGCCGCGACGACAGTTAACGCAGTCCATGCACGGCTTGCCGGCGGCGACGACGACGCGGTCGCCCTCGGCCCAGCCGGTGACGCCCGGCCCCAGCTTGGCGATGGTGCCCGACGTTTCGTGGCCCTGCGTCACGACGGGGAGCTGCGACGGGAACGTGCCGTTGATCAGGCTGAGGTCGGAGTGGCAGATGCCGCAGTAGGCGACCTTGACCAGTACCTCGCCCGGGCCCGGCTCCGGAATCGGAACATCTTCCACCACAACCTTTTTGGTGTCGGCGTAGAACCGTTGGGCCCGCATCGTCGAGGTCATGGCACTCCAGTGGTCAGCATCGATGGTTACGATCGCCATCATGGCGCAGGCATTGGTGGTCGAGCAATCACGAATAGTCCCCGTCGCGGTGGCCGACGCGTTCAGCGGCACCGCACCGATCCCGCTCAATGAGCTGTTCTGTCGCTGGTACGGACCGATCCCGCCGATCAAGGCCGTGCGGAACCAGACCGGCATCTGGGATGCGGTGGGGCAGACCCGCACCATCCTGCTGACCGGTGGCGGCAGCATGGCCGAGACCCTGACCTCGTACGACGAGCCGCACTCGTTCGGCTACACGCTGTCCGACATCAACGGACCACTGGCGCCGCTGGTGGGTGGCGTGCAAGGGATGTGGCTGTTCCAGGATGTCTCCGCTGGGCAGAGCCCCCGCACCAAGATCACCTGGCGGTGGACCCTGCACCCGCGCAGCTCGCTGACCGCTCCGCTGCTGCCGGTGTTCGGCAAGCTGTGGAAGGGCTACGCCGGCCGGTCGCTGGAGCATCTTTCTGACCTCCTGGTGGGATGACGGTCCCACGGCGCACGCCGAATCCGGTTAGATGAACTAATGACTAAGCGTGCACTCGTTCTGGCTGGTGGCGGCATCGCCGGCATCGCGTGGGAGACCGGCATCCTGCAGGGCATCGCCGACGAGGCCCCGGAGGTCGCCGCGGCGGTGCGGAATTCCGATGTGGTGTTGGGCACGTCGGCGGGGTCGGCGGTCGGTGCACAGCTGGGCAGCGCCCTGAGCATCGGAGAGTTGTTCGAGCGCCAGGTGGCCGCCGAATCGGCAGAGATCAGCCCGGGCATCGACATCGAGGCCGTCCTGACCACGTTCATCGACGCGATGTCGGCGGACCACGGCAGCCGGGCCGAGCAGTTGCAGCGCCTGGGCAAGGCGGCGGCGGCCGCCGACACCGTCAGTCCGGCCGTGCGCCGCAACGTCATCGAACGCCGGTTGCCGTCGCACGAGTGGCCCGACCATGACCTGCGCATCACCGGCGTCGACATCGACACCGGCGAGTTGGTGGTGTTCACCCGCGAATCGGGGGTGTCCCTCGTCGACGCCGTCGAGGCCAGCTGCGCGGTGCCGGCCGCCTGGCCGGTGGTGACCATCGGCGGCCGCCGCTACATGGACGGCGGCATGGGCAGCAGCGTCAACATGATCGCGGTCAAGGACTGTGACGCCGCCGTCGTGCTGGTTCCGGCGCCGTCGGACTCGCCGTCGCCGTTCGGGGCGGGCCCCGGCGCGGACGTCAGGAGCTTTGCGGGCCGCGCCTGCGGCATCTTCGCCGACGCTGAGTCCCTCGCCGCCTTCGGCGTCGACCCGCTCGATCCGGCCTGTCGTATCCCGTCGGCGCAGGCCGGCCGGGTGCAGGGCAGAAAGGTCGCGGCAGAGGTCGCCGCGTTCCTGTCCTAGTCGGCGTGGTCGAGAGAATCGAGTGCGGCGCAAGCCAATTCGTGCCCGATCTCGATGACCTCGGAGGCTCGGTAGAACTCGAGGCTGCGGCACACCGTGCGCGGCACCTCGATCAACAGGTCGGGCGGATAGGCCGCCAGGGTGTGTCGCATCAACGCGGCCTGCGAGATTTCGATGGTGCGGTTCATGACCTCGAATCCGCCGAGCCGCGGCACGTGCGTGTCTTCTTCGGTCTCGACCTCGGACTCGGGGACGGCGTCGATGCCGTCGACCGCGTTGCTGAAGCGGCTCAGGACCGATCGTGCGGTGGGGCCGTCGAGCAGGGTGCTCGCCGCGGCCCGGTCGATCAGTGACGTCGTGCTGCGCCGCATGCGGTTCAACAGCTCGGCGGTGGGGCGCGGGGATTCCGGGGCGGGATTGGGGTCGCTGGCGTTGAGGCTGACCGCGATGGTCAGGTCGGCGTTGACGGCGGCGAGCGGTGCCATCGGCAGGGGGTCGAGGATGCCGCCGTCGGCCAGGAGCCGGCCGTCGAGCAGATAGGGCGCGATGACGCCGGGGATGGCGATGGAGGCGCGGATGGCCGCATCGATCGGGCCGCGCTGCAGCCAGACCGATTTTCCGGCGATCAGGTCGGTCGAGACGGCGGTGTAGGGGATCGGCAGGCTCTCGATGGTCCGCGGGCCGATGATCTCGCGGACGGCGGCCAGGATTTTCTCGGCGCGAAGCACACCGGCGGCGGTGAGGGATGGATCGAGCAGGCGAAGCACCGCGCTCTGCGTGAGAGCACTGGCCCAGGAGGAGAATTCGTCGAGTTTGTCGGCGGCCTGCAGTGCACCGACGAGTGCGCCCATGGATGAACCGGAGATGCCGACGACATCGAAGCCGCGCTCGCGGAGCGCGTCGATGACGCCGATGTGTGCGTAACCCCGGGCGCCACCGCTGCCAAGGACCAGTGCGACCCGCATGGCCCTATTTTGGCGTGCGGATCAGGCGGCGGCGAGACGAGGCCGCGTCAGCAGCGGATGCGCGAGAAGAACGCCGCCGAGACGAGCCCGATGATGAGGGCCACCTGCGGCTGTCCGCTGCTCATGGCGAAGAGGATGCCGCTGACCGCGGCGACCGCGATGAGCAGCAGGAGGATGCCCATGAAGAGCACCCGGCGCCCGTTGACCGCGCCACTGTGGGCCCGAGCGACCGGTACGTGCTGAGGAGCAACCATTGAGCTCATCCCTTCGACAATGAGTGAGACACCCCATAGTGTGCACCATTGTGTGAGTCAAAGCACAATTACTGACCAGTAGTTGGGAAATTCGTCGTATTCGTTAGCTGATCTCATTGCTTTCGCGACGTTTTGCCTGGTCGGCGGGCAAATTTGTTAGATGTGCTTTGTGTTCTGGGAATGGCGTCGCGGCTCATTTTTCGCGCTTCGATGGGCGGCGAATTTAATTCGTTGAACTAATCTAATTAATTTGCGCCGGCAGCTGGTGGCGTCTGCATCGCGAGTGTGCGTGCAGATCGCGGAACCGGCCGGATCGACGGTCTGTGCGCACACTGGCGGCACGGAAAAGCGGGCGCGCGTCAGTTGACGCAGGGGAGCCCGTCGTTGGCACGCACCGGCGGCCCGGCTTCCGGGGTCGGCAACGTGGTGTCGTAATTGGACGACTTGGCCGCGGCCAGGGAGACGCTGTCGAGCGTGTCGGGCACCTGATAACCCGGCCCCAGCGTCACGTGGATGCGGCCGGCGGGCACCGACGGGTCGGCGCGGACCGCGTCGATGCCCAACAGCTCTGCCAGGTGCTTGGCTTCGGCGTCGGTACCGGCGCCGAAGTCGACGGCCGTCGAACTGAGCTCGCCGTCCTGCGAGCTCCGGGTCTGGCCCATGGAGTATTCGAGATCGCCCAGGATCTCGGACATCTGCCGGCCCAGGCCCATCACGTCGGAACCGTTGATGACGTCGATGACGGCGGTCTTGGCGTTCTTCGACGTCGTACCGGTGCTGTCGGCGGCCTTGTCCAGCGTCGACGGCTCGGTCGATGTGGTGGGCGTGGTCGTCGGTGCGCCGGCCGGGGGCTTGAGGCCGAAGGCCTTGGCGACCTCGACCTTGATGGCCATGGGGTCGACGATGTTGACGTCCTGGCCGTCGATGTTGTCGTAGCGCACGACGGGCAATGTCCGGTACTGGACGTTTGCGCCGCCGGCGATCTCGCCCATGCGCTTGAACTGTTCCTGGCCCCAGCCCGCCGACAGCACGACGTCCTTCTGTGCGACGCCGATCAGCTGATTGAGCTTGCCGAGGTCGCTGAACGAGCCGTCCTTCTGCAGCTGGTGCATCACCGAGATCAGGAACGCCTGCTGGCGGTGGGTCCGGTCGAGGTCACCGTTGTCCAGGCCGTGCCGTTGCCGGACGAAGGCGACGACCTGCGAGGCGTCGAGCATCTGGCGGCCGGCCGGGAAATCGGCGCCCGAGTAGTCGTCGTACACGGGGTGGTTCAGGCAGATTTCGACGCCACCGAGGCTCTCGGCGATGTCGTAGAAACCGGCGAGGTTGACCTCGGCGAAGTAGTCGATGGGCGCACCGGTCAGATTGCGGACCGCGGCCAGGGTGGCGGCGCGGCCGGCCTCGCGGCTCTTGCGTTCCAGCTCGGCCTGGTCGGTGACGCCCTTGTCCATGAGGTGCTGCATGGCGTTGGCCTTGGTCAGGCCGTACGCCTCTTTGATCTTGATGTGGTCGTATCCGGGGATGCCGGTGACCCGCACATAGTCGTCGCGCGGGATCGAGAACGCGACCACATGGTTGTCGGCGGAGATGTGCGCCAGGATCAGCGTGTTGGTGTTGTAGCCGCCGTTGTCCGAATCCCCGGCGTGCAGCTTGTCGAGCAGCGCCTGCGGCAGGTCATTGCCCTGCTGGTCTTTCCGCGAGTCCAGGCCGATCAGCAGGATGTTCATCGCCCCGCCGGTGGACTTGGGCGCGTCGGCCCCGAGCGCATCGCTGACCGTGATGCCGTGCAGCGCGCCGCGCACCGTCCACCAGCCCAGGCCGGTCGTCGCCACCGCCACCGTGGTGACCAGGGCGAGCGCCACCCGCCCGACGGTGTCCCAGCCCACCCGGGCGCTGAGCAGGCTTTGCAGCC
This sequence comes from Mycobacterium sp. SM3041, assembly GCF_039668335.1. Classification (NCBI taxonomy): domain Bacteria; kingdom Bacillati; phylum Actinomycetota; class Actinomycetes; order Mycobacteriales; family Mycobacteriaceae; genus Mycobacterium; species Mycobacterium sp. SM3041. The sequence goes on along the minus strand of NZ_JAYXBQ010000035.1, from coordinate 171,704 downwards.
GGCTCCGGCGGTGCCGGGCTGGAAGACGGTGGCGGGCGGTATCGCTGCGCTGGAGATCGGAGGTGCTCAGCTGCGACCTCGAGGGGATGCGGTCATGGCGGTCATCTCGGCGGGCCTCGCGGGTACGTGAGGACCGCCGGTCGGATCCGGCGGTCGGAAAGTTCGCTGTCACCGCGGCCCGCGTGTATGCGTCAGAGCGATCGGACGGCAGTGCGACCGATTTTAGGGCAACGCCGCAGACTCAGCGAATCCTCAGTGAACGGCGGGTATCAGCCGCATTCACCTTTGGAGGCGCTGGTCGCGGCCATGATCACGCCGGCCTGCTGGCCTGCGGTGAGCTCGGTCCACGGGGTGTTGAAGTTACCGGGATCACGTGTTTCCGCCCGCTGCATGAGGCTCAGGTACGGCTCGACGAGCGTCGCCGGGTCGGCATGCTGAGCGTCCATCCACACCTTCGCGGCGTGGCACGCCTGGCCGAACTCGGACTCGGTCGCCGCCGGCGGGGCGTCGACGGCAGTTGTCACGCCGCCCGGGGAGACGGCGCCGCCGGCGGGTGCGGGGTGTTCGTGCGACTGCGTGGGCAGCTCGGCGGGAGTGTGGGCGGGAGCGGCTTGCTTGTCCGGCCCGCAGGCTGTCAGGAACGTCAGTGCGGTGGTCGTGAGCAGCGCTGCCCGGATGACGTTGATCTGCATGCTTGCCAATCTAGAGGTGTAGGCATTCAGGATCACCCTGACGCTAACCCTTTCCCGGCGGCCGCGGCGCCGACACCATGGGGAACATGGCAGTGCAGAACGTGCAGAACGCGACATGTTGTCGGGCTTGAGCCCGGCCTTGTGAGGGCGCCAAGCCCACCCGTTCGTTTCTGCATTGGAGTTCCGTCATGTCCGTCCTGACAGAGTTTTCTGTTTCTGGCCCCACTTCCCTGGCCCCGACCCGATTGCGGCTGCCCGACCTGCTGCACGCCACTGATCGGTGCGCCGACGACGTCCTGAGCGGCCGTTACGACCGGCTGCTGCCGGCCGACGGCCTGCCCCTTCACGAACGCTGGTTCCGCCGGTTGTACGGCGACGACGAACTCGATCTCTGGCTGATCAGCTGGGTCCCCGAGCGCAGCACCGAGCTGCACGACCATGGCGGATCGCTCGGTGCGTTGACCGTGGTGTCCGGGGCGCTCGAGGAAACCCGCTGGGACGGCCGCGGGCTGCGGCAGCGCACTCTGGAGGCCGGTGACCAGGCCGCGTTCCCGTTGGGCTGGGTCCACGACGTGGTGCGGGCGGGCAGCAACGATGCCGCAGGAGTATCGCCCGCTCCGCCCACTCTGAGTGTGCACGCCTACTCGCCGCCGCTGACCGCCATGTCGTACTACGACGTGACCGAAAGCCAGAAGCTGCGGCGCGTCTACACCGAACTCACTGACAAGCCCGAGGGGGACTGATGACCACGGCGAGTGAAGCGACGGGGAACGCGGTCAGCCGAGTCGACGCCATGCTGAACGCGGCGCGCGAGCGGCTGGTCCGGCTGTCCGCCGCCGAAATCCCCGCCGCGCTGGCCCGGGGCGCCGTGCTGGTGGACATCAGGCCGGCCGCGCAGCGCGCCATCGAGGGCGAGTTTCCCGGCGCGCTCGTCGTGGAACGCAACGTCCTGGAATGGCGCTGCGACCCGACCAGTGACGCCCGTCTGCCGCAGGCCACCGGAGTCGACGTCGAGTGGGTGGTGCTGTGCTCGCAGGGCTACACCTCGAGCCTGGCCGCCGCCGCGCTGCAGGACCTGGGGCTGTACCGCGCCACCGACGTCATCGGCGGATACCGGGCGCTGGTCGATGAAGGACTGCTGGGCGGGACGGCCGCGTCGGTGCTGCTACGTGCCGGCGCTTGGGTGTAGCAGCGGGCGCAACCGCTCCGTCTTCTCCTTGGTCCACTCCGGCGGCTGCAGCACGTCGGCCCACGCATCGGCGACGTCCCTGACGTAGACGTGTCCGTGCCCGTCCGGGACGTCGACCGCGACGGCCATGTCGGCCGACACCTGCAGGAACGTCACGACGGGAATCCACTCCATCCGCGGCGAGACGTCACGGCCGCGCGGTTCTTCCAGCCAGTCGGGCCGGGCGAACAGCAGGTCGGGATTCCACCAGGCGATCGGGTCGGACGCGTGCTGCAGATACACCACCCGCGGGTGGCCCCAGGTGGCGTCGGCAGGGCGGTCCAAATCCTCAGGGCGAGAAGCGAACCGGGCGTTGAGGCCGTGGTCGTAGATCGGCAGTTTCTCCAGTGACCCGGCGTCGCGGTAGCGGGTCAGCTCGGTCCAGATGACGTTGTTGAACGTCGGTCCGGAGAACAGCGCGCCGTCGGTGCGGGCCACCAGGTTGTTCAGCGACTGGAACGGAGCCTCGCCGCCGAACGAGCCGAGGCTCTCCCCGAACACCACGAGCTTGGGGCGCTTGCCCTCGGGCATCTGCCGCACGAGGGCGTCGACCTCTTCGAACAGTTCCTGGCCGGCTTCCTGCGCGTTGTCCTTGTCCACCAGGAACGAGATCCAGCTGGGCAGGAACGAATACTGCATCGACACGATCGCGGTGTTGCCGTTGTACATGTACTCCAGCGACGCGGCTTCGGCCTCGTTGATCCAGCCGGTGCCCGTCGTGGTGGCGACGGCGACGACCGCGCGCTCGAGTCCGCCGGTGCGCTTGAGTTCCTGCGCGGCGAGCCTGGCCGTTGCCCGGATGCCGTCCGCGGAGTGCAGACCGGCGTAGGCGCGAATCGGTTCGATTGCCTTGCGGCCGTTGAATTTCTCGAGCTCTTCGACGCTCGGTCCGTTGCCGACGAAGATGCGGCCCTGCCGGCCCAGCGACGACCAGCTGGCAAGTGAGCCGGGCCCGCCCGACCGCAATGGCGATGTGGGAGGCGGGTTGTCGGGATCATCCTCGTCATTGGCCGAGGCGAAGGTGTTGTTGATCCACGACATCGCATAGTTGCCGACCACACCGTTGAACACCTCGACGAACACGGCGATGACCAGGAGCACTGCCACCACGCCGGACACCCGAGGGGGAGCCACCCGCTCCAGCTGACGCATCAGGAAACGCACCAATTTGCGGATCAGCTGGCCGATTTCGACGAAGCCGAACAGGAAGACGATCGAGTACACCGCCGTCAGCGGGTGGTCCCAGAACTTCATCCGGGGCACGCCCATCATGTCGCGGACCTCGTCCTGCCAGACGTGGAACCAGATGACCGCGAGCACCTGGCCGATGACGCCGACCCCGATCAGGACGAGCCACGCCCAGCGGGGCGCCTTGGGACTGCTGTCCTTTGAGCGCATGTAGCGCACCAGAAAGACACTGAGCACCCCGAGGCCGTAGCCGCACGCGCCGGCAGCCCCGCTGACGATGCCCTGGAAGAGCGGTCCGCGCGGCAACAGCGACGGCGTCATCGAGAGCCAGATGAAGGTCAGGCCGACCGCGGTGCCGAAAAACGTGTAGCGGCGAACCCACCAATCCGAGGGTGGCTCTTCCAGTTTCGCGACGAATGACTCCTCGTCCGACGGCTCGGCCACCGTGACAGCGGCGCCGTCGTCGGCAGGATCAGGCAGTTGCGCGGTGTCGGCCACCGATCGACTTTACCGATGCGTGAAGTTCGGCGCGCGCTTCTCGGTGAACGCCGCCATGCCCTCGGTCTGGTCGTCGGTGGCGAAGGCCGAGTGGAACAGCCGGCGCTCGTACAACAGGCCCTCGGCGAGGGTGCTCTCGAAGGCGCGGTTGACCGCTTCCTTCGCCATCCGCGACGCCGAAAGCGACATGCCGGCAATGGTTTTGGCGACGGCGTTGGCCTCTTCGAGCAGCTTGTCGGCCGGGACCACACGCGACACCAGACCGCAGCGTTCGGCTTCCTCGGCGTCCATGTTGCGGCCGGTGAGGATCAGATCCATGGCCTTGGCCTTGCCCACGGCACGCGTCAGACGCTGGCTGCCACCCATGCCAGGGAGCACGCCCAGCTTGATCTCGGGCTGGCCGAATTTCGCGGTGTCGGCGGCGATCAGCAGGTCGCACATCATGGCGAGCTCACAACCGCCACCGAGCGCGTAGCCGGCGACGGCGGCGATGGTGGGGGTGCGGGTCGCGGCGAACTTGTTCCACAGCGCGAAGAAGTCCTGCGAGAACACGTCGGCGAACGTCAGGCTCGCCATCTCCTTGATGTCGGCGCCCGCGGCGAAGGCCTTCTCGCTACCGGTGATGATGATGGCGCCGATGCCCGGGTCCGCGTCGAGTTCGGCTGCGGCCGTGGTGACTTCGGTCATCACCTGGCTGTTGAGGGCGTTGAGGGCCTTCGGCCGGTTCAGGGTGATGGTGGCGACGCGGTCGTCGCGGGTGACCAGGATGGTTTCGAAAGTCATCGGTTCTCCTAGAAGGTGAGATCAGGGTCGGCGGAGACGAAGTAGGCGTCGACGTCGGCGGCGGTGCAGTCCGAAAGACTAGCCGGGGACCACTGCGGGTTGCGGTCCTTGTCGACGAGCTGGGCGCGGATGCCCTCCACGAAATCGTGAGACTTGTGCGATGCCATCGAGACTCGGAATTCCTGCACGAGGGTGTCCTCGAGGGTGGGCAGCTTCGCGGCGCGGCGCACGGCCTCCAGGGTGACTGTCAGCGCGATGGGCGACCGGGTGGCGATCAGGTCGGCTGCCGCGTTGGCGGGCGCGGCGTCGCTGTTCCGCAGGTTCTCCAGGATCTCGGCGACCGTGTCGGCCGCGTAGCACTCGTCGATCCAATGCTGTTGTGCCAGAAGCTCGCTGGCGGGCGGCTCGACGGCGTACTTCTTGAGCGCGGCGTCGGGGCCGTCGCTGATCACCAGGTCGCGGAAGGCTGGGAGGTCGGCCTGTGGGACGAAATGGTCGGCGAAGCCCAGAGCGATGGCATCCGCGCCGGAGAACGGGGCACCGGTGAGCGCGGCATGGAGGCCGATCAGGCCCGGCGCGCGGGACAGCAGGTAGGTACCGCCGACGTCGGGGATGAAGCCGATGCCGACCTCGGGCATGCCGAGCTTGGTCTTCTCGGTGACGACGCGGGTGTTGCCGTGCGCGCCGACCCCGACGCCGCCGCCCATCACGATGCCGTCCATCAGCGAGACGTACGGCTTGGGGTAGCGGCCGATGTGCGCGTTGAGCAGATATTCGTCGTGCCAGAACGTCCTGGCCTTGTCGTCCTGCGCCTTGGCGGAGTGATACAGCGCGACGACGTCGCCGCCTGCGCACAGGCCGCGCTCGCCGGCGCCGGTCAGCAGGACCGCGCGCACGCTGTCGTCGTGCTCCCACGCCCTGAGCGCCTCGGCCAGGCCCGTGACCATGACTTGATTGAGCGAATTGATGGCCTTCGGACGGTTCAGCGTGACGACGCCGACGCCGTTCTCGACATTTACTAGGATATCCTCGTTTTCCGCCACGGTAAGCAATCTAGATCGTCGCGCAACCGCTGCGCCGACCAGGTACCGTTTCACAGTAAGTTCCCAGTTTCTCCGTCTCGCCGGGAACCAACACCCGAAGCCGTACGTTGAGTGGGTGTTCGTCAGCAGACGGACCACAGCTTCACGAGAGGAACCCAGACGGTGCGCGAGAGCAGCAACCCGATATTTCGTTCCCTGCCCAAATCGCAGGGCGGATACGCGCAATTCGGTAGTGGCGCCGCCGCATATGGTGCCCAGCAGACCATGGCCCAGCCATACACCCAGTACCCGCAGCAGCAGGCCGGTTTCTCGCGCCCGCTGACCATCGACGACGTCGTCACCAAGACCGGCATCACGCTGGCGGTGCTGACGGTCAGTGCGGTCGTTTCGTACTTCGTGATCATGTCGAACCTGGCGCTGGCCGGGCCCATCGCCATGATCGGTGCCCTCGGCGGCCTGGTGATGGTCCTCATCGCCACGTTCGGCCGTAAGCAGGACAACCCGGGCATCGTCCTCACCTACGCGGTGCTCGAGGGCATGTTCCTCGGTGCCTTCTCGTTCGTGATGGCCAACTTCGCGGTCTCCGGCGCCAATGCCGGTGCCCTGATCGGCCAGGCCATTCTCGGCACCTTCGGTGTGTTCTTCGGCATGCTCGTCGTCTACAAGACCGGCGCCATCCGCGTCACCCCGAAGTTCACCCGCATGATCGTCGCCGGCATGTTCGGTGTTCTGGCGCTCATGCTCGGCAACTTCATCATCGGCCTGTTCAACGGCGGCGCGGGCATGGGCCTGCGCAGCGGCGGCACCATCGCGATCATCTTCTCGCTGGTCTGCATCGCGCTGGCGGCGTTCAGCTTCCTGCTCGACTTCGACGCTGCCGACCAGATGATCCGCGCCGGCGCGCCGGAGAAGGCGGCATGGGGCGTCGCGCTCGGCCTGACCGTCACCCTGGTCTGGCTGTACGTGGAAATCCTGCGACTGCTGAGTTACTTCAACAACGACTAGCTCCGTTGACAGAGAAGGGGCGTCCGCTTCGGCGGGCGCCCCTTCTTCGTGTCGTGCAGTGTCCGGCTCAGACCGCGCGCGGCTTGACGCGGCCGGCCGCTTCGGCGGCGTTGCGGCGTGCGGTGTCGATGTCCGCGGCCCGCGCCAGGGCCACACCCATCCGGCGGGTGCGGAAGCTCTCGGGCTTGCCGAACAGGCGAATGTCGGTGCCCGGCACCTGCAGGGCCTCATCGATGCCGTCGAAGACGATGCCCTCGGCCTCCACGCCGCCGTAGATCACCGCGCTGGCGCCCGGGCTCTTGAGAGACGTGTCCACCGGCAGCCCGAGGATCGCACGGGCATGCAGCTCGAACTCGTTCTGCCACTGCGTGATCATCGTCGTCATGCCGGTGTCGTGTGGGCGCGGGCTCACTTCGCTGAACCACACCTGGTCGCCCTTGACGAACAACTCGACGCCGAAAACGCCCTGCCCGCCGAGGTTTTCGGTGACCTTGTGCGCGATGTCCTGGGCGTTGGCCAGAGCCGCGGCCGACATCGGGTGCGGCTGCCAGCTCTCCACGTAATCGCCGGAGACCTGACGGTGCCCGATCGGTTCGCAGAACTGGGTCTCGACCTCGCCGTCGGCGCCTCGTGCCCGGACCGTCAACAGCGTGATCTCGTAGTCGAAGTCGACGAAGCCCTCGACGATGATGCGGGTGTTGGTCACGCGCGCCCCGCCCATGGCGTACTCCCAGGCCTTCGCGACGTCGTCCGGGCCGTCGAGCTTGCTCTGGCCCTTGCCCGAACTGCTCATCACGGGCTTCACGACGCACGGGTACCCGATGCCGCCATCGATGGCGGCTTGGAGTTCCTCGAGCGAATCGCAGAACTTGTAGGGGCTCGTCGGCACGCCGAGTTCTTCGGCGGCCAGGCGCCGGATGCCCTCGCGGTCCATGGTGAGGCGGGCGGCCCGCGCGGTCGGGATCACCCGCACCACACCGGCCTCCTCGAGTTCCTGCAGCGCCGGCGTGGCGATGGCCTCGATCTCCGGCACCACGAGGTCCGGCTTCTCCGCCGCGATCAGCGCCTTGAGCTGGTCGGGGTCGGTCATCGAGATGGTCCGCGCGTGGTGGGCCACCTGCTGGCCCGGCGCGTTCTCGTAGCGGTCGACGGCAATGGTCTCGACGCCCAGGCGCTGCAACGCGATCAGCACTTCGCGACCGAGTTCGCCGGAGCCGAGCAGCATGACCTTGGTCGCGTTCGGCGACAGTGGGGTTCCGATGGTGATCATTGGGCGGAAAGTCTATGGGGTGGGGTTCTATGTGGGTTGATCCTGTACTGAGGGCGTGGGTTTCTCGCACTCTTGCGCCATGGATTCAGGCTCAGAGTCCTGATCGCCCATCGGCGCATTGGCCCTGTACTAGTGGCGCGGGCTACTCGTACGAATGCGCCGCGGATACAGGCTCAACGTGAGTTATCCACACTTCGCAGTTGATCCACACTCCACGGCTGTGTCGGCGCGATCGAGACCTTTCTGTCAGCGGGGCGGCAGACGGTTGCGTCATGATCACCGAATCGGACCCGTTCATCGGCAGCGAGGCTGTCGCAAGTCGATCGCTCACCCGCTACGAGCTGCGCCGCCACTACCGGGCGATGCTGCCGAACATCTACGTGGACAAGCGAATTGACCCATCGCTCTACCAGCGGACGCAGGCCGCGTGGCTGTGGTCTGGACGCGAGGCCACCATTGCCGGGCATGCCGCGGCAGCCCTTCACAGGGCGAAGTGGGTGCCTGATGACGCGCCGATTGAACTCATCTACGCCAATACCAGGCCGCCCAGGAACGTCATCGCCCGTGATGACCTGCTCTTCGACGACGAGAGCCAGTTGCTCGGCGGATTGCCTGTGACGACGTCGCACCGTACGGCGTTCGACCTCGGACGACGCGGGTCGCTCGTCGACGCGGTTGCCCGACTCGACGCTCTCGGTGCCGCCACCGGATTCAACGTCGACGCAGTGCGTGAGGTGGCAGGCCGCCACCGGCACGCGCGAGGGTTGCGCCAATTGGAGCAGGCTCTGGCTCTCTACGACCCGGGCGCCCAATCCCCGCAAGAATCCTGGCTTCGACAATTGCTGATCGCCGAAGGCTTTCCACGACCGAAGACTCAGATCCCGGTGACTGGCCCCGATGGCCGCGCCAAGTACTTCCTCGACATGGGATGGGAAGACATGCGGCTCGCTGTCGAGTACGACGGCGAGCAACATGCGGGCCAGATCGGCTACGACATCGTGCGCAGCGAGTACATCGCCGGCGTCGGGTGGACGGTGGTCAGAGTGGCCGCCGGACATCGCCGGGCGGAGATCATCGCGTGGGTGAATCGGGCCTGGGCGCGGGCACTCTATCGACGAAATCCTGCAGTGTTTCTGCCCTCGCGCGACGCCGGACGCGCGAGTTAGGCCAAGGGTTCAGGGTCAACGCCAGATGCCCCCAGAAACACGTTGACCCTGTACCTGGGGCGCATGTCACTCGAACAAATGCGCCCTGAGTACAGGGTCAACGCTGAGGCGGCGGGACGCCGCTTCAGAGACTGCTTAAGGGACTTACGAAAGCCGCTCGATGATCATGGCCATACCCTGGCCACCACCGACACACATGGTCTCGATGCCGAACTGCTTGTCGTGGGTCTGCAGGTTGTTGATCAGCGTCGCGGTGATGCGGGCGCCGGTCATACCGAACGGGTGGCCGAGGGCGATGGCGCCACCGGACACGTTCAGGCGGTCCTCGTCCATGCCCAGGGCGCGGGCCGAGCCCAGCACCTGCACGGCGAAGGCCTCGTTGATCTCGTAGAGGTCGACGTCACCGATGGCCATGTTGGCGCGGCCGAGGGCCTGCTTGACGGCCTCGATCGGGCCCAGGCCCATGATCTCCGGCGACAGACCCGAGACACCGGTCGAGACGATGCGCGCCAGCGGGGTCAGGCCGAGGGCCTTGGCCTTCTCGTCGCTCATGATCACGAGGGCGGCGGCGCCGTCGTTCAGCGGGCAGGCGTTACCGGCGGTGATGGTGCCGTTCGGGCGGAACACCGGCTGCAGCTGGCTGATCTTCTCGTAGGTGGTGCCGGCGCGCGGGCCGTCGTCCTTGGAGACGATGGTGCCGTCGGGCAGCGTGACCGGGACGATCTCGCGCTCGAAGAAGCCGGCGTTGATGGCTTCCTCGGCCTTGTTCTGCGAGCGGACGCCCCAGTGGTCCTGGTCCTCACGGCTGATGCCGGTGTGCAGGACGACGTTCTCGGCGGTCTGGCCCATGGCGATGTAGACGTCGGGCAGGACGCCGTCTTCGCGCGGGTCGTGCCACTCGGTGGCGCCTTCGGCCTGCTTGGCGGTGCGGGCCTGAGCCTCGTCGAACAGCGAGTTCTTGCTGTTCGGGGCGCCGTCGGCAGCGCCGATGCCGAAGCGGGACACGGTCTCGACACCGGCCGAGATGAACACGTCGCCCTCGCCGGCCTTGATGGCGTGGAACGCCATGCGGGTGGTCTGCAGCGACGACGAGCAGTAGCGGTTGACGGTGGTGCCCGGCATGAAGTCGTAGCCGAGCTCGACGGCCACGGCGCGACCGATGTTGTAGGCGGCCTCACCACCGGGCTGTCCGCAGCCGATCATCAGGTCGGCGACATCGCGCGGGTCGAGCGCGGGCACCTTGTCCAGCGCGGCGCGCACCATCTGGGCGGCGAGGTCGTCGGGCCGCATGGTGGCCAGCGAGCCCTTGACGGCACGGCCGATGGGGGAGCGGGCGGTGGAGACGATGACGGCTTCGGGCATGACGGGCTCCTAAGGATCCAAAAATTGCTTCCCGGCGAATTTATCCCGTGACAGGAGCGACGATCGGCGCGGGTACGCCTGTCGTGCGCCGCCACAGGCGCGCGATGCCGGCCAGGCGGGCCAGCAGGCTCGTCACGTCCGCGGTCCGGGAGACCAGCGCGGATGCCGGCGGCGACTCAGTTGTCCACTCGCCCAACGCTTCACACAGGGCCGGCAGCAACTGCTGGGCCGCCAGCGAGTAACCGGCGGCCGACGGGTGGAACATGTCCGGGGAGAACAGCACCTCGGGCGCCTTGAGGAAATCGGGCGCCAGCAGGTCCGAGAACGGCACCGGCACGCCGCCGTTCGACCGCACCTGCCCGGCCTGGGCCCGGGCCAGCCGCAGGCCCCGATTGCGGGCCACCCAGCGCAGCGGCTGCGGGATGGCGGCGATGGCGCCGAAGTCGGGACACGTGCCGACGATGACGACTGCGCCGCTGGCGCACAGGCGCTGCACCGCGTTGCCCAGCCGGCGCGCCGACTGCCAGATGCCGTTGACGGCGGTGATGTCGTTGGCGCCGATCATGATGACCGCCGCGTCCGGTGGCGGGCCGGCCACGAACATGGCGTCGATCTGGCCGGACAGGCCTTTCGAGGTCGCGCCCACGATGGCCTTGGTGGACAACCGGATTCGCTTACCGGATTGCTGCGCCAGCCCACGGGCGAGCAGGACGCCGGGCACTTCGTCGGCGCTGCGGCAGCCGTATCCCGTGGCGGTGGAGTCGCCGAAGATCATCAGGTGCAGGTCGAACGGCACGCCACGCTGCCACTTTTCGACGGGTCCGCCCCCGGGGCTGTAGACGCCGTCGGCCCGTGGCGGGACTTCCCATGACTTGGGGATGACCCGGCGCGCAGTGGCTGCCTGGCCGCTCAGGAGGTTGCGGACCCCGACGTAGAACGACCCCGTCGAGGCGATGGTGGCTGCGGTCGCCAGAGCGATGGTCGTCCGGCGCGGTGCACGTATGCCCACGGCGTTCAGTCTAGGTCGGTTGCCCAGATTCGCAGGTCGATGAACCGCGGGCGACCCGGTCACGTAGTCATATCGACTGGGGCATCAATTCGGCGACTTTGATTGTTGATCTATGTAGCAGTGGCAAGCTAAGTTACGCGGGTTGTCTATTAAGTGACGTAAATAACGAAGTGCACCGGAACTACAAAGGCGTAGGAGTGGTGGCGATGACCGCACCGAGCAGGGTTGTCAGAACCCATAGTGTTGCTATAAGTCCTGTTAAGGGGCGGAAACCACGCCGCTATCCGGTCAGTGACGGCGCACCGGTAGAGATCGTCGAGGACGGTCCCAGCCTCGCCGGTCGCTTGATGTCGGTAGCCGCGACACTCGCCATCAAGTCAACTCTGACCATCGGCAGCTACGCCCCGAAGGCCCCCTGGCCGTGGGGAATGGTGGACTTCGTCGCCCGGATCATGAGGCCCGAGCCGGGCACCGTCCGCGCCACGATCGGTTTGCCGAACTGTACGGCGCACCTGGTCCGCGCCAAGGGCGTGCTGCCGGCCGACGGCCGTCGCAGCGTCATCCTCTACATGCACGGCGGGGCATTCCTGACCTGTGGCGTGCACACCCACGGCCGCGTGGTCGGCGCGTTGTCCAAGTACGCCGACGCGCCCGTCCTGGTCGTCGACTACCGGATGATTCCGAAGCACTCGATCGGCGAGGCCCTCGAGGACTGCCACGACGCCTACCGGTGGCTGCGCCTGAAGGGCTACGAGCCGGACCAGATCGTGCTCGCCGGCGACTCCGCGGGCGGCTACCTGTCGCTGGCACTGGCCGAGAAGCTCCAGGAGGAGGGTGAGCTGCCGGCCGCGGTGACGACGATGTCGCCGTTGTTCGAGATCGACAACGAGAGCCGGGCCCAGCACCCGAACATGAAGTCCGACGCGATGTTCCCGGCACACGCCTTCGACGCGCTGATCGAACTCATCGAGCACGCCGCCTCGCGCCACCTCGTCGACGGAAAGCCCGAAGAGATCTACGAGCCGCTCGACCACATCGAGCCCGGCCTGCCGCGCACCCTGATCCACGTGTCCGGCTCCGAGGTGCTCCTCAACGACGCCCGCAAGGCCGCGCACATGCTGGCCGCCAGCGGCGTGCCGGTCGAGGTGCACGTCTGGCCCGGCCAGATGCACGTGTTCCAACTCGCTGCCCCGCTGGTCAAGGAGGCCGACCGCTCGCTGAAGCAGATCGGCGAGTACATCCGCGAGGCAACCTGGTAATCCGGTATGCGCAACCCGGGGGCGGCCTGACAACATGTACCCATGCGCATCGCCCGGCACATCAGTGAGCTCATCGGCAATACGCCTCTGGTCCAACTGAACTCGGTTGTTCCAGCGGGTTCGGGGGTGGTGGCCGCCAAGATCGAGTACCTCAACCCCGGCGGCAGCGCCAAGGACCGCATCGCGGTCAAGATGATCGACGCCGCCGAAGAGGCCGGTCTGCTCAAGCCGGGCGGGACCATCGTCGAACCCACGTCCGGTAACACCGGCGTCGGGCTCGCCATCGTCGCGCAGCAGCGCGGCTACAAGTGCATCTTCGTCTGCCCCGACAAGGTCAGCGAGGACAAGCAGAACGTGTTGCGCGCGTATGGCGCCGACGTCGTCGTCTGCCCGACGGCCGTGGCCCCCGACCATCCGGACAGCTACTACAGCGTTTCCAACCGACTGGTCACCGAGATCGACGGCGCCTGGAAGCCGGACCAGTACTCCAACCCGAACGGCCCGGCCAGCCACTACGAGACCACCGGCCCGGAGATCTGGGCCGACACCGACGGCAAGATCACGCATTTCGTGGCGGGCGTCGGCACCGGCGGCACGATCACCGGCACCGGCCGCTACCTCAAGGAGGTCTCGGGCGGCCGGGTCAAGGTCGTCGGCGTCGACCCGGAGGGCTCGGTGTACTCCGGCGGCACCGGCCGGCCGTACCTGGTCGAAGGCGTCGGTGAGGACTTCTGGCCGTCGGCCTACGACCCCAGCGTCCCCGACGAGATCATCGCCGTGTCCGACGCCGATTCGTTCGAGATGACCCGGCGCCTGGCGCGCGAAGAAGCCCTGCTGGTCGGCGGCTCGTGCGGCATGGCCGCGGTCGCGGCGATCAAGGTCGCCGAGCGCGAAGGGCCCGACGCCGTCGTCGTCGTGCTGCTGCCCGACGGCGGAAGAGGTTATCTGTCAAAGGTTTTCAACGACGAGTGGATGTCGTCGTACGGCTTCCTGCGCACCCGCCTGGACGGCACGCCGGAGGAACACACCGTCGGCGACGTACTGCGCGGCAAGTCCGGCGCGCTGCCGGACCTGGTGCACACGCACCCGTCGGAGACGGTGCGCGACGCCATCAACATCCTGCGCGAGTACGGCGTCTCGCAGATGCCGGTCGTCGGGGCCGAGCCGCCGGTGATGGCCGGCGAGGTCGCGGGCAGCGTGTCCGAACGTGAGCTGCTCTCAGCGGTTTTCGAGGGCCGGGCGAAACTGGCCGACGCGGTGGCGCAGCACATGAGCCCGCCGCTGCCGCTCATCGGTGCCGGCGAGCTGGCCTCCGCGGCGGCCAAGGAACTGCGCGAGGTCGACGCCGTGATGGTCGTCGACGACGGCAAGCCCGTCGGCGTACTGACGCGGCACGATCTGCTGGGATTCCTGTCACAGGGCGGCTCGCGCAAATAGCCGATTGCACCTAAGTGCCGTCCGTTGCCGGATCGGCCTACTCGAGATTCATTTGTGCTGCCAGGTTTGCCGCTCCGGTCGCGTCTGTGCGGTCGTACCAATCCGCCGCTGCACTGAGACCGGCGGCCAACCCATCGGCTCGCATGGTGATTGCTTGCGCTGAGTTCGCGCGGTCGATGCAGGCTTGCATGACTGCTTCACTTGTCGGCGCGCAAGCAGACCCGTGCGTGGTGAATACGTTGCGGCCTGTGTCAGCTGTGAGGGCGCCAGCTTGCTTCGACATGACGGCGACAACGTGCTGACTGTCTGAAAGCCGCCGCAGGGCATTCGGCTCGACAGTGAGTCGCTGAGCTGGATCGAGCGACGGTGTACCAGTTGTTGCATCAGCTTGGGCGTACGAAGTCGCGGCGGCCTTTACGGACGCGGCGTAGCGGGTCACTGCGGTGGTGAGGCGATGAAAGTCCGCGATGGGCAAGGGCATCGTGTACATCACGGTCTGAACTTGAAAGCCGTACGAGATGACGTCTCCGTGCGGCAGGGCGCCGAGAAGGATTGCGACTGGCACCGCGCCGTTCAGTGTGTGCGAAGCGCTCTCGATGCTCTTCCGCGTGGCGGCTACATGCAGCGCTTCGGCACCGAGCGCGGCAGCTACTGTGTCGTCCGCCTTCGCTAGTGCTTCGGCTTTATGTTTCTGGACTTCATTGGCATCTGAATAGGCGGTCGATGCGGATCCGGTCCAACTATCCGGCGGTGATGCGGCGCCCATTTGCTCAGCTGTGGCTGCGAAGGCTTGTGCGCCGGACTTGAAATCAGCACCTGAATCCGGAACTCCGGCGCCGCATTGCTGGAGCATGTCTTTCAGTACAGCGAGCGCGGCCGCAAGGATGGGTGTGTTTCCGGAACCCGACGCGTTGGGCTTGTCGCCGAGTGCAGCAACTGCTGAAGATGCCACATTGAGTGACGGCGCGAGTATGCCTGCGAGATTGGTGGCTGATCCAAACGGGTCTTTCTTGAAGTTGCGTATGTTGTCGTAGATCCCAATGGGAATTACGTTCGCGGAGCCGACACTGCGCACGATGTCGGCGACGATCTGTTCATAATCCACCATTGGTCCCCAATTCCGCGTCCCCGTTTACCGGCGCTCGACTCCATTATCTGACAGATAAATCGAGTGCTCGACGGAAACTGCACGCTTGCGCTACTACGAAGAAGCGTCAGCTGGGCGCGAGCGAGGGTTGGCCTCGCGGCACCCTCGGTTCGAACCTCGCGAGAAGCCCCGGCCGTGACGTGCGGTGTCTCGTGTTCCGCCTCGTTCAGGGCGACGCTCGTGGAACTACCGCGAAACGCCTGGCAGTTGTGCAGTCCGCGTGTTTTTCGTCTACAGCGTGTCGTTCGTGCCGCGGTATTCGTATATTCGTGTAGTTCGATGTTGATCTCGTGCCGTGGCGACCGAAGTCACGCCAAATCCTCTCGGAGAGGGACTGAACTATGACGGACCAACCGACGGACGGCACTCCGCCGGACGCCAATAAGCCGACGGAGTACATTCCGCAGCCACCGCCGGGTGGATTCCCCCCGCCCCCGGGAGGTGCTCCGACGGAATACATTCCGCAGGCGCCGCAGGGTGGCTATCCGCCGCCTCCGCAGGGTGGTTACCCGCCGCCGCCTCCGCCGCCCGGCGGATTCCCGCCTCCGCCGCAGGGTGGCTACCCGCCGCCGCCGGGGCAAGGTGGATACGCCCCGCCGCCTCCGCCTCCCGGTGGTGCCTACCCGCCGCCTCCGCCGTCGCAGGGCGGGTTCGCGCCGCCGCCTCCGGGCGGATACCCGCCGGCCGGGTACCAGTACGGTGCGCCGGGTGGTGCCGCTCCGTTCAGCGTCGGCGACGCGCTGTCGTGGGCATGGAACAAGTTCACCAAGAACCCGGCGCCGCTGATCGTGTCGACCTTGGTGTACGGCCTCATCGTGGGCGTGATCGTGGCCATCGTTGAGTTCAGCGTCCTGGGATTGGCTGACACTTCGGTGTCCAGCTACTCATCGGACGACACCGGCTTCAGCTACTCGTACAACGTCACGTCGCTCGGGCCGGCCAGTATCGCCGTATTGGTGCTCGGCTACCTCGTGCTGCTGGTGGTCGCCGCGGCAATCTCGTCGGCGCAGTACGTCGGCTTGCTGGGCATCGCGGACGGGCAGCCGACCACCATCGGGTCCTTCTTCAAGCCGCGCTACATCGGCCCGATGATCCTGCTGACGCTCATCGTCGGCGTGCTCGTGGCTATCGGTTACGTGTTGTGCGTGATCCCCGGTTTGATCGTCGCGCTGTTCGCGATATTCGCGCACGCGGTCCTGGTCGACCGCGGCCTGTCGCCGATCGATTCGCTCAAGGCCAGCATCGAGATCGTGAAAGCCAATGTCGGACAGGTGATCCTGGTCTGGCTGGTGGCCGGCCTGATCGGAATCGCCGGTGCGCTCGCGTGCGGCGTCGGTGTGCTGGTCTCGGCGCCGTTGGCCTCGCTGATGCTGGTGTACACGTACCGTCGCCTCAGCGGTGGTCAGGTCGCCCCGCTGACGCCGTAACGTCGTGGCCTGTTCGGGGGACGGGGCCGCTCGGTCGCGGCCCCCGAACAGGCATGACGACAGCACCACATGAGACAGGACGACTTGAACTACACACCATGGTGGGCCCGCGTGGTGGCCAGCCTGATCGACCGGTTCCCGCCGCTGTTCGTCATCGTCGTCGGCGGTCTGGTCGAGCGCTCCCAGCGCGTGACGAAATGCCTTGCCGACCAAGCGGACTACAGCATCGGCCCCTACTGCGCCACCGGGAACTCCGTCGCCGGCGTGCTGATCTGGCTGGCGGGGCTCGTCATCGCGGTGCTGTTCATGGTGTGGAATCACGGTTACCTGCAGGGCACCACGGGATCCAGCCTGGGTAAGCGGGTGTTGCATTTCCAGGTGATCGACGAAAACACGGGGCTGCCCGTCGGTTTCGGTCGCTCGGTGCTGCGGCAGCTGGCCCACGTCGCCGACGCCATCCCGGTATTCGCCGGGTACCTGTTCCCGGTGTGGGACGCCAAGCGGCAGACCCTGGCCGACAAGATCATGTCGACCGTCTGCGTGCCGACCCGATGATGACGTACGCCCCGTGGTGGCGACGAGCTGCCGCCGCCGTCATCGACCTGCTGCCCCTGGCGGTACTCACCGCAGCCGGTGCGGCGCTGGTGTGGTTCACCCGAGATCGGCTGTGCGACACCGATACCTCCGCGTTCGACGGCGGCGCCCAATGCGGTGACGGCTACTCGACGCTGGGCTACGTCAGCCTGGTCGTCACCTGGGCACTCATGGTCGGCTATCTGGTCTGGAACTTCGGCTACCGCCAGGGTCGCACCGGCGCCAGCCTGGGAAAGACCGCCACGCACTGCCGGGTGGTCGGCCAGACCTCAGGGGCGCCAATAGGTTTCGCGCGATCGCTGCTGCGGCAGGCGGTGCACCTGACCGATCTGTCGATCGTCGGCTACCTGTGGCCGCTGTGGGATGCCAAGCGGCAGACGTTCGCTGACATGGTCATGGAGACCGTCTGCGTGACGCCGCCGCGCACGCGCACCCCCGTCAGCGGAACGCACTGACTCCCGTCAGCGCCTGCCCGATCACCAGTTGGTGCACCTCGGACGTGCCCTCGTAGGTCAGCACCGACTCCAGGTTGTTGGCGTGCCGGATCACCGGGTACTCCAGGGTTATGCCGTTGGCGCCCAACAGGGTTCGGCACTGCCGCGCGATCTTGATGGCCTCGCGGACGTTGTTCAGCTTCCCGACGCTGACCTGCTCGGGCTGGATTTTCCCGGCGTCCTTGAGCCGGCCCAGCTGCAGGGCCAGCAACTGCGCCTTGCCGAGTTCGACGGCCATGTCGGCGATCTTGGCCTGCGTCAGTTGGTATTCCGCGAGCGTCTTGTCGAAAACCGTACGGGTGCCGACGTAGTCCAGCGTCGCCTGCAGGCAGTCGCGGGCCGCGCCCACCGCACCGAACACGATGCCGAACCGCGCCTCCGACAGGCAGCTCAGCGGGCCGGACAGACCACGCGCGCCGGGCAGCCGGGCGGACTCGGGCAGCCGGACGTCGTCGAGGCTGAATTCAGAGGTCACCGAGGCCCGCAGTGACATCTTGCGCGTCATCTCGCGGGCGCTGAAACCCGGTGTGTCCGTGGGCACGGCGAAGCCCAGCACGCCTTCTTCGGCGCGGGCCCACACCACCGCGACATCGGCGACCGAGGCGTTGGTGATCCACATCTTGGACCCGTTGAGGATCCAGTCGTCGCCGTCGCGGCGCGCGGTGGTGCGCATGCCACCGGGGTTGGATCCGAAGTCCGGCTCGGTGAGACCGAAACAGCCGATCAGGTCGCCCGCCGCCATGCCGGGCAGCCACTGCTCGCGCTGCTCCTCGCTGCCCCAGTGGTGGATCGCGAACATCGCCAGCGAGCCCTGCACCGACACCAGGGACCGGATGCCGCTGTCGACGGCCTCCAGCTCCTGGCACACCAGCCCGTAGGCCGTCGCCGTCGAACCGCTGCAGCCGTACCCGGTGAGGTGCATGCCGAGCAGACCCAGCTTGCCCACCTCGGCGGCGATCTCGCGCACCGGAACCGAACCGTTCTCGAACCACTCGGCGATGTAGGGACGCAGCCGTTGCTCGCCGAACTGGCGCACCATGGTGCGCAATTCGATGTCCTCGGCGCTCAGCAGGTCGTCGGTGCCGAGCAGATTGTCGATCGAGGCTGTCATGGTGCAGTTCTACACCGGGAGTTCGGCGTAAAGCGAGAGCAGGCCCCGGCTACGCTGGTCGCTCAGGGACAGACGGGGTGGACGATGACTGAGCAGGAACACAACCAGGGCGCGGACGAGCCGGAGGCGTCGACCCCGGCTTACGGTATGCCGCCGCTCCCGGCCTACGGCGCGGAGCCCTACCCGTCCATGCCTGCGCCCGAGCCGTTCCCGCCGCCGGCCGCGGGTTTCCCGGCCCCCGGTTACCCGCCGCCGGTCGGGCCGTATCCGCCTGCGGCCCAGGGATATCCGGGTATGCCGCCGATGCCGGGCATGATGCCGTTCGGTTACGCGCCGGTGCCGAAGACCAACGGGCTGGCCATCGCGTCGTTGGTCTGCTCGCTGCTGGGGCTGGTGACGTGTGCGGGCACCTCGATCCTCGGCGTGATCTTCGGGCACCTCGCCAAGTCGCAGATCAAGCAGAGCGGTGAGGAAGGCGAGGGCATGGCTCTCGCGGGCTTGATCGTCGGCTACATCGGGTTGGCCGTCTTCGCGCTGATTGCCATCTTCTATTTCGGCCTGATCGCGCTCATCGTGGGCAGCAGCGGTACGAGTACGTACTAGACGGGGACACCACCAATGACGAATCCATACGAGCCGGCGTCGAACGCATACGAACCCGGCGACAGTTCCGCCCAGCAACAGCCGGGTGAACCGCAGTTCGGGCAGCCGGACTACTCGCAGCAATCGGGCTATCCGCAGCAGCCCGGTTACCCGCCGCCGGGTTACCCGCAGCAGCCCGGTTACCAACAGCCCGGTTACCCACCGCCGGGGTACCCGCAGCAGCCGGGCTACGGCTATGTGCCGCAGTACGCGGCCGATCCGTCCGCGCCGTGGGGCCGCGACCCCCTGACGGGGCTGCCGTTGTCGGACAAGTCGAAGGTGACGGCCGGCCTGCTGCAGATCCTGTTGGGCACCTTCGGCGTCGGGCGATTTTATCTGGGCTACACGACCATCGGCGTGCTCCAGCTCGTCGTCTCGCTGGTGACCTGCGGCATCGGCGCCATCTGGCCGCTGATCGACGGCATCATGATTCTGATGGGGAACGTTCCCGACCCCCAAGGGCGCAAGCTCCGCGACTAGGCTGGCGCCTGTGAGTGAGCAGCGCAGCCAGGCAGACCACTACCGCGCCTACGGACCGTCGACCCGGGCCATTCATGCCGGGTTCCGGCCGGACCCGCAGACCGGCGCCGTCAACACCCCCATCTACGCCAGTTCGACGTTCGCGCAGGACGGCGTGGGCGGGTTGCGCGGCGGATTCGAGTACGCCCGCACGGGCAACCCGACCCGGGCGGCGCTGGAGACACTCCTGGCCGCGGTCGAGGGCGGGCACTACGGCCGCGCGTTCAGTTCGGGCATGGCAGCCACCGACTGCGCGCTGCGCGCCGTGCTTCGTCCGGGCGACCACATCGTCATCCCCGACGATGCCTACGGCGGCACCTTCCGGCTGATCGACAAGGTCTTCACGCAGTGGGGCATCACGCACACGCCGGCACAGCTGTCGAACCTCGACGAGGTGCGCGCGGCGATCACCTCGAAGACCCGGTTGATCTGGGTGGAGACGCCGACCAACCCGCTGCTGTCCATCGCCGACATTGCGGCGATCGTGCAGATCGGCGCCACATCGGGCGTGAAGGTGTTGGTGGACAACACCTTTGCCTCACCGGCGCTGCAGCAGCCGCTGGCCCTCGGAGCGGACATCGTGCTGCACTCGACCACCAAGTACATCGGCGGGCACTCGGACGTCGTCGGCGGCGCGCTGGTGACCAACGACGAAGAGCTCGACGCGAAATTCGCGTTCCTGCAGAACGGCGCCGGTGCGGTGCCGGGTCCTTTCGATGCCTATCTGACCTACCGCGGCCTCAAGACGCTGCCGCTGCGCATGCAGCGGCACTGCGAAAACGCCTTGCGGGTGGCCGAATTCCTCAACGACCACAAGGCTGTCGCGACGGTGCTGTACCCGGGTCTGTCGAGTCATCCGGGCTACGAGGTGGCGGCCAAGCAGATGAGCGGCTTCGGCGGCATGGTGTCGGTGCGGCTGCGCGGCGGCGAGCAGGCCGCACGCGAATTGTGCTCGCGCACAGAGATTTTCATTCTCGCCGAGTCGCTCGGTGGCGTGGAGTCGCTGATCGAGCATCCCGGCGCCATGACGCACGCGTCGACCGCCGGCTCGCAGCTGGAGGTGCCGAACGACCTGGTCCGGCTGTCGGTCGGCATCGAGGATGTGGCCGACCTGATCGGGGACCTGGAGCAGGCGCTGGGTTAAACCAGCGCGCCCCGCACCGCGGCGGCCGTGACGGCGAGGTTCACCTCGGCGACGCCGGTCTCGTATTCGTTGACCCAGTGGCCGCTGGCGATGTCGCCGGCGCGGGCATGCACCCACCGCCAACCGCGGTCGTTGAGGCTCATCAGGGAACCCAGGCCGTCGACGGTGTGCAGCAGCGTGACGATGGCTGCCGTCGCCGGCGCGGGCGGTCGGCGGTCGAACAATGCCGACAGCAGCGCCGCGCGCGCCTGCCCGACGCGCGCCCGGTCCCTCAACGGCAGGGCGTAGTGCGGCCGGAACCTGTTGCCGCCCAACGGTTGCCGACGCAGCTGCCCGGCGCGCTGCAGCTGGTCGATGAGACTGTCCTCGGTGCCTTTGCGCAGTTTCGACATCACGGCAGCAGGCCGCCGCGGTCGCTGGCGAAGCAGGTCCAGTGCCGGCGCGGACACCGCGTCGACGGTGCCGTCGCCGGAGAGGGCCACCAGGTGGCCGTCGGGTGCGCCGTCACCTGGCGCGGCGGGCCGAATACGGCACGCCAGCGCCAGGTCCAGCAGGACGGCACCGGACAACACCCGGTGCCGACGTGGTTGATCCAGACCCGGCTGTGCGGACGAATTGTCCAGGAGCAGCAGATACAGGTCTTCGGCGATCTGAGCCATGAATGTCAGCTGGTGGCCGGACAAGTAGGGCCGGCCGTCGCAGGTCTAGGCGTGATAGGGCTCGGCCTTGACCAGCGTGACCTTGACGGTGGCGCCGCTGGGCACCGTGTAGCTGCGCTCCTCGCCGACCTTCGCGTCGATCAGCGCGTGGCCGAGCGGCGAGTTGGGGGAGTACACCTCGAGCTTGCCGTCGGTGACGCCTTCCTGACGGGTGGCGATGAGGAACGTCTCGGTGTCGTTCTGGTCGTCGTCGTAGTAGACGGTCACGACCGAGCCGGGCAGCGCCACACCGGACTTCTTCGGTGCCTCGCCGACCTTGGCGTTGTTGAGCAGTTCCTGCAGCTGACGGATGCGGGCTTCCTGCTGGCCCTGCTCTTCGCGGGCCGCGTGGTAGCCGCCGTTCTCGCGGAGGTCGCCCTCTTCGCGGCGGTCGTTGATCTCGGCAGCGATGACCGGGCGGTTGGCGATCAGCTGATCGAGCTCAGCCTTCAGGCGCTCGAATGCTTCTTCGGTGAGCCAGGTGACCTGGGTATCGGTCATGTCTGCTGCTCTCCTGTCGTTGTAAGCGTGCGTGTATGCCCGGGCGGTGTGTCCGGGGTTGCCCCGTTGCTTGGGGCCGGCGGTGCTGCGATCGCGACGGCAGGTCCAGGTCCCCCCAGAAGGTGCCAGCAGGTGCCCGCTAATGCAGCAATACACGGCCCCAGTCGGAACCGTGTACTGAGCAAGCGTACCACTTGGGCGTCTCCAAACGGTCATGATTTCGCAGTTCGGAGTTCGCCGGACGGTTGGTCACCCGGCCGGTGTTCAGGGCGCGACGAGGTACGACGGCACGTCGGTGCCACAGCCGTAGACGTCGCCGACGACCGGCGGTTTTGTGGACTTCACGACGGCCGTCACCTGGACCGTCTTGGCCTCTGCCGGCACGACGAGAATCTCGCGCCGCCCGGTTTCGCTGCCGTCGAGCGCCCTCGCCCGCACGATGCACACCGCCGGTTGGGCCGGGTCCTCGCGCGTGACCGAGATGGTCACCGCAACGGTTTCGTTGTCGATGAGTTTGTACGTGCTCAACTCACCCTTGACGGGGGACGTCCCCAGACGCTGGAAACCGACGAACGCGAGCGCCACACCAGCGACGACGATGAGGAGCGTGAGGCCGATCGCGATGCGGCGACGGGTCAGCCTGGACATGCGCTGGCGCCCGTAGCGGGCGGTCGGACGCTCGATCATGGCTACTTTGGGTGCCCCATCGGTCGGTTCGGAATGCTTGGACTGGAACTATAGGACCCAGCGACATGGTTGGACTGCAGCGAGTTGTCCCACCGAGTAGAGACAGTAGGTAAGGCACACGTGAGCGAACTGCGGTTGATGGCGGTGCACGCGCACCCCGACGACGAGTCGAGCAAGGGTGCGGCCACCATGGCCAAGTACGCGGCCAACGGCGCCCGGGTCATGGTCGTGACCCTGACCGGCGGCGAGCGCGGCGACATCCTGAATCCGGCGATGGACCTGCCCGAGGTGCACGGCCGCATCCATGAGGTCCGCCGTGACGAGATGGCCAGGGCCGCCGAGATCCTCGGCGTCGAGCACCACTGGCTGGGGTTCGTCGACTCCGGGCTGCCCGAGGGTGACCCGCTGCCGCCGCTGCCCGACGGCTGCTTCGCGGTGGTGCCGATCGAAGAGCCCGTCCGCCGGCTGGTGCGGGTGATCCGCGAGTTCCGGCCGCACGTGATCACCACGTACGACGAGAACGGCGGCTACCCGCACCCCGACCACATCCGCACTCACCAGGTGTCGATGGCGGCCTACGAAGCGGCCGCCGACCATGTGCAGTTCCCCGAAGAGGGCGAGCCCTGGAGCATCGCGAAGCTGTACTACGGCCACGGTTTCCTGCGCCGGCGCATGCAGCTGCTGCAGGACGAGTTCGCCAAGCACGGCGAGGTCGGGCCGTTCGAGAAGTGGCTGCAGCACTGGGACCCCGAGCACGATCCCTTCGCCAACCGGGTGACGACCCGCATCGAGTGTGCCGACTTCTTCGAGCAGCGGGACCGCGCGCTGCTGGCGCATGCCACGCAGATCGACCCGAACGGTGACTTCTTCCGCGCGCCCATCGAATGGCAGCAGCGGCTGTGGCCGACCGAGGAGTACGAATTGGCCCGATCCAGGGTTCCGGTGACGTTGCCCGAGACCGATCTGTTCACGGGAGTATCGCTGTGATTTCTGTTCCGCTCACCATCCTGCTGGCCGAAGGTCCGCGCCAGACGGGTCCCGACTTCGGCAAGGCCAGCCCGGCCGGGCTGGTGATCACGCTGATCCTGCTGATCGCCGTGGTGGCGCTGGTCTGGTCGATGAACCGGCACCTACGCAGGCTGCCCGAATCCTTCGATCCCGCACATCCCGAGCCAGATCAGGCGGTCGACGACGGCACCGTCGGCGGTGTTCCGCACGATGCGCCGACGGGCGACACTGGGCCTGACAGCACTACAAAGCCAGAAGCTGGGTAAGACTCCAGGTATGGCTAATACCCTCGGCTCGGCCACCAGCCCCTACCTGCGCCAGCACGCCGACAACCCGGTGCACTGGCAGCAGTGGACACCGGAGGCACTGGCCGAAGCCGCGGCCCGCGACGTGCCGATCCTGCTGTCCATCGGCTACGCGGCCTGCCACTGGTGCCATGTGATGGCGCACGAGTCGTTCGAGGACTCGGACGTCGCTGCGGTGGCGAACGAGAACTTCGTCTGCATCAAGGTCGACCGGGAGGAACGTCCCGACCTCGACGCCATCTACATGAGCGCCACCGTCGCGATGACGGGACAGGGCGGCTGGCCCATGACGTGCTTCCTGACACCCGACGGCCGGCCCTTCTTCTGCGGCACCTACTACCCGAAAGACAACTTCCTGCAGCTGCTTTCGGCCGTCACCAATACGTGGCAGAACCGGCGGGACGAAGTTGAGCAGGCCTCAGACCAGATCGCTGCCGAGCTGCGCAAGATGTCGTCCGGGCTGCCCTCGGGTGGGCCGGCACCGTCGCCGGAACTGTGCGACCACGCTGTCGCCGCGGTGCTGCGCGACGAAGACCATGCACGCGGCGGTTTCGGTCGGGCGCCCAAGTTCCCGCCGTCGGCGTTGCTGGAAGCGCTGCTGCGACACCACGAACGCACCGCGTCCGCGCTCGACGCGGTGGAGCGCACCGGCACCGCGATGGCGCGTGGCGGCATCTACGACCAACTGGCGGGTGGCTTCGCCCGATACAGCGTGGACGCCTCGTGGGTGGTGCCGCACTTCGAAAAGATGTTGTACGACAACGCTTTGCTGCTCCGGGTATATGCACACTGGGCGCGACTGACCGGAAATCCGCTGGCGCGCAAGGTGGCGGACGAGACCGCGCGATTCATCATCGACGACCTCGGTGACGGTGGCATGTTCGTCTCGTCGCTCGACGCCGACACGGCGGGACATGAGGGCCTGACGTATGTGTGGACGCCGGCGGAGTTGGTGTCGGTGCTCGGCGGCGACGACGGCCGTTGGGCCGCAGCGCTTTTCGAAGTCACCGAGGCCGGAACGTTCGAACATGGCAGCTCGGTGCTGCAACTGCTGAACGACCCCGACGATGCCGAACGCTTCGAGCAGGTTCGCGCGAAGTTGCTGGCGGCAAGGGCGTTGCGGCCGCAGCCCGGGCGCGACGACAAGGTCGTCACAGCCTGGAACGGCTTCGCCATCACGGCGCTGGCGGAAGCCTCGATCGCGCTCGGCAAACCCGAATTCCTCGACGCCGCAACGGGTTGCGCCCGCCGGCTGCTGGATCTGCATCTGGTCGACGGCCGGCTGCGCCGAGCCAGCCTCGGCGGCGTCGTCGGCGACAGCGCCGGAATCCTGGAGGACTACGCGGCGCTGGCGACGGGGCTGCTGACGCTGCATCAGGTGACGGGCGACCCGTCCTGGCTGACTGCCGCGCACTCCCTCCTCGACACCGCGCTCACGCACTTCACCGATCCCGACCGTGGCGGCCGCTGGTTCGACACCGCCGACGATGCTGAGGCCTTGCTGGTGCGCCCCGCCGACCCGGTCGACGGGGCGACGCCGTCGGGCGCGTCGTTGGTCGCCGAGGCGCTGCTGACGTTCGCGCACCTCGCCGCCGAACCCGAGCGGTACGTCAACGCGGCCGCTGCCACGTTGGCGGCGGCGACCCCGATCCTGGCCCGTTCGCCGCGCGGCGGTGGCCACTGGCTGGCGGTCACGGAAGCGGCCGTCCGCGGCCCCATCCAGATCGCGGTGGCGAGCACCGGGCCGGATTCGGAATTGCTCCGTGCGGCACGCAGATTCGCACCAGGTGGCGCCATCGTCGTCGGCGGTGCCGAAGGGTCGTCGGTGCTGCTCGACGGGCGTGGCCGTGTGAACGGCCAGGACGCCGCATACGTCTGCCGCGGCCAGGTGTGCGACCTGCCGGTGACGACGGCGGGGGATCTCGCCGCTGCCCTCGGGGCGGCCGTGTAGCGTGCGGCGCATGCCCAGCGCTGAGCAGATCACCGAAAACGTCAACCGCTACCTGGACCTCGTCGACGTCGCCGACGCCGACGGGATCGCGGAGCTGTACGCCGTCGATGCCGCCATCGAGGACCCGGTCGGCGGTGAGGTGCACGTCGGCCGTCAGACGATTCACGGCTTCTACTCGAACATCGCCGGCACGAAGAACTCCCACGAACTGCACACCCTGCGTGTCTGCGGCCACGAGGCCGCGTTCTACTGGAGCCTGACCGTCAACAGTGCCATGCGCATCGACATCATCAGCACCATGAACTTCGACGCCGACGCCAAGATCACGTCGATGAAGGCGTACTGGGGCCCCGCGAACGTCACTCAGCTCTAGCGATTTGTGCACGATTTTCCGCGCCTACCGCGGAAAATCGTGCACAAATCCCTCAGGAGAAGACCGCGAACCACATCGCGATGTAGTGGCAGATGGCCGCCACCGCGGTGCAGGCGTGGAAGAACTCGTGGTGCCCGAACGTCCGGGGCCAGGGGTTGGGCCACTTGAGCGCGTAGAGCACGCCGCC
Source organism: Mycobacterium sp. SM3041 (assembly GCF_039668335.1). NCBI lineage: Bacteria > Bacillati > Actinomycetota > Actinomycetes > Mycobacteriales > Mycobacteriaceae > Mycobacterium > Mycobacterium sp. SM3041. The sequence continues at coordinate 144,976 of NZ_JAYXBQ010000035.1, read as the reverse complement.
GATCGAGTACAACGCGCCACCGACGATCAGCAGCACGACGGCCGTGACGCCCGCGCCGTCGAGGATCGGGCCGATGAACCACGCCGCCACCCAGCCCAACAGGATGTACAGCGGCACACCGAGCCAGCGCGGTGCCGTCGGCCAAAGCATCTTCAGGGCCACGCCGGCCAGCGCGCCGCTCCACACGATCCAGAACAACAGCCAGCCGTCGGTGCGGACCGCGAGGAGCGCGAACGGCGTGTAGCTGCCGGCGATGAAGATGAAGATCATCGAGTGGTCGAGGCGCTTCATCCAGATGCGGGCGTTCTGCGACTTCCAGTTCACCCGGTGATAGGTGCCGCTGACGGTGAACATCGCCACGATGGTGAAGGTGTACAGCAACGTCGCCAATCCGGCGCGCGTGCCCTGCATGGCCCACGACACGGAAACCAGTGCAGCGCCGGCAAAGAACGCAACGACCGCCGAGTAGACGTGGATCCAACCGCGGGCGCGTGGCTTGCCGAAAAACTCGACGACGCTTTCCACGACCACGTCGGGAAGCGTTTCCGAATGGCGGAGCACCGCGGCGGCACGGTACGGCTTGGTCATGTTCGACGGTGCCTCAGCCCGCTCGGAGGCAGCCGGATCTGTATTGCTCGGAGCGGTCAACGTTCCTCCACTAACAGCCATGGGATACCCAGAAGTCCACAGTAGTCTGGTTTCTCGTGGACATCATTCCCCCGCGCCTCAAGGAACCGGCATACCGGCTCTACGAGCTGCGGCTGCGTCAGGAGCTTGCGCACTCGAAAGCGCAACTGCCACGCCATATTGCGGTGCTGTGCGACGGCAATCGGCGCTGGGCCCGTGAGGCAGGTCACGACGACGTCAGCTACGGCTACCGCATGGGTGCCGCCAAGATCGCCGAGGTGCTGCGCTGGTGCCAGCAGGCCGGCATCGAGATGGCGACGATCTACCTGCTCTCCACCGAGAACCTGCAGCGCGACCCGCAGGAGCTGGCGCCGCTGATCGAGATCATCACCGACGTCGTCGAGGAGATCTGCGCGCCCGACAAGAACTGGACCGTGCGGACCGTCGGCGACCTCGAGCTGCTCGGTGAGGAACCGGCCAAGCGGCTGCGCGACGCCGTCGAGTCGACCGCCGAGCACACCGGTGACGGTTCGTTCCACGTCAACGTCGCCGTCGGTTACGGCGGCCGCCAGGAGATCGCCGATGCGGTCCGCACCCTGCTGAGCAAGGAGCTCGCCAACGGTGCGACGGCCGAGGAACTCATCGAGGCGGTGACCGTCGACGGCATCTCCGAGAACCTCTACACCTCGGGCCAGCCCGACCCCGACCTCGTCATCCGCACGTCGGGGGAGCAGCGGCTCAGCGGATTCCTGTTGTGGCAGAGCGCGTATTCGGAGATGTGGTTCACCGATGCGCACTGGCCGGCCTTCCGGCGGGTGGACTTCCTGCGCGCCCTGCGTGACTACACGCTGCGGAACCGCCGCTACGGGAAATAGCGTTCGTGCCAGACTGAAGCCATGGCTGCGCTGTCGGCAGTGGTCTTCGCCCTGAGCTGGTGGCTGGGGCTGTATCTCCTGGCGCGCGATCCCCGCAAGCCCATCCTGGCGTGGTCCGCGGTCGGGTTGTGCAGCTTCGCCGTGGTGGTCGCGGTCGACGCCGTCCGGCTGGCGGGCGACGCACCGACCGGCCCGCTCAGTCACATCGAGGCGTATCTGGCCGTGCTGCCCGGTATCGCCTGGCTCACCGTGCTGCTCGAATTGTCCCGGCCCGTCGACTCGGCGCGGAGCCGGTGGGGCTTCGTCGCGGTGGCGACGGTGGCAGCCATCGCATTGGTGGGCGCCGGGATCTCCGGTGGCGTGCACCCGCCGCTGCGCCCCGGGCACTGGGTCATGGTCGGGGCCATCGCCCTGTCGGCGTTCGGTGCGCTCGTGCTGGCGGTACGACGGCTGCGCCGTGGTGCGTCGTCGCGCAAGATCGTCCCGCCGGTGGTGGCGGCGACGTTGTTCTTCGGGCTCGGCAACGCGATTCTGCTGATTCCGCTGGGGCTGTTGCCGAGCTGGTTGGTGCTGGCGTCGGCGGCCTTCGACGTGCTGCTGCTCGGTATCGCGGTGGCCTGGTGGGACGCCTTCGACGAGGGGCAGGCGCTGCGCGCGGGGATGCGTCGCTCGCTGGTCGGCAGCATGGCGGTGGCGGTGCTGTTCGGTGGCCAGGTGCTGATCGGCCTGGCGGTCACCGGCGAGCACCTGGCGCTGATGGTGTTGTTGTTCACCAGCCTCGCTGTGGCGATCGCCATCAACGTGCTGGCCGATCCGCTGTCCGGGCTGCTGGACCGGCTGGCCTTCGCCCGCGAGCCCGATCTGCGGGCCGACCGCGCCGCGCTGCGCCGTACCGAGGCGGCACTGCCGCTGCGCGCCACCAACCCGCTCGACCACGTCGACGACGAGACCTTCGTCCGCCTGACCCGGCGGGCACTCGGCCACTACGCCGACCTCTCCAAGCTCGTCGCGTCACCGTTGACGACCCTCCCCGTGATCGACGAAAGACTGGCCCGCCGTGGCGCACCCGACCAGCCGCTGGAGCGCGCCAACGAACTCAAGGATTTGCTGGCCGACCGCATCGCGGCCCTCAAGCCGCGGGATGGCGGCGAGTTCGGCACCACCGAGCAGTGGCGCTACTACAACTCGCTGTACTTCCCGTACGTCGTCGGGGTGCGGGCCTACGCGCAGAACGCCACCGCGGCCGGGCTCGACCCGGTGGCGCGCCAGGCCTGGCAGTGGTTCGTCACCGAAGTGCCGCAGCGGTCGCTGCACAACTGGCAGAACGCGGCGGCGCGGGTCATCGCCGCCGACTTGCGCGGTACCCCGGTGTCGACGCTGACCTAGGCACTTCACCTCGCTGACCTGCGGTTGGCAGTGCCTGGCAGTAATCGGCAGCGTTTGGTGCAGACCGGGCGGCCCGGTTCGAGCAGTGTCGTGGGTGTCCCCAACCGGCACCGCAAGGAGCGACCGCCATGACCGCAATCAACCCCGGGCTCCACACCCGCCCACTGTCCGACAGTTCCGATTCCCTGCTCCGTTTCGCCCTCCGCGTCGACGGCACGCTGTGCTCGCTCACCGGCCTGCTGATGGCGTTCACCGCTGACCCGCTGTCCCGCTTGTCGGGGCTCTCGGCGACATCCGAATGGATCATCGGCGCGGTGTTGGTCGTTTGGGGGTTTGCTCTGTACGTCATGGCCGCCGTGCCCAGGATTCGGCGCGTCGGGACCGGCGTGCTGATCGGCAATCTCATCGGCACCGTCGCGGTGCTCGGCGTGCTGGCTTCCGGGGTGCTGCCGCTGACCGCGGCCGGCAACGTCCTGGTGCTGGCCGTCATGGCCGTGGGCCTCGGCTGCGCCTGGCTGCAATACCTCGGAGTGCGCCGTCTGGCGTGACTCCCTTCCCGCCGGGCGGGGGCGTCGCTGAAAGAGGTTGCAGTTGACGTCCCCGCGCCGGCCTTCCACCCCCTCCACCGAAAGGAAACTCATGACCACCACCACCGCACCCGCCCGCGTCCGCTCCGACCGTCTGTTGCGTCTGGCCCTGCGTGCCGACGCCCTCATCAGCGGCACCGGCGGCGTCATCTTGGCGGCCGCGGCCGGCGCCATCGCAGCGGAATCCGGCATCCCGCGGCCCGCCGTCTACGTGCTGGCCGCCGTCCTCGTCGGCTACGGCGTCGGCGTCTACGGGCTGTCGACCCTGGCCGCGGTGCGTCGTCCCGGCATCGCGGTGGCGATCGCCAACGTGGTGTTCACCATCGCCGCGGTGCTGGCCGTCATCGATGATGTCTGGCCGCTGACGACGACGGGCGTGGCGATGATGATCGTCAGCGCCGTCTACACGCTGGCCATGGCGGAGCTGCAGTACCAGGGCGTCCGTCGCGCCTGACCCTGAGGGATTTGTGCACGATTTTCCGCGCCGACCGCGGAAAATCGTGCACAAATCCCTGTTCAGAGCTTGCGGAGGCGCAGCCGGTTGATGGAGTGGTCGGCGTCTTTGCGCAGCACCAGCGTCGCCCGGGGCCGGGTCGGCAGGATGTTGTGGATCAGGTTGGGCAGGTTGATGGACTGCCAGATGTCGCGGGCGGCGAAGATGGCCTGTTCGTCGGTCAGCGTCGAGTAGTGGTGGAAGTGCGACTGCGGATTGGCGAACGCGCCCGCCCGCATCGCCAGGAACCGCGACACGTACCACTGCTCGATGTCCTCGATGCGGGCGTCGACGTACACCGAGAAGTCGAACAGGTCCGAGATCATCAGGGCCGGTCCGGTCTGCAGGACGTTGAGGCCCTCGATGATCAGGATGTCGGGGTGCCGGACGACGACCTTCTCGCCGGGCACGATGTCGTAGATCAGGTGCGAGTACACCGGGGCGGACGCCTGATCGGCGCCGGACTTGACCGCGGTGACGAACCGCATCAGCGCGCGACGGTCGTAGCTCTCGGGAAAGCCCTTGCGGTGCATGATCTTTCGCCGCTGGAGCTCGGCGTTCGGGTACAGGAAGCCGTCGGTGGTCACTAGGTCGACACGCGGGTGGTGGCCGAACCGGGCGAGCAGCGCCTGCAGCACGCGGGCGGTCGTCGACTTGCCGACGGCGACGCTGCCGGCCACGCCGATGATGAACGGCACCGGGCGGTCCGGATTCTGCTGCGGCTCGCCGAGGAACTCCGCTGTCGCGGCGAAGAGGCGCTGCCGGGCGGCGACCTGCAGATGGATCAGACGGGCCAGGGGCAGGTAGACCTCTTCGACTTCCAGCAGGTCGAGCTGCTCGCCCATACCGCGCAGGCCCAGCAGCTCATGAGCAGTGAGTTTCAGGGGAGTCGCCATACGCAGCGCGCGCCATTGGCGCCTGTCGAACTCGACGTAGGGACTCGGCTCGCTCGGCCGCGGCATGTGCTCAGTCTTGCAGTCATTGCCGGGCGATGAACGCGGGGGTACCGGCTAACGTGGGCGGGTATGAGCGCTGGGCATATCTCGCTGCCGGTTCCCGACACCGTCGCCGACGGCTTGATCCGCGAATACCTGCTGCTCGGTCTGCGGTTCGACCGCATCGAGGAGGGCTACGTCGACTCGTTCACCGGCGACCCGGCATTGCGGCAGCAGGTCGCCGACGAACCCGCGCCGGACCCCGCGGCGGTGGCCCGCCAGGCCCGCCGGCTGCACGGCGAGGTCGATGCTTCCGGGCTGGACCCGCAGCGTGCGGATTACCTGAAGGCGCATCTGCGGGCCCTGGACTGCGCGGGGCGCAAGTTCGCCGGCGAGGACGTCGGCTTCGTCGACGAGGTCCGCGACTACTTCGACGTGTCCATCGCCAAGGGCGACGAGGACCGCTACCGCGAGGCGCATCGACTGCTCGACGAGGCGCTGGGCGGCAGCGGCCCGCTGGTCGAGCGCATGCAGGCGCACCGGTCCGGCGAGGAGATTCCGCCCGAACGGCTCGAGGAGTGCATCCACGCGTTCTCGTCCGCGCTGCGCGACCGGGTCCGGGTCGACTTCCCGCTGCCCGATTCCGAGACCATCAACTACGAGATCGTCACCGACAAGCCGTGGTCGGGCTTCAACTACTACGAGGGCAACTACCGGTCGACGGTGGCGGTCAACGCCGACCTCAAGCAGCAGATGTCGAACCTGCCGCGGCTGGTGGCGCACGAGTCGTACCCGGGCCACCACACCGAGCACTGCCGCAAAGAGTTCGGGTTGGTAGCCGGTCAACATCAGGCCGAGCAGACGATCTTCCTGGTCAACACCCCGCAGTGCCTGATGGCCGAGGGCCTGGCGGACCTGGCGCTGTACGCCGCGGTGCCCGAGAACTGGGGCGCCTGGGCCGCCGAGATCTACCAGGACCTGGGCCTGCGCTTCGATGGCGAACGCGCAGAAGCGATTTCACAGGCCAGCGCGGCCCTCGCCGACGTCCGCCAGGACGCCGCGCTGATGCTGCACGACGAGCACCGCGACGCCGACGACGTGGTCGCCTTCCTGCAGCGCTGGCTGCTGACGAGCCCGGAGCGGGCCCGGCAGTCCATGCGGTTCCTGTCGTCGCCGCTGTGGCGCGCCTACACGTCGACATATGTCGAGGGCTACCGGCTGCTGCGCGGCTGGCTCGATGCCCGGCCCGCCGATGTCAGCCTCACCGCGCGGTTCGGCCGCCTGCTCGACGAGCCACTGATCCCGTCGTCCCTGCGGAATTAGGCGCCGACGGTGTGGACCCTGCCGCGGGACAGCGCGGGCAAGGCCATGCCACTCAACGTCCTGTTGGTGGTGTGGATGGCGGTCGGGCGGGGACTGTTCGTCCAGCTGGGCTGGATGACGGTATTCGTCGTCCTCGTCTCGCCGGTGCTGCTGATCTGCCTGACGATGACGACCAGGATGATCCGGCAGCTACCCGGGCGGGAGCTGACCCCTGCCCAGACCCGCGCGCAGGTGGCCGTGTGGTCGGCGATGTTCGGCTTCGGCGTGTTCTGCGCAGACGGCGGCGACAGCGGCACCACGTCGTCGATCCTGATGAAACTCCTCGGCGAGCCGTCCTGGTCGGAAACGGTGAGCGAGCTGCTCTGGTCGGCCTGCGTCATTGCCGGACCCGTCGCGTGGTGCGTGCTGTTCTCCAAGCTCACCAAAGGCCTCGCGCCCGTCCAGCCGCCTCACCCACCCACGGGATATCCAGGCCCGGGTCAGGTGAACGGCCACGACCGGCCCTATTAGGCTGAACGCATGACCTTGGATTCGACTGTATCGGGCGCTTCTGCCTCGTCCGGCCTGGGTGCCGGGTACGCCGCCACCGCCAGCGAGGCCTACCAGGCGGCGCTGCGGGTCATCGAGCAGGTTGAGCCCCGCGTCGCCGACGCGACGCGCAAAGAGCTTGCCGACCAACGCAGTTCGCTGAAGCTGATTGCGAGCGAGAACTACGCGTCGCCGGCCGTGCTGCTGACCATGGGCACCTGGTTCTCCGACAAGTACGCCGAGGGCACCGTCGGGCACCGGTTCTACGCCGCCTGCCAGAACGTCGACACCGTCGAGGCCCTCGCCGCCGAGCACGCCCGCGAGCTGTTCGGCGCCCCCTACGCCTACGCGCAGCCGCACTCGGGCATCGATGCCAACCTGGTTGCCTTCTGGGCCATCCTGGCCACCCGTATCGAGGCCCCCGGCCTGGCCGAGCTCGGCGCCAAGCACGTCAACGACCTGTCCGAAGAGGACTGGGAGAAGCTGCGCAACAAGCTGGGCAACCAGCGCCTGCTCGGTATGTCGCTGGACACCGGCGGTCACCTGACGCACGGCTTCCGCCCCAACATCTCGGGCAAGATGTTCCACCAGCGCAGCTACGGGACGGACCCGCAGACCGGCCTCATCGACTACGACGCCGTCGCCGCTGCCGCCCGCGAGTTCAAGCCGCTGGTGCTGGTCGCCGGCTACTCGGCCTACCCGCGCCGCGTGAACTTCGCCAAGATGCGCGAGATCGCCGACGAGGTCGGCGCCACCCTGATGGTCGACATGGCCCACTTCGCGGGTCTGGTGGCCGGCAAGGTGTTCACCGGCGACGAGGACCCGGTGCCGCACGCCCACGTCACCACCACGACGACGCACAAGTCGCTGCGCGGCCCGCGCGGTGGCCTGGTGCTGGCCACCGAGGAATACGCCCCGGCCGTCGACAAGGGCTGCCCGATGGTGCTCGGCGGACCGCTGTCGCATGTGATGGCCGCCAAGGCCGTGGCGCTGGCCGAGGCCCGTCAGCCCGAGTTCCGGAGCTACGCGCAGAACGTCGCCGACAACGCCAAGGCGCTCGCCGAGGGCTTCCTCAAGCGCGGCGCGACGCTGGTCACCGGCGGCACCGACAACCACCTGGTGCTGCTGGACGTGCAGTCGTTCGGCCTGACCGGCCGCCAGGCTGAGTCGGCGCTGCTGGACGCGGGCGTTGTCACCAACCGCAACGCCATCCCGAACGACCCGAACGGCGCCTGGTATACCAGCGGCATCCGCTTCGGCACCCCCGCGCTGACCACGCGCGGCTTCGGCGCCGACGAGTTCGACAAGGTCGCCGAGCTGGTGGTCGACGTGCTGAACAACGCCTCGGCAGACGCCGGCCCGAACGGCCCGTCGAAGGCCAAGTACACGCTGGCCGACGGCACCGCCGACCGCGTCCGCGCGGCCTCGGCCGAGATGCTCGACGCCAACCCGCTGTACCCGGGTCTGACGCTCTGATTTGACGCCGAAAGTGGGGCCTGTGGCCGGAGGATCGCGAGATTCTCGGTCATAGGCCCCACTTTCGTGTGTGCCGCTTGGCGAGAAAGCCGATGTGCACGGCGCACACCTCGGTAGCCTGAGCTGCGGCCGAGGAGGTGGCAGATGGGCAGTGAGGTGCTGGCCGCGATCATCGACTATTTCGCCCAGAACAAATATGCCTTCGTCAAGGGCGTGATCGCCGAGATCCTGGACGCAGTGCCCGAACTCAGCGACCCGTCGTTCCATGAGATCGTCGCTGTCAATGCCACCGAGAGCCTGGACCTCTTCCTCGACGTGCTTGCGAACGGCCTTGACCCACAAAGCATCTCGCCGTCCAGCCTCGCCATCGCCAACGTCGAGCGGGCGGTGACCGACGGTGTGCCGCTGACTGCGATCCTGCGGGCATACCGCGTCGGGCATGGCCGCATGCTCAGCACCTGTCTGGCCGAGATGCCGGCCGATGCACCCGGGGCGGCCGAGGCCATGATCGAGGTGGTGAATCTCAGCGGGTCGCACAACGGTCGGGTCACCGAGCAGATCACCGCGCTGTACGAGGACCGGTTGACACAACGTGTCCGCACTGACGAAGCGATCCGGCGGCAGTGGATCACCCGCCTGCTAAATGACTCTGAACCCGATGTGGCGCAAGCGGAATCGGCGCTCGGATACCGGCTGTCTGGCAGTCACCTCGCCGTCGAGGCATGGGCGGACGACACCGCGGACGCCGACGCGTTGCCCAAAGTAGTGACGGTCCTGCGTCAGGTGCTGCCAGGAGTCGATGACGTCCTTGTCTTAGGCGGGGAATCGCAACAGCGCATCTGGTTGCGTCTGCCGGCGGCCGTCCGGGTGGACCACGACGAACTCGCAAGACGATTGTGTATCAACGGATTGCGCGTCGCCGTCGGCCGGCGCGGTGAGGGGCTCGACGGTTTCCGCTCGGCGGCGCGGACAGCAGCGCGGGTCAAGGAATTGGCCCGGTCCGCACCCCATGAACCGCAGGTCGTGCTGTTCGACGACGTTGCTTCAGTCGCGTTGCTGGCAGACGAGCCGGCCGACCTCGCGGCGTTCGTTGCCGCCGTCCTCGGCTCGCTGGCGGACGACGACGCGCGGTGCGAGCAGCTACGCGAGACCATCCGGGCCTTCCTGGCCGCCAACTGCAGCTACACCGAGACCGCGAAGCGCACGATGTTCCACCGCAACACCGTCTACCTCAGGGTCCAACAGTCCGTCGACCAATACGGCCTGCGCCTGGACGCCGACACCCTGACGGTCGCGCTGGCCCTGGAGATTTGCCGCTGGTACGGCGGACGGGTGCTTGCGCCGGTTTCCTGAGCTTGCGGCTGGGTGATGTGCATTTTGCACATGCCGGCCCGAAAACGCTGGTCTGAGCACCCATTGGTTCAGCACAGCGATCGCTCATATCGTGACGTGGACGACAATTTCGTCGAGCTGTTCACCACATCACACCCCGGCGTTCCGCTGAGTCAGCCAACCCGGGCAGACCCATCACGAAGGGGCGAAGCATGTCTGAGTTGGGCCACTCTTGGCGGTCGCATACGGCAGGGGACGATCAGCCGGTAGCAACCGGTAACCGTGCGGCGCGGCGCCGCTCCCGGACCAAGCGGGGGATCGCCACGACCGCCGTCGCCGGCGCCATGGTCGCGGCGCTGACCGCCCCGCAGGCGTTCGCCGCGGACAGCAACCAGGCCGTGACAGATCAGATCCTCGCCCAACAGCAGCAGATCATCGCCACCAACAGCAACTATCCGTTCATCAAACCGTCCGACGTGAGTTCGTTGCCGCAATACACCCAGGCCCTGGCGATGGGCGTGCTCTTCGGTGCGCTCAATGAACAGAACCGGATCAACGGCTACGACCGCAACGGTGAATTTCTCACCGCCCCCTGGAACGCGCCGTCTGCCGAGCCTCTGCCGTTCTCGAACGACCCGACGGCGGACAACAAGTACACGCTGCTGGCCGTGCGGGGCGAGTCGTACACGGTGACCATCACCCCTCGCCCTGGCACGAAGGTGGTGACCTTCGTTCCGATGTCGGGGAACATCATGGACGGGAAGTTCATCTCGACCGGTGTCAGCTATGACCTGACGCAATTCACACCGAATGCGGACGGCACGTACACCGTGGTGATCAGTCCGGACCAGCAACCGGGCAACTGGGTGAACAGCACCGGCGCCCAGACGATCCTCATGCGCGATACCACCACCGACTGGGGCATTCCGCACGACACGATCCTCATCAAGCAGCAGAGTTCATCGTCGCAGTTCAAGCTGCCGGTGCTGTCAGAAAGCCAGGTGGCGGCGGTGTTGGCCGGCGTCGCGGACAATGTCTCCGGGTTCAATTCCAGCGTCACGAATAAGGGAATTCAGGCGGTCTGGGCCGCAGTACCGGAAAACACCTTCACCGTGATCAAGCCGACGACTTCGGCGGTCGGCGGCCCGATTCTGCCGGGGCAATTGACCAGCATCGGACACTTCAACCTGCAGCCGGACCAGGCACTCGTGGTCAAGGTGCCCACCGTTTCGGCCGGCTACGTGGCTGCCCAGCTGACCAATATCTGGCAGCTGGATCTGCCGTATGTGACCGCGCAGAGCAGCCTCAACGGCAGCAACATTTTTCAGGCAGACGACGGTTACACCTATTACGTCGTCAGCGCCACGAACCCCGGCGTCGCGAACTGGCTGGACAACGGAGGCGTCGTCAACGGCTCCGTCACGCTCCGGTTCCAGGACGTCAACGGCACGCTCGACAACAATGCGGTGACGGCCCAAGTAGTCCCGATCTCTGATGTCCGTCTGCACTTGCCGGCCGATACCCCGACCGTCACCCCGCAGCAGTACGCGGCCAGCCTCAAACGGCGGATGTTCGAGTTCAATTACGTGCACAACCAGAACAACGTGCCCACTGGCTGGGCGACGGCGAATTTGGAGCTCGATCAGATCAGGGCAGCGGTCGGCACCGACAAGTTCAACGAGATATTCGGTAGCCAGAGCAACGTCCCGTCCGTCCTGGACCGGATCACGCAATCTGCCCTCAACCCGGACTACGTCGACCTCGCCCGCGGCATCTTCGCCAACCCCGTCGGCAGCTTGTCCGCTCTCGTGCAGAACATTCCGTTGGCGGCCCAGGACATCGTGAATCCCATGGTCCTGTCCGCTCTGCGGTGCGACCTACTCATCAACCAGACCCTCACCCAAATCCGGGCCGGCCTCGCTTCCGGGAACATCACCGCCGTGGTCGCGGCGCTGGGCAGTGGCATCCAAGGTTTGGGCACAATCATCAACCGGACCTTGACCGACCCGAGCACCAGCGTCACTGCAGGCTTCCTGAACGCGCGTGACGACCTGTCGGTGGCGCTGAACCGCGCCGACAGCTACTCGCCGTTGACGATGGGCAACATCAAGACGGTCGTCAAGGAGCTCGGAGACCTCGGCCGCACCACAGGGCACATGCTGGTCGGTGGGCTGCGCGGCGCGATCCCCGCGGCCAACCCCACGTCACAAACCCCGACCGGGACGCCGGCGCCGACCGCGGCAACATTCGGCGCGGACGTGACTCCGACAGCGAAGACCACACATGAGGCGGACACAACACCGACGGCACAGCCCGCTAGCCCGGCAGCACCGACAGCTGCAGACCCGGCGGGCACTCCGGCGAGCAGGCCTGCGAAACCGTCTGACACCCCGGCAGCCGAGGGGTCGGCCAAGCCGGCGGCGGCTGATGGTAAGAACCAGCAGACCGACGGCACGCCGCACGTCAAGCAGCCCAAGGACGGGAAGCAATCGAAACCTGCCAATGGAAAGCCGTCCAAGGTTGCCAAGGGTTCCAGCACTTCTGGCGCCACGCAGACGAGTGGCCCGGAGGACTCCAAACACACACGAGGCAAGCAGCGCACTGAAAGAAAGAATTCAGCTTCCGCTGGTGGCAGCGAGAAGACCGCAGGCGCAGGTTCGGGCACAACGAAGTAACCGTCTGCGGGCGAACGGGGACCGGGTGACGCCGGTCCCCGTTTGTGCGTGGTTGATTTCAAAAACATGTGAATTCGGGTTACAGTTACTTTCATGGCTGAGAAACCGGTTGCCAACGCACTGACCCTCGAGCTCGAGCCCGTGGTGGACACCGAGCTGTCCCGGCACCTCGCGACTGAGGAAGCCTGGTACGCCCACGACTACGTGCCGTTCGAGCAGGGCGAGAACTTCGCCTTCCTCGGCGGCACCGACTGGGATGCCTCCAGTGTCACCCTGCCCAAGCCGGTCACCGATGCGCTGGAAATCCTGCTCATCACCAAGGACAACCTCGCGGGCTACCACCGCGAGCTGGTCGAGCACTTCATCCTCGAGGATAAGTGGGGCCGCTGGCTGGGCCGCTGGACCGCCGAGGAGCACCTGCACGCCATCGCGCTGCGCAACTACCTGGTGGTCACCCGCCAGATCGACCCGACCGCCAACGAGGACGTGCGCGTCGAGCACGTCATGAAGGGCTACCGGGCCGACAAGTACAGCCAGATCGAGACGCTGGTCTTCATGGCGTTCTTCGAGCGCGCGCACGCCGTCTTCACCCGCAACCTGCAGGCCCAGATCGAGGAGCCCGTGCTCGCCGCCATGGCCGGCCGCATCGCCCGCGACGAAGAACGCCACGAGGAGTTCTTTGCCAACCTCGTCACGCACCTGCTGGAGACGCACCGCGACGAGACCATCGCCGCCATCGCGGCCCGGGCCGCCGGCCTCGAGGTCATCGGTGCGGATATCGACGCCTACCAGGACAAGGTCCAGGTTGTTGCCGATGCCGGCATCTTCGATGCCGCCGCGCTGCGCACCGTCATCTCCGACCGCATCAAGGCGTGGGACCTGAGCGACGAACCGTCGCTCGCCCAGTTCATCTAGACGTCACAAAACAGTCACGGCGCGCCGTCAGCGTGGGGCGGCCGCCGGGAGTAGCGTCGCCGGTGATGGCTAGCGAATTGCTCTGCTATCCGGGCGGTACCCGATTAGAGATTGGGACCGGCCCCGGTCCAGGTACCGCTGCGTCCACCGAAGTACTCGTGTGGGGCCGCACGGGCCGAGGAGCGCCACGTGTCTGATTCGCAGGTCCGTACCTACGTGCTCGATACCTCCGTGCTGCTGTCCGATCCTTGGGCATGCACGCGTTTCGCCGAGCACGAAGTGGTTGTCCCCCTGGTGGTCATCAGTGAGCTGGAGGGTAAACGCCACCACCACGAACTGGGCTGGTTCGCCCGGCAGGCACTGCGCATGTTCGACGACTTGCGATTGGAACACGGGCGGCTGGACCAGCCGATTCCCGTTGGGACACAGGGTGGTTCGCTGCAGGTTGAGCTGAATCACGTCGACCAGTCGGTGCTGCCCACGGGCTTCCGCACCGACACCAACGACCATCGGATCCTGGCCTGCGCCGCCAACCTAGCGGCCGAGGGCAAGCGAGTCACGTTGGTCAGCAAGGACATTCCGCTGCGCGTCAAGGCCGGTGCCGTCGGCCTGTTGGCTGACGAATACCACGCGCAGGACGTCATCACGTCCGGCTGGACCGGCATGACCGAGATGGACGCCACTCCGGAGGACATCGACACGCTGTTCGCCGACGGCGAGGTCGACCTGCTGGAAGCGCGGGACTTGCCGTGCCACACCGGCATTCGGCTCCTCGGCGGCACGTCACACGCGCTGGGCCGCGTCAATGCCGAGAAGCGGGTGCAGCTGGTCCGCGGTGATCGCGAAGTGTTCGGCCTCCGGGGAAGGTCAGCCGAACAACGCGTCGCCCTCGATCTGCTGCTCGACGAGTCCGTCGGCATCGTCTCTCTCGGCGGCAAGGCCGGTACCGGCAAGTCTGCGCTGGCGCTGTGCGCCGGCCTGGAGGCGGTGCTCGAGCGCCGCACCCAGCGCAAGGTGGTCGTGTTCCGGCCGCTGTATGCCGTTGGTGGACAAGACCTCGGCTACCTGCCGGGCAGCGAGAGCGAGAAGATGGGCCCGTGGGCGCAGGCCGTCTTCGACACCCTCGAAGGCCTGGCCAGCCCGGCCGTGCTGGAGGAGGTGCTCTCCCGCGGAATGCTGGAAGTGTTGCCGCTCACGCACATTCGCGGCCGCTCGCTGCACGACTCCTTCGTCATCGTCGACGAGGCCCAGTCGCTCGAGCGCAACGTGCTGCTGACGGTGCTCTCGCGACTCGGTTCCGGTTCCCGCGTGGTGCTCACGCACGACGTCGCCCAGCGCGACAACCTGCGCGTCGGCCGGCATGACGGTGTCGCGGCGGTGATCGAGAAGCTCAAGGGCCACCCGCTGTTCGCGCACATCACCCTGATGCGCAGCGAACGCTCGCCGATCGCCGCGCTGGTCACCGAGATGCTCGAGGAGATCAGCCCCGGCACCCTGCCGTGACCTGAGCCGGGCCGCGATTTGTGCACGGTTTTCCGCGCTGAGCACGGGTTTTCGTGCACAAATCGCGGCGTCGGTAAGGTGATTGGGTGCGACGTGAGAGCAAGGCCTGGCCCTACTGGCGAACCGTCCTCGGCGTGTGTGCCGGTGTGACGATCGTCGTGGTCGGGTGCCAAACCGGCAATGTCGCCAAGGCCGACGAAGTCGACTGCAGCAAGTACAAGTGCGTCGCGCTCACCTTCGATGACGGCCCCAGCCCGTACACCGACCGGCTGCTGAAAATCTTGCAGGACAACGACGCCAAGGCGACGTTCTTCGAGATCGGCAACAAGGTCGCCGCCAACCCGGACGGTGCCAAGCGCGTCGTCGACGCCGGGATGGAACTGGGCAGCCACACCTGGGAACACCCCAATATGACGACGATCCCGCCGGAGTTCATCGCAGGCCAGTTCAGCAAGGCCAGCGATGCCATCGAGAAGGCCACCGGACAGCGGCCGAAACTGGTGCGCACCGCAGGCGGACTGATCAACGACCAGGTGCTCGCCGAGGCCAAGAAGCAGGGCCTGGCCGACATCAACTGGGACGTCATCCCCTTCGACTGGGCCAACGACTCCAATACCGCGGCCACCCGCTACATGCTGATGACGCAGATCAAGCCGAATTCAGTGGTCCTGTTCCACGACACCTACTCGTCGACGGTCGACCTGGTGCAGCAGTTCATCCCGGTGCTCAAGGCCAACGGCTATCACCTGGTGACGGTCAGCCACATGATCGGACATCGCGAGCCGGGCACCAGCTACGGCAGCCGGGAGAACGGCCCGCCGGTCAACGATCTGACCGATATCCCGCCGGCGGAGATTCCGACGCTGCCCAACACGCCGTCGCCGCCGCCGATGCCGAACATCCCGATCACCGACATCCCGGGCGCCAATTCCGGCGGCTCCAACAACGGCCAGTAGCGACATCGGGCGGTCTCCTTAGCCGACGTGCTCGCGACGGAGCCGTGTGTGCATCACGGACTAAGCGCGCATCGGATGTGCGTGGCTTCAATTACGACGCAGTGTGGCTGCGGTGGATGAAGACAGGTACCTTTTCCGGCCGCTGGACGTCCCTGAGTTCACTCAGCATCGGCGTCTTCCGTCGCGATTGAACTCACGGACTTTCTCCGCAACTCGCGGGGACAGCTACGCAGTGGGGAAGCGGTCGGCGATCGCGTCGACCATCGCCAGCAGTTCGGCGATGCGCCCGCGCAGTACCTCGAGATGCTTGTCGGCGCCCTGCTTGGCCGCGCGGCGCTCGGTCACCGCCAGTTGCAGGTGCAGCTCGGCCAGTTCGTCCTCGAGCAGTTCGATGAACAGCCGGGCCTGCAGGACATCCGCATTGCGTTGGCCCGGTGATGTCGTCACGAGTTTGAGGACCTCGGCCTGGGGTTTGAGCAGCCGCTCGCCGGCGTGCGTGTGCGGCATGTGGAAGCGGCCGTGCGTCATGCACGGGACGGCATCCGGCCGGGCGCCTCGGTGCGAATCGGTGAGGTCGGCCGTCATTGCAACACGATCGCAAACGCACGGGTCGGATCCCGTTTCCCGGCAGTATCTGTCCAGTAAGGACCTGTTCACATTCGCTTCACCTGCGATGTGAGAAGAGGCCTCGGGAGGACAACAAAAAAGTGCCCCCTTCCGAAGAAGAGGGCACTTTCTGCGGCTGAGAACTACTCGCCGTCCTTGACCTTCGCCATGGCCAGCACGTCGAGACGCTTGTCCAGTTCGGCCTCGGAGAGCTTGTCGCCGATCAGGCCGCGGTCGATGACCGTCTGCCGGATGGTCTTCTTCTCCTTGAGGGCTTCCTTGGCGACCTTGGCGGCCTCCTCGTAGCCGATGGCCGAGTTCAGCGGCGTCACGATCGACGGCGACGACTCCGCCAGCGTGCGCAGGTGGTCCTCGTTGGCGACGAGGCCGTCGATGCACTTGGAGGCGAACAGCCGCGACACGTTGGACAGCAGCGTGAAGGACTCCAGCACGTTGCGGGCCATCATCGGGATGTAGACGTTCAGCTCGAAGGCACCGGACAGGCCGCCGACGGTGACGGCCGCGTCGTTGCCGATGACCTGCGCGGCCACCTGGGTAACCGCTTCGGGCAGAACAGGATTCACCTTGCCCGGCATGATCGAGCTACCCGGCTGCAGGTCCGGCAGCTGGATTTCGCCGAGGCCGGTCAGCGGGCCCGAGCCCATCCACCGCACGTCGTTGGCGATCTTGGTCAGCGACACCGCGATGGTCTTCAGCGCGCCGGACGCCTCGACGAGTCCGTCGCGGGCGGCCTGGGCTTCGAAAGAGTCTGCGGCGGTACGCAGTTCGGCGATGCCGGTCTGGTTCACCAGCACGTCGACGACCTTGGCGCCGAAGCCGTCAGGGGCGTTCAGGCCGGTGCCGACGGCGGTGCCGCCGATGGCCAGCTCACCCAGGCGGGGCAATGTCGCCTTGACGCGTTCGATGCCGGCCTCGATCTGGCGGGCGTAGCCGCCGAACTCCTGGCCCAGGGTGACGGGCACCGCGTCCATGAGGTGGGTACGGCCGGACTTGACGACGGTGCGCCACGCGCGGGCCTTGTTGGCCAGCGACTCGTGCAGCACCTCGAGGGCCGGAATCAGGTGGCGCACAGCGGCTTCCGTTGCCGCGATGTGTGTGGCGGTGGGGAAGGTGTCGTTGGAGCTCTGCGACATGTTGACGTGGTCGTTGGGGTGGACCTCGACGCCGTTGCGCGCCGCGATGGAGGCGATGACCTCGTTGGCGTTCATGTTCGAGCTGGTGCCCGAGCCGGTCTGGAACACGTCGATGGGGAACTGGTCATCGTGCAGACCGTCGGCGATCTCACCGGCGGCGGCGATGATGGCGTCGGCCTTGTCGGGGTCCAGCAGGCCCAGGTCCTTGTTGACCTGTGCGCAGGCGCCCTTCAGCAGACCCAGCGCGCGGATCTGGGTGCGCTCCAGGCCGCGGAACGAGATGGGGAAGTTCTCCACGGCGCGTTGTGTCTGCGCGCGCCACAGGGCGTTGACCGGAACCCGGACCTCGCCCATGGTGTCGTGCTCGATCCGGTACTCGACATCGTTGTCGGACATGTGCTCCCTTTGGTTGAGGTGAAACGAATTACGGCAGGGGGTGTGCGGCGGAAATATCCCCGGTGAAGTCCACCGCGGAGTATTCGTTGAGCTTGGACAGCCGGTGGTAGGCCTCGATCATCCGGACGGTGCCGGACTTCGAGCGCATCACGATCGACTGCGTGGTGCAACCGCCGGCGAAGTACCGCACACCGTTGAGCAGGTCACCATCGGTGACGCCCGTGGCGCAGAAGAAGACGTTGTCGCCGGCGACCAGGTCTTCGGTGGTCAGCACGCGCTCCAGGTCGTAGCCACGGTCCAGGGCCCGCTGCCGCTCGGCGTCGTCGGTCGGCGCGAGGACGGCCTGGATGGCGCCGCCCATGCAGCGGATGGCGGCCGCGGCGATGATGCCTTCGGGCGTGCCACCGATACCGGCCAGGATGTCGGTGCCGGACTCGGGGCGGCAGGCCGAGATGGCGCCGGCGACGTCGCCGTCGGAGATCAGGCGGATGCGGGCACCGGCCTCGCGAACCTCGCTGATCAGCTGGGCGTGCCGGGGCCGGTCCAGGATGCACACCGTGACATCGGCCACCGACTCGTTGAGGCGCTTGGCGACGCGGCGGATGTTCTCGCCGATGGGTGCGGTGATGTCGATGACGTCGGCGGCGTCCGGTCCGACGGCGATCTTGTTCATGTAGAACACGGCCGACGGGTCGAACATGGTGCCGCGCTCGGAGACCGCGAGCACCGAGATGGCGTTGGGCATGCCCTTGCTCATCAGGGTGGTGCCGTCGACCGGGTCGACGGCGAAGTCGCAGTCCGGACCGTCGCCGTTGCCGACCTCTTCGCCGTTGTAGAGCATCGGGGCGTGGTCCTTCTCGCCCTCGCCGATGACCACTACGCCGCGCATCGAGACCGAATTGACCAGCTCACGCATGGCATCGACGGCCGCACCGTCGCCGCCTTCCTTGTCACCGCGGCCGACCCAGCGGCCGGCGGCCATGGCCCCGGCTTCGGTCACGCGGACCAGTTCGAGGGCGAGGTTGCGGTCTGGGGCTTCTCGGCGCGAAGGCGTCATGCGCCGATTGTCCCATTAGCCATTTGTTGGTGTGCGGTCGGGAGTTGGGATACTGAGCCCTGTGACGTCTCAATCGCCGGAACCCGACGACCAGTCTGTCGCCGCATCTGATGGGCGGCCCGCCGCCGTGCCCAACGCGGTCGCCGAGGGGCAGTCGGTGCCGGTGCCGCGCCCGGCGAAGGACCGGCTGCTGCAGGACGGCCGCGACATGTTCTGGTCCATCGCCCCGCTGGTGGTGGCCTGTGTTGCGCTGGCCGGAATGCTCGGCATGTGTTCGTTCGCGCCGCAGGGGCCGGGTAAGGGCCCGGCGCCGCAGTACGACGCCCCGGCCGCGCTCAAGGCCGACGCCGCCGCGCTGCACATCCCGATCCGGATCCCGGAACTGCCGTCCGGCTGGCACGCCAATTCGGGGTCGCGCGGCGCCATCGAGGCGGGCCGCACCGATCCCGTCACCAAGCAACCCACGCGGGCGCTGATGTCCAGGGTCGGCTATCTGACCGCCTCCGGCATGTTCGTCGCGCTGACTCAGAGCAACGCTGACGAGGAGAAGCTGGTGTCCTCGATCCACAGCGGCATGTATCCGACGGGGGCGCAGGACCTGGGTGGCGTGCACTGGGTGGTGTACGAGGGGGCCGGCGAGGACCAGCAAGGTACCGAGCCGATCTGGACCGCCAAGCTCGACGGGCCGACGGGGCCGGCGCAGGTCGCGGTCAGCGGGTCGGCGAGTCCGGGGGACTATCGGACTCTGGCAGAGGCGACGCAGAAGGCGCAGCCACTGCCGTAGCGGGCTGCTTTCGGCGCATCACAGCGATCAGGCGGGCGAGGCGCCCCGGTGCGCGGGGCTCATCGGGCTCGGGTTCACTCAACGGAACACCTTTGTACACAGCGAGGTACACGCTGATGGTGGTGACGACGACGATCATCAGCACCGGGCCGATCACCAGGCCCAGGAAACCGAACATCGCGATGCCGGAGAACACCGACAGCAGCATCAGCGCGGAGTCCAACCGCGCCGCCTTGGGGACCAGGATCGGCCGGAGCACGTTGTCGATGTTGGTGACCACCAGGATGTGGAACAGGATCACGAACAGGCCGCCGCCGATGTTGCCGAACAGTGCCATGCCGATGCCGAACGGGATGCTGACGATGCCACCACCGAGCGGAATCACCGACAGGGCGCTCAGCAGGATCGCAAAGATGAAGAAGCCGTCGTGGAAGCCGGCGATGTAGATCGAGATCGCGCCGGACACACCCTGCGCCAGTGCGATGACGAACTGGCCGAGGACCGTGCCGCGCACCATGGCGCCCATCTTGGCCAGGTACAGGTCGGTGACGTCCTCGCCGAGTGGGTTGAGCCGCCGGATCAGTAGGACCACGTCATCGCCGTTGACCAGCAGCGAGATGAACACATAGATGAAGATGACGGCACCGGCGAGCGCGCCGAAAAGTCCGCCCGCGGCGGTCTGCAGCACGTTCAGGCCCCACTCGCCCGCGCGCTGCGCAAACGTGATGATCCACTTCTGGACCGACTCCGGCGTCAGGGTCACGTGGTGCAGGTAGGGGATTTGTGACAGCAGGTCGTTGGCGGCTTGCAGCGCCCGAGTGCCCAGCGCGCCCATGTCGTTACGACTCACCCACTGCGACACGTTGCGGATCATGGCGGTGATCTGGACGACGCCGATGGCGACGGCCCCGCTGATCGGCACGACCACGACCAGCAGCGCGGCCAGCAGGGTCAGGGTGGCCGACAGGCCGGTGCTCAGCCGCTTCGACAGCCGACGGAACAACGGGGTGAAAAGGTAGGCCACCACCCCGGCAACGACGACCAGCATGAACTGCCCGCGCAGGAAGTACGCGCCGAATCCGACCGCCAGGACCGTCGCGACGGCGAGGGCCCGTTTCTGGGTGACCGTGAATTCGGTGTCCATGACGGTGATTCTGACGGATTTGCCGCCGGTTGCTACCCCGACGCGAGCTTGAGGAGGTGGCTCATGATGTCGGGGTAGCGCTTGAGATGCGCGCCGCCGTTGAGGTCGAGAACCTCGCCCGTCATCCAGGACGACTGCTCCGAGCACAGGAACAGCACGGCGTTGGCGATGTCCTCGGGGGTGCCGGCGCGGCCCAGCGCGGTGTTCTCGACGTACTCGTCGACGACGCCGGGGATCATCGCGGCGCCTTCGGTCAGGGGAGTGGTCACGAAACCGGGGGCGACGGCGTTGACGCGAATGCCCTTGGGGCCCAACTCCAATGCGGCCACCTCGGTCAGCATCGACAGGCCGGCCTTGGCGGCGCTGTAGGCGCTCATGCCGATGGCGGGCTGGCGGCCGTTGAGCGACGAGATGCACACCAGCGACCCACCCTCACGCAACTTCTGGCCGGCGTATTTGGTGACGATGAACGACCCCGTCAGGCAGCAGTCGACGACGGCGCGGAAGTCCTCGACCGGCATGTCGACGATGAGCCCGAAGGTCGAGAACCCGGCGCAGCTGACGACGGCGTCCAGCTCCCCGGTCTGCTCGAAGACGGCAGCGACGGACGCTTCGTCGGTGACCTCGACGGCGACGGCGGTGTGCGGTGCGCCGAGTTCGGCGGAGCGGGCCTCGGCGAGTTCGGCGTTCCGGTCGGCGATGGTGACGCGGTAGCCCTGCGCGGCCAGTCCTTGGGCGGTGGCCCAGCCGATACCGGATGCCCCACCGACGACGAGGGCGCTGCGCTGTGTGCTCACTGGTTTCTCCTGGCGTGATCGACGGTGGACCCGGCCCAGACGCCGCGGTGTGAACAGATTACATAATCTGTTCACATCTGTGACCGATGCGCGTACTCGCTTCGCGTTCCCGTCAGGAGCGTTCGTCGACGAACTCGACCAACTGAGTGAGGTCGACGCCGGTGGCTTCGGGGGTTGCCGACAGTCGTTCGGCCGGCGCGTCGCTGCGATTGACCCAAAAGGTGCGGTAGCCGAATGCTGCGGCGCCGGCCGCGTCCCAGCCGCCGTGCGCGCTGAATGCGATTTGTGTGCGCGGGATGCCGAATGCATCTTCGCCCAGCTGGTATGCGCGGGGGTCGGGTTTGAACGCTTTGACGCGGTCGGTGCTCAAGTGTGGGCGAAAGACATCGTCCAGCCCTGCGTTCGTGACCCAGGAGTCAAGCATCGTCACGGTGGCGTCGGATAGAAAAGCGAGGTGTAGCCCGCGGTCCTTGAACGTGCGGACCGCAGCCGGGGCATCTGGCCATGGTGTCAATCTGAGCCAAGCGCCCATCAATTGTTCGCGACCGGCGGGATTGAGCCGCAGTTTGCACTGCTGTACCGCGAATTCGAGCGCATCCTCGGTGACGGTCCAGAAGTCGGTGTACGTACCCGACAAGGTGCGCAACCAGGTGTATTCGAATTGCCGGACTCGCCATGCTTCGATCAATGTCGTTCCGGCGCCTGGAAATATGTCCTCGGCGGCATTGTCGATTGGCCTGCGATCAAACACGGTAAACGCGTCGAAGGCGACGGCCCGAATGGGGCCAGGTCGGCCCGGAGCGGCCGACGCTGACGGTGACCGGCCGGCGCTCAGGCCGGCCGCGGCCGTGAGGCCGATGAAGCCTCGGCGCGATAAATCTGCCTTCATATGCCGTCGGCGAGTGGTAGCCGAACCTCGAAGCGTGCGCCCGTTTCGAGGTTGTGAGCCGACAACGTGCCGCGGTGGGCCTGCACCAGACCCGCTGCGATGGCCAGTCCCAAACCGGACCCACTCGGCAGTGACGAATCGGCGCGCGGCACGCGGCCGTTGGACCCCCTATAGGCGACGTCGAACACCCTGGCCAGATCAGCCTCGTCGATACCCACTCCCGTGTCGTCGACGCGGGCCCAGGCGCCGTCGGCGTCGCGGCCCAGCGTCAGCTCGACGCGGCCCCCTTCCGGGGTATGGGCGATGGCGTTGGCCACCAGATTGGACAGCACCCGCACCAACGCCCGGTCACTGCCGATCACTCGGACGGGTTCGGCCGGCAGTTGAGCAGCCAGTTGCACCCCGGCTCGCTCCGCGGCGATCCGGTGGGTAGCCAAGACGTCGTCGACGACTTCATCGAGCGCGACGGTGTCGTGCGCCGGTTGGACCGCGCCGGCATTGATCTTCGACATCTCGAACAGGTCGTCGACCATCTCGGAAAGCCGAATCGATTCCTGCTCAATGTGTTTGGCGTGCGACCGCACCTCGGTACTGTCCACGAGGCCATCGGAGATCGCCTCGGACACCGCTCGGATACCGGCCAGTGGGGTACGCAGGTCGTGGCTGACGAACGCCACCAGGCGGCGCCGGGATTGTTCGGCGGCCCGCTCGGAAGCTCGGATTTCTTGCTCCCACACCGTTCTTCGCGCTTGGTAGCGGGCCAGCATCACCGCCGCGGGGATGGTCACCACCGCGACGATCACCAGCACCACCGCGATGCGCTCGAAGGTCTCGGTGATCATGAAGCCGCTGGCGCCGAGCACGCCGGTGAAGGTCGCGAGGGTTGGAATCAGAACCAGGGCAACCATGCTGACCGCCAGCGACCAGGAGCGAGCCAGGTGGATCAACACGCCGCCGGCTACCACGACGGGAACCGAACAGGCCAGTGCCCAACCGATGATCTCCCACAGGTCAGTTGCCGGCATGATCGTCGTCTCCCCACAGATAGCCGCGCCCCCATACCGTCTGAATCCGATGTGCCGCACCGAGTTTGGCGCGCAGCCGTTTGATGTGCACCGTCACCGTCGATTGGTCGCCAAAATCCCACTGCCACACCAGTTTCAGCAGCTGGTCGCGGGAGTACACAGTGCCGGGATGGGTGAGTAGGAACACCAACAAGTCGAATTCACGGTTGGTTAGACTCACTGCGACGCCGTCGATGCTCACCGAATGTGCGGAAGTCGACACCTGCAGCGCACCGTTCGTGATCTCCAAGGGCCCAGCCAGATCCCGAGCCGGCACCCGTCGTAGCACCGAACGCACCCGCAAGGCGAGCTCGCGGGGGCTGAATGGTTTGGTGAGGTAGTCATCAGCGCCGGCCTCCAAACCGGCGATCCGGTCGTCCTCCTCGCCGAGCGCGGTCAAGAGCATCACCGGCAGTCCGTAGCCGTCGCCGCGGCGCATGCTGCGGCACAATGTCAGCCCGTCGGGTCCGGGCATCATCACGTCGAGCACCGCCATGTCGACACGCTCCGTGTTCAACAGCGCCAGCGCCTCATTGCCGTCACGCGCGATCGAGACATTGTGCCCGTCTCGCTCCAGATACCGACGCACCACATCACGCACGACGGGGTCGTCATCTGCGATCAATACCCTCGTCACACTCGACAGCCTAGCCCGCCAGTAACTCTGGTCATGGCTTCTACCAGCACCTATGTCACAGTTTCGTCATCATTTGACCCTTGGCTGCGGCGCACGGCCCGCTTTACCGTCGGATGATGTCCAGCTCTGCGATCACGGTGATCCTGCCGTGTCTGAACGAGGCCGAGTCGCTGCCCGCGATTCTGGCCGTCCTCCCAAACGGATACCGGGCTCTGGTGGTCGACAACAACAGCACCGACGGGACGGCGACCGTGGCGCGGGCCCACGGCGCCGACGTGATCACCGAACTGGAGCCCGGATACGGTGCGGCGGTCCATGCCGGCGTGCTGGCAGCGCAGACGTCGACGGTTGCGGTGCTCGACGCCGACGGGTCGCTGGACCCGCGGGCGTTGCCGTATCTGGTTGCGATGCTCGACCGCGGTGCCGACCTGGTCATCGGGCGGCGCCGCGCGGTTCCCGGGCTACGTTGGCACTGGCATGCCCGCCTGGGCACCGCCGTGGTGTGTTGGCGATTGCGGACCCGATACAGGTTGCCGGTGCACGACATTGCGCCCATGCGGGTGGCCCGGCGCGAGGCGCTGCTGGGTCTCGGTATCGCGGATCGTCGATTCGGCTATCCGCTGGAACTGTTGGTGCGCGCGGGGCAGGCGGGCTGGCAGGTAGTTGAAACCGATGTCAGCTATGGCCCGCGCACCGGCGGCGAGTCGAAAGTGAGCGGTTCGTTGCGTGGCAGTTTTCTTGCCGCACTGGACTTCTGGCGGGTGATCTCATGACCGTTCCCGTGACTGTGCTGGTGGTGGCGAAGGCTCCGGTACCTGGTCTGGCCAAAACCCGGTTGGCCCACACATTGGGTGCGGAGGGAGCGGCGGATCTCGCCGCCGCCGCGCTGTTGGACACTCTGGACGCGGTGGCCGCGACGCCGACCGTCGCGCGCATGGTGGCGTTGACCGGCGATCTTGCGTCCGCGCGGG
Source organism: Mycobacterium sp. SM3041 (assembly GCF_039668335.1). Taxonomy (NCBI): domain Bacteria; kingdom Bacillati; phylum Actinomycetota; class Actinomycetes; order Mycobacteriales; family Mycobacteriaceae; genus Mycobacterium; species Mycobacterium sp. SM3041. Next base: position 119,866 of record NZ_JAYXBQ010000035.1, on the reverse strand, counting down.
GGGCCGCCGCGATCCGGGAACGGCTGGCAGAATTCACCGTTGTTCCCCAGCGTGGCAATGATTTTGGTGAGCGCTTGGCCAATGCGCACCACGATGCGGCGTGCCTCGGATACCCGGTGCTGCAGATCGGCATGGACACCCCGCAGGTGACTGCCAAGTTGCTGACGGCGTGCGCACTTCGGTTGCTTCGCGCCGACTCGGTGCTGGGGCCGGCCAGCGATGGTGGTTGGTGGCTGCTCGGGCTGCACAACGGCGTCGGCGCCGACAGCCTGCGTACGGTTCCGATGTCGCAAGCCGATACCGGGGCCCGGACACAGCGCGCTTTGGCGCACGCCGGCCTGACCGTGGATTTGGTGACCGAACTGTCGGATGTCGACGTCATCGACGACATCGCCGTAGTGCGGGCGCGCTGTCCGCAGGGCAGTCGGTTCCGGAGCCTTACTGCGGCGATCGGGGTGTGACGTGTTCGGAAACCTGTATGAGCGCGCACTGGTCGGGGAGCGGTGCTGGGTCCGCCAGGACGACGGCAGTCGGCAACGTCTGCCCGTGCACAACTGGCTGGGCGGTCGCCGGGCGGATCGGAGGTTTGATCGGGCAGTTCTGGCATTGTGCGACGGGCCGACCATCGACCTCGGGTGCGGACCAGGTCGGCTGGTGGCCGATCTGATTCGGCGCGGCGTGCCGGCGCTCGGCGTCGACCAGTCCGCCACCGCCGTCGAACTTGCACGGCGCAGCGGCGCTCCGGCGTTGCGCCGCGATGTCTTCGACCCGCTCCCAGGCATGGGCCGCTGGCAGACAGTGCTGCTGGCGGACGGTAACGTCGGGCTGGGCGGTGACCCGACGCGCGTGCTTCGCCGGGCTGCCGATCTGCTTCGGCGCGGAGGCCTGTGTATCGCCGAATTCGACTCGGCCCCAAGCGGAGTGATAACTCGATGGGTGCGGCTGGAATCGGCGCGGACGGTTGGTCCGTGGTTTCGGTGGGCGACGGTCGGAGTCGACAGCGCGCCCAGGATCGCCGGCGACGCCGGCCTGAAGGTCGTCGATATGCACCCGGTCGGGGACCGGATGCTCGCGAGTCTGGCGTTGCGATGAGCGGCACGGAACTACGCAGCACCGCCGTCACCGCGCGGGTCGGCATGATGCTCGGCATCGCGGTCACGCTGTGTTTCGTCACCGGGTTGATCAGCCACTTCATCCAGCATCCGCAACCGTGGTTCTACTGGCCCGCGCATCCGGTCTGGCTGTACCGGCTGACGCAGGGCACGCACGTCGCCTCTGGTATCGCGGCGATTCCGCTGACCGTCGTCAAGCTGTGGTCGGTGTGGCCCAAGCTGTTCGAACGTCCCATCATTGGCGGCGTCGCCAAACAGCTCGAGCGCGCCTCCATCCTGGTCCTGGTGGGGGCGATGCTGTTCGAGCTCTCCACCGGTCTGCTGAACATCGCGCAGTGGTACGTCTTCAAGTTCTTTTTCACCACGTCGCATTACGCGGTGGCCTACCTCGCGGCGGGTGCGGTCCTGGTGCACATTGCGGTGAAGCTGCCGGTGATCCGGCGGGCTCTTGGCGAACCGCTCGGCGATGTCGCGACCGGCGGTGCGGTTGGGCCGACGCGGCGCAGCGTGTTGTTGGGTACCGGGGCGGCGGTCGCGGTCGCGACGGTGGCGACGGTCGGGCAGAGTGTCGGATGGCTACGTGGGGTGTCGTTGCTGTCGCCACGCTCCGGTAAAGGGCCGCAAGGTATTCCGGTGAATCGGACAGCGGTCGCGGCCGGCGTGCTGCAAGCTGCTGGGTCGCCGAATTATCGGCTCACCGTCGTCAACGGCGCCCGTAGTCGAGCGTTCTCGGTGGCTGAACTCAATGCCATGCCGCAGAGGACATTCCACCTGCCGATCGCCTGTGTCGAAGGCTGGAGTGCCGACGCCGAGTGGACCGGCGTGGTGCTCGCGGACCTGATCGCCATGGTGGGCGGGTCGCCGCAGGCCGACGTGCGGATGGATTCGCTGGAGCCGCCCGGCCCGTATTCGCGCACCGTGCTGCCCGCGCGTCATGCCCGGGATGGTCAGACGTTGGTCGCGCTCAAACTGAATGGGGAGACGCTGCATCCGGACCACGGATACCCATGTCGGCTCATCGCTCCGTCGAGACCTGGTGTGTTGCAGACCAAATGGCTGTCCCGGATCGAGGTGATGCAATGAGGGCCACTCGGGTGCTTCTGATGATCTCAGGGCTGGCGCTGGCCGGGTACGGCGTGACCCTGGTGTTCGAGAATCCGCCGGTGATCATGATGCGCATGGCGGTGTGGGCGTTGGTCGCGGTCGCCGTGCACGACGTGGTGTTCGCTCCGCTGTGCGTGGCGCTGGGCTTCGCGGCGCGCCGGATACTTCCGGTCAGGTGGCAGGCGCCGGTCGCGGTGGCCGCGTTGTGTTCAGCGGTGCTTGGCCTGCTTGCGATCCCGGTCTTCGACAAGCCAGGCATGCACCTGGACAACATGACTGTGCTGGATCGTGATTACCATGCCGGACTGTGGATTTCACTGGCCCTGGTGTGGGCGTGCGTGCCCGGCTATCTGGTGGCCAGGCGGCTGCTACCAGTTCGTCAGAATCAGGTGGTTGAGGGCCAGTGCGCCGATGACGTTGGCGGCCAGCCACCAGCGCCGTGACGGCGCCGGCAGTAGCGCGCCGGCGGCGGTCAGCCAGACGGTGAACGGCAGCCAGATCCGTTCGGTTTCAGCCTTGCTCAGCATGCTCAGGTCGGCACACGTGATGGCCAACAGTGCGGCGAGCGTCAATAGGTGGATGCCGCTTCGGCGGTGAAGCGCGACGCGGTCGAATGCCAGGCTCAGCCCGGCGACGCTGCCCAGGCCGATGGCGCACACCACAGAAGCCAGGTTCGCCCACGACCAGTACTGAAATGGGCGGTTCATGGCGATGCCCTGCCAATACCGTTGCTGCACCAGGGTATAACCGTCGAACCACCAGAAGCCCGTCGCGGCGAACGCGCCGACCACGGCCAGCGCCGCCACCGTCGCGGGCGCGAGGACTCGGACCGCTGTGCGGCGGTCCGGCGCCGTGATCAGCACCGCGACAGCCGGTATCGCCATCAGACCGAGACCGTAGTTCAGGAAGATGCCCCAGCCCAGCAGCAGGCCCGCGCCGGCGCCGGTAAGGATCGGGTGTCGGTCACGCGTCGCGAGCGCCAGCAGAGCGATTCCCCAGGCGGCGATACCGGCGTAGTAACCGTCGGCGGACACGGCAATCCAGATGGCAGTCGGGGCGACTGCGACGAAGGGTGCGGCGGCTCGGGCCGTCGCCTCACCGGACAGAACGCGCAGCGTCACGACGATGGCTGCCGCGGCACTGGATCCGACCAGTAGGCACCAGAGGCCGGCCCAGGCGCCGCCGCCCAGCCCGATGCGATCCAGCCATACAAATGTCAGCAATGCGCCGGGCGGGTGGCCCGAAACGTGGGTGATCCACGAATGTGGTTGGTAATCGAGGATTCTGGACGAGAAGGTGCGCAAAGCCTCAGGGATGTCGGTGATGCTCGGCACTTGTCGGAGGTATTCGTGCTGCGCCGTCAGGCGCCCTGCGAAACCCCGCTGCCAGCCGTCGACCATGGCCAACGAGAATGCCCAGGAGCAGGAGACAGCCCATGCGGTCAGTGGTACTGCGCGCCACGGTAATCGCGCGGCGACTGGCTGTCCCCACAGCACCGCGGCCATTGCGATCAGCGCTGCAGGTGCCGTACCCCAGCCGATGTGCGCGTTCCACCAGCCGAAGATGGGTGCAGTCTGTGCGAAACTTCGGATCTGGGCTGGGGTGCTGTTGATCAGCGGGGTGACGATCCCCAGATGCAGCGGCGGCACCGCGAACGCGACGACCACGAGCGTCAGCCCCACGACGGCGGCCGTTGCTGTCCTTCGGCGAATGTTCACGGCTGCCAGCCTAAGAGTGGGCTGCCGGTGAAACGGTGACGATTCGATGACCCTTGCGGGGTGTAGCACGGGAGATCTGCTTCTGCGCGGTTGCATGTTGCGGTCGTGGCATCGATCGATGACACGGTTGCCGACCAGTACTGTACTCTCCCGTACGATAAATGTACTAGAAAGTACACTACTGGCTTATTGCCCGGAGTGGGCTTTCATCGCATCGTGGAAGGACGAGCCGTTGTCTGTTCAACCCGCGGCCATATCGAGCCGTATCAGCAGGTTGGGGCAGGCAGTGGCCCGGTATGGATTGGTCGTCGTGCTGGCGTGGATCGGTGTGGGCAAGTTCGTCAAGATGGAAGCCCATGTGCTGATTGAGCACAACCCGCTGATGTCCTGGATCTACCTGGTGCTCAGTCACAGCGCTGTGGCCACGGCCCTAGGTACTGCCGAGATCCTCGCCGCGGTCCTGATCGCACTGCATCGGGTGTGGCCACTGCTGTCTGCCGTGGGTAGTGCCATGGCGGTGGTGCTGTTCGTCGGAACGCTGAGCTTCCTGTTCACCACGCCGGGTCTGGTGGTTGGACATGCGGGCCCGATCCCGATTTTGGGTGCTCTGCCCGGCCAGTTTCTGTTGAAGGATCTGGTGCTCATCGGAGTGGCCATCTGGACCTTGGGTGATGCGCTCGACGGTCGTCGTATGCCGCCCGCTGCGAAGCAGAACTCGGGTGGCTGACCATGGACAGCAACACATCATTGTTCTGCAGTACGTCTCTGGCCGGCCGCATCGAACACGCTGAGGCGCAGCTCATTGCACTCGCGAGTGCACCCGCCCGGCAGCGCAACAGGTCGGGATTCGCCACTCCGCTGGGTGGCGGAGTGGCATGTTTCGCTGAACCTGGATCACCGATGAACAAAGTGGTCGGGCTGGGTTTCGATGGCGCGCTTGACCCGGTAGCTCTCGGCGCTATCGAGCTGGAATATGCGATACGCGAAACGCCCACGCAGATAGAACTTTCCAGTCTCGCCGACCGCGAGGTCGCGGTACTGCTGTCGCGCCGCGGTTATCGGCTCGTCGCGCACGAGTGCGTCCTCGGTCGGCGCCTTGACTGTGCGCTACCGGTGGCGACCTCACCGGGAATCGACGTACGGGTATGCGGCCCAGAAGAATTCGACGCCTGGTTGGACGTAGTGGTGGCAGGTACGGCCCATCCTGACGATGAGGGTGTGGGTTTCCACGAGCAATTCTCCGACGAAGCCATCGAGCGGGACGAACGCGACTTCTACGATGCCGGCGCCACGATGTACGTCGGTCGATGTGATGGCGTGATTGCCGGTGGTGCGAGCCTGATGATCACAGGGGGCATTGCTCAATTCACCGGTGCCGCAACCGCTCCGGCGTATCGTCGTCGCGGGATACAGAACGCACTGCTGGCACGGCGCCTGACAGACGCAGCGGAAGCCGGCTGCGATATTGCGGTGATCACCACGGCGCCCGGCTCCAAGTCGCAAGAGAACGCCCAACGTCGCGGCTTCCAACTGTTGTACACCCGCGCCATGTTGATAAAGCCGGTTGACGGCCCGATCCAGGCGTCAGGCTCGGGTGAGAACGGGAGCGGTACTTGGAAGTTGGTGTCTGCGCAGGGAATGTGCGTCAGCAGTGAAACTGCGGGCACGGATTTTGCGGAGCCGGTGAGGATCGTGCCGTTCGACGGAGACCGGCGGGCTCTCATCGATCTGTTCCGGCTGGCCGAGGATTCCGAGCGCAAACTTGACGGCTACATCGGTGCAGGGCGCGTTTGGGTCGCCATGCGCGGATCGGCCGAAGTCGTCGGACACATCCAAGTCACCGTGAGTGATCACGGCGAAACATGGGAGGTGGCCAACATGGCCGTCGCTGTGCCGCACCGCGGTGCCGGCGTCGGGCGCCGCCTGCTCGAGCAGGTGATCGATGACGCTCGCGCCGGCGGTGCCCGACGAGTCCAATTGGCCACTGCGACAGCAGATATTGGCAATCTGCGTTTCTACCAGCGCTGCGGATTCCGGCTCGGTCGCGTAGTGCATGACGCCTTCGGCCCGCACTCGGGCTACCCGGCCGGCACGGCATCAGACGGGATTGCCGTGCGCGACCAGGTGTGGTTCGAGCGCGTGTTGTAGCGGCGCAGCATGCCGGCCGGCATGCTGCGCCGAGTGAGACCTATTTTGCGTTCGGGCAGGTGATATCGACGTAGGCGGTGTCGAACCGCGCGGGTTCCATGAGTGTCATGCCGTCTGCCTGCATCGTTACGCGCAGGCCGGAGATGCTGGTGACCTTGCATTCGGACAACGGGACGTTGGGGTGCCCTTCGAGCCAGTTGAACGAGACGTTGTAGCCCGCGGATTGCAGCTCCTGGACAGCGGTGCTGGCGGGTCCGTCGCCGGGTGTGGGCAGGATCGGTGGGTTGGCCGAGGCGTTCGGCACGCCCGCGAAGGCTACGGCGGCGCCGGCGATGACGGTCCAGCGGGCGGCTTTGCCCAAGCTCGCTGTGACGGTGTTGCTCATGATGTGCGCTCCTCGTTTGGTCGTTGGGGCCGTGGCCCATTCGCCGATTGAGTGTTGGCGAAGGCCCACTCCGTTACGGATCGCCGCGCGACGGGACTATCTGACGATTCTGTGACGCGCGGTCGCCGGCGGACTTTCCCCGTAACGACCGGGCCGTCGGCCCACACGTCCGTGGTGCGCGCGGCCAGAGGCCGGGGGCCGTAACGTTCGGGCGCCGGCGACCCACTCAGTTCTGTGATCGTCGGCGGGCAGGCCGCCGCGAGACAGCCGAAAGAGGTAAACCAATGACCGCGACGAACATTCGGGCCCGAGTCGAATCATTGACAACAGAGGCCATAGTGAGTCGAATCGCCGGCCATCTCGCTCGCTACGGACTTGTCATCGTGATCGGGTGGATTGGCTTACTGAAATTCACTTCGTATGAGGCGCAAGGTATTCAGCCGCTCGTCGCGCACAGCCCGTTCATGAGCTGGCTGTACGACATCTTCTCCGTGACGACGTTCTCGTCGCTGCTCGGTGTGCTCGAGGTTGGCACTGCGGTGTTGCTCGCTGTCAAGCCGTGGTGGCCGAAAGTGTCGGCGGTCGGCAGCCTGATCGCGGTCGGGCTGTTCGTTGCGACCATCAGTTTCCTGTTCACCACGCCCGGGATCGGTGAGTCGGCCGCCGGCGGCTTCCCGGCGCTGTCGATGACGGGCCAGTTCCTGATCAAAGACGTTGCACTGCTTGGCCTTGCGGCCTGGACATTGGCTGATGCGCTGGGTGCCGGGCGGGAGGGTGATCGTGTCTGATCGGCCTGCTGACTTCGACGGCCTGCGTGCGCTGTTCATCAACTGCACGCTCAAGAGATCGCCCGAGGTGAGCAATACCGAAGGTCTGATCGACATCAGCAGTCGCATCATGGCCGCCAATGGTGTTGCCGTCGAGGTGGTGCGCGCCGTCGACCACGACATCGCCACCGGCGTGTGGCCCGACATGCGCGAGCACGGGTGGGCGACCGACGACTGGCCGGCGATCTTCGACAAGGTGCTGGCCGCTGACATTCTGGTGCTCGCCGGCCCGATCTGGTTGGGCGACAACAGTTCTGTGATGAAGCAAGTACACGAACGGCTCTATGGCGGCTCGCATCTGCTCAACGACGCCGGGCAGTACCTCTACTACGGACGGGTCGGCGGTTGCCTGATCACCGGCAACGAGGACGGTGTCAAGCACTGCGCGCAGAACGTGCTCTACACCTTGCAACACATCGGGTACACCATTCCGCCGCAGGCCGACGCCGGCTGGATCGGTGAAGCAGGTCCGGGCCCGTCCTATCTGGACCCCGGCTCGGGCGGGCCGGAGAACGACTTCACCAACCGCAACACCACGTTCATGACGTGGAACCTGATGCACCTGGCACGGATGCTGCGCGCCGGCGGCGGCATCCCCGCCTACGGCAATGTGCGATCAGGATGGGACGCCGGTTGCCGGTACGACTTCACCAATCCGGAGTACCGCTGAGCGACTATGCTCCCGGTCATCATGACCAGGATCGCAGGTGACGAAGGTGCGCTCGTCGCCGCGTTGCAACGCGGCGACGAGTCGGCTTTCGCCGAACTGGTGGACCGGCATACGCCGGCGCTGCTACGGGTCGCACAGGGTTACGTACCGACCCGTGAGATCGCCGAAGACGTCGTGCAGGACACCTGGATCGCGTTGCTCAAGGGGATCGGTTCGTTCGAGGGCAGGTCGTCGTTGCGTACTTGGCTTTTCGCGATTCTGATCAATATCGCCAAGAACCGGGGTATCCGTGAGCGGCGGGATGCCGATCTTGCGGTGGCGGCGTTCACTGGTGGCACCGTCGACCCGGCGCGCTTTCGCGGCACCGACGACCCGCATCCCGGCCATTGGCTGCCGACCGCAGTGCCGGCGCCGTTTCCGGACACCCCTGAGAGTTCGGTCCTCGGCAAGGAATTGATCATGGTGGCGCGACGGGGACTCGACAATCTTCCCGAACGCCAGCGCGTCGTGGTGACGATGCGTGACATGCTGGGATTGGACTCCGACGAAGTCTGCGAACTGCTCGAGATCAGCGCTGCCAATCAGCGCGTCTTGCTCCACCGAGGCCGAGCCGCCGTCCGGCAGGTGCTCGAGGACTATCTGAGGGATACCGCATGACCACCAACCCGATGGACTGCAACGAACTCGTCGAGTTGGTGACGGCCTACCTCGACGGCAGCCTCGACCTGGAGGACCGGGCGCGCTTTGACATGCATCTGCTCGAATGCGACGGCTGCGAAAACTACCTCCAACAGTTCCGCAGCACCATTGCGACCGTCGGCAAGATCGACACGGACCAACTAGACCCGGCATTCCGTCATCGCCTCATCGACGCCTTCCGCAACTGGCGCTGAGGGTGTAGGACCGGTGCTACCGGGATCGCCTTCGTTTTGGAGGCGGCCCCAGGGCGGCTGCCAACGCCGTATCCAATGCGTTTTGCAGTGGTGCGACATCGCCGCTCACGTCCGCCAGCAGCATGCCGCCCTGGTAGGCGGCGAGTAGACCGGCAGCCAGGACAGCGGGATCGGTGCCGGGCAGCAACCCGCCGTCGGCGGCGACCCGCTGGAAGGCGTCGCCGATCACCTGTTCCCAGCGGCCGAACCCGGCCCTGAGCGCTGCACGGGCCGGGCCATCGGCGGAGCGGTCGAGTTCGTAGACCAGCGATCCGATGGGGCAGCGGATGGGATCGTCAGAAGATGCGTGCGCGCGGAGTGCGTCGGCGCACCAGGCGCGGAGATCGGCGGCCGTGTTGACGTTGTCGAATGACGGCTCGACCGCCGACAGCACCCGGTCGACCTGGAACCGGACCACGTCGGAAACCAAGTCTGCCTTGTCGGCGAAAAAGTGGTACAGCTGGCTGCGCCCCGCACCGGCGGCGCCGCCGATCTCATCGAGGGTCGTCGCCCGCACTCCCTGACGGGCGAACAAGATACATGCCGCCTCCAAGATTCGGGCCACCGTCGCGCGGCCACGGTCGGTCGTCGGCTCGGTGATCACTCGATGACGCTATCAAGCGATCAACTTTGTACTGTAGAGTACAGAAATCTTGAGTGTGGCTGTCGCCGGTCATTCACTTGACATTCGTTTGGAGGGCGCGGTGAGTCTTTTTGTTGGAGAACGCTTTCCGGTCGATGTCGCCGTGACATCGGCGGACGGGGACGTCACGGTCGCGCAGTTGATTGCGACAGGACCTGCTGTGGTGGCGTTTCACCGGTTGTGGTGCCCGTTCTGTCAGCAGGCTGCCCGCGACCTCGAGCAGGCCGGCGATCAACTCGCGGCGGCAGGCGCCCGCGTGGCCATCGTCTATCGCGATGACATCGACACGGTATGTGCGTCCTGTGCGCAGCGCGGCATCACCGCCGACTGCCTCAGTGACCCGCAACAGGAGCTTGAGCGTGCCACGGAAGTCGAGCGCTTTTCGCTCGGGCGGTATGCCATGTTCTCTCCGATGCGCCTGATCCGCGTGCTGCGCTCGGGTAGCCGCGCAGGCAAGGTTACGTCGGATGTCCTGCAGGGCCGCGGCACCTTCGTCGTGGACCGTGACGGACGCATTGTTTACGCCCATCACGCCGTCACTGCGGCCGACATCCCGCTGATCGATGACATTGTCGCTGCGGTGAGGGCGGTTGCCGGCGGCGCGGGCGCTTGATCGACAGAGTGATCGCAGCCAGGCCGGGAACTCGTCGGGATGGTCACCAATCGGTAAGAATCTCACGAAAGTTACTGCATTACAGTGGTATTGCCGCCTTCGGCGGGTGGTTCTCGCCGGTGAGAACCGCGTTGATGCACACGAATTCTATTGGAAGACAACGAAAGAGTGCTGTGATGAAGTCAGTGATCATGGGCATGGGTGCAGCCGCTCTTGCGATGGTGGCGTTCGCTCCGGTCGCGTCGGCGGCGCCGGCGGCGCCGGCGGATGCGGTGATCAACGATCTGCGAGCGGAAGGCTATCTCGTGCAGATCAACCAGACGCCGACGGCTCCGCTCACCGCGTGCTCGGTGAGCAATGTTCGAAAGCTGGACGGCGGAGCCGCGTCTGCCCTCGTTGATGTCGTCTGCCCGGACGGCTGCTGACAGCACCGTGCGGGTACTCCTGACCGGCGCCGCCGGATTCATCGGTTCGCGCATCTGGGCGGTGTTGACCGCCGCAGGGCACGAGGTTGTCGCCATTGACGCCATGCTCAGCGCTGCGCATGGCGACGGTGCCCTGCCGCCCGATGGCTGCCGGATACAGGACGTACGTGATGCCGAGGCATTGGCCGGGCTGCTCAAGGGCATCGACATGGTCTGCCACCAGGCTGCCGTTGTCGGCGCGGGCGTCAATGCCGCCGACGCACCGTCCTACGGCAGTCACAACGACTTCGGCACGACGGTGCTCCTGGCCCAGATGTACGCCGCGGGGTGCCGGCGTCTGGTGCTGGCGTCGTCGATGGTGGTCTACGGCCAGGGGAGCTACGAATGTGCGCGACACGGGCTGGTTGAGCCGTTGCCGCGCCGCCAGTCGGACCTGGACGCGGGCGTATTCGAGCACCGCTGTCCGTTAGGTGGCGAAGAGTTGCATTGGCGCACGGTGGGGGAGGATGCCCCGCTGCGGCCGCGCAGCCTCTACGCGGCAAGTAAGGCGGCGCAGGAGCACTACGCGCTGGCCTGGGCCGACGCGGTGGGTGGGTCGGTCGTCGCACTGCGCTACCACAATGTTTACGGCCCGGGTATGCCCCGGGATACGCCGTACTCCGGGGTGGCGGCCATCTTCCGCTCAGCCTTGGAAAATGGTTCCGTCCCAGACGTTTACGAAGACGGCGGGCAGATGCGCGACTTCGTCCATGTTGACGACGTGGCCGCGGCCAACGTCGCCGCGACGACATACGACCACGGCGGCTTCACGGCCTTCAACGTGTGTTCCGGACACCCGATCACGATTCGTGAAGTGGCTGAGCAGTTATGCGCTGCCCGCAATGCCCCGCAGCCCAAGGTCACTGGTCAGTACCGCAGCGGCGACGTCCGCCATATCGTTGCCGATCCCGTATGCGCCACCCAGGAACTCGGTTTCACCGCCGCGATTCACCCACGAGACGGGCTGCGCGACTTCGCCTTTGCGCCACTGCGGGACTGACCTTCTCTCTCGCGGTCGGCATCGTCGTGCAACATCAGCAGCCGAAAACCCTTGGTGCTTGCAGCATTCAAATGTGGCCGCAGTCTCCGCAGGGTGGCATGGTAGCCGTCAGTGGTGGCGCTGGTAGTGCCGCGCCGCACGCATCCGATTGGCGCAGATGTTTTGCGTGCAGAATTTTCGGCGCGCGTCCTGCGCCACGAAAAGCATACTGCAAGCAGGGTTTTGGCAACGGCGAAGTCGCTGTGACGTCGGTCCGACCAGAAAGTCGATGAGGCTGTCTGCTACGAGCGCCACAGCAAGCTGGTGCGACTGGTCGGTGGTCGGGTGGTATTCGGTTTCCGATGCCCATCCAGCGGGGACGCGCACCAGCCTCCTCGTGCGGAGGACGCCGGCGGCGGATTGGTTCACGTGACTTACTGCGGCACGGCTCGGCGGTGTGCCGGCAATCTGGGCGTCGAGGATCTCGCGAATGGCCTCGCGTAGCTCGATGGTCTGTCGCAGCGGCGGAGCCGACGCGGTGTCTGGCAGGCGGTCGCGCTGGAGGTCCCACCAGAGTCGGCAGGCCGCTTCGTCGGCGAGCAGGTCGGTGGCCGGAGTGGTCACCGTGATGATCGTGTCGGCCAAATCCACGGCCAGTGGCTCTCCTGCCACGGGAAAACCGGCGCGCTGCGCGCGCTCCAGTCTCGATGTGGCTGCCACCGAATTAACGGTAGCACTCCGTTGACAACGTTAGCCGCTGTCGCGTATAACCATAACGGTAAATAGCAACTACTAACGTTAGGCGGCCTTGTGATGGGACCTGTTGAATTGCTCTCGGGGGCCGATGCCCGACTGGTCGGTCTCGTGTCGACGTTGACGGCGTCGGACCTCGACCTGTCGAGTCCGTGCGCGGGATGGGCGGTGCGGTCGCTGCTGAGCCACACCATCTCCTCGATCGATGCTTTTGCGGCCGCCGTCGATGGCGGCAGCGGGCCGACGGAAGCGGAATTGTTCAGTGGCGCTGATATTTTGGGGTCGGACCCGTTGGCGGTTGCTGAGCAGTCGATCGGCCGTTCCCAACGTGCGTGGGCCACCATCGGTGACTGGCAGCATCCGGTCACCACGGTGCTCGGATCGATGCCGGCGGCCGAGGCGATCAGCATCATCACCTACTCGACGCTCATCCACAGCTGGGATCTTGCGGTCGCCGTGGGACGAACGGTCGAATTCGATGACGCTGAGGCTGCGCTGGCAGAGGGCGTAGGTGCAGCACTTGTGCCCGCTCTACAACCTCAGGGCTTGTTCGGTCCGGGGGTTGAATTGGGTGGCGACGCCAGTCCGACGCAGCGGGTCATCGCCTTCGCCGGCCGCAATCCACTTTGATTCGGCTACCTCACCCGTTCCGCACACATCGGAAGCCGATGTGGCTCATCCCCGTATCGACCGCTTGGGGACGACGGGCCGCCGGTCGGTAGCGCAGGCAGTAACTGTCGGCGCAGAGGAACGACCCGCCCTTGATCACCCGGCGGGCTACCGGCGTCCCCGGTTGGTCAGGGTCGTAACTGTCTGCGGCGCAACAGGGCCGGGTGTCTCGGGTGTCCCCGTAGAAGTCGGTGGTCCATTCCCAGACGTTGCCGGCCATGTCGAACAGGCCGTAGGCGTTCGGCGGGAAGCTGCCCACCGGTGTGGTCTGGCCGTAACCGGTGTCGGGCAGATACGGGAATTCGCCGTGCCAGAAGTTGGCCAGTTGTTGCCCGGGCTGCTCGGCTTCGTCGCCCCAGGTGTAGATGGCGCGGTCCAGGCCTCCGCGGGCCGCGACCTCCCACTGCGCCTCGGTGGGCAGGGCCAACCCGGCCCAGTCGGCGTACGCGGCGGCGTCCTCGAACGCCACGTGCACGACGGGGTGCTTCTCGCGGTTCCGCAGCGACGACTTGGGGCCGCGTGGATGGTTCCAGCACGCGCCCGGCGTCCACGTCCACCACTGGCTGAGGTGACGCAGGTCGACGGGGCCCGGGGTGCGGCGGAACACCATGGAGCCGGGTTGCAGGTTCTCCGCCGGAGCGCCCGGATAGTCGGCGGCGTTGAGCGGCCGTTCGGCGACGGTGACGTAGCCGGTGGCTTCGACGAATGCCGCGAAGTCCGCGTTGGTCACCTGATGGGGCTGGATCCAGAAGCCGACGACGGTGACCTCGCGAGCGGGCGCCTCCTCGGGGTAGTGCTCGTCGGAACCCAGCACTGCCGTCTGCCCGGGGATCCAGACCAGACTCACGCGTTCACCCTGCGCTGAGGGTGTGGGCCACTCGCAACTTTGCGCCGTGGGCGCAGAGTCAACTCCGGCCCCTGGTTGACTCTGCGCTCAGGGTGCGTCGCTCTCGCACTTTTACGCCGTTGCCGCAGGGTCAACGCCAGTGGGTGCGGGATCAACGAGGAAACACCTCGGCCCAGTCGGACTGCATGCTGGCGACGGTCCAGCTTTCGGACTCCGCCAACTTCAGTGCCTTCTCGGCGCCAGCGTCGTAGGCGAACTCGCGTTCGGTGTCGTCGTGCCGCACCAGCAGCCGAAAGCCCTTGGTGTACTGCAGCATTTCGATGTCACCGTTGGAATTCCCGGCTGCGAAGATCGGCCGTCGTCCGGTACGGCTCCAGATTCGCACCGGCTTGACCGGACCGTCGTTGAGGAACTCGGGCTGCGCCGTCGTTACCAGATCGCCGTCGGCGAACGTGACGCCCACTGAGCTGCCCACGACGCGCTCGGGCGGGATCCCGTACATGCCGTCGGTGACGGGTCGCATGAAGTCGCGCCCGCCGCCGGAGACGATGTAGCAGGTGAACGCGTTCGACTCCAGGTACCGCAGCAGCTCGATCATCGGCACGTAGCCGCACTGCGTGTACGGGCGGTCCAGGGTCGGATGGTGGGCCTCGGCGAAGAACGCTGACACCCGCGCAGCGTGTTCCTCGACGGTGATCCCGGAGTGCGCCGAAAGGACGCCCGTAGCAAGCACCGTCAGATCACTGTCATCACCCTGGTAGTGCTTGGTGACGGCGTCGCCGAACCAGGCCAGGTCGCCGGACACGGCCGCGGTGTACGGCTGACGTGCGGCCAGCGACGGATCGGCAGCGGCCTGAACCGCCAGCCGGCGCACCAGGAAATCCAGCTGGGCGTACGCCGGCTTCTCGCACCACAGTGTGCCGTCGTTGTCGAAGACCGCGATCCGGTCTTGCGGCACAACGAAATCCGGACCTTCGGTGATGACCCGCCCGACGAAGTCGACGATCGCCGACTTGGTCGGGCCGTTGTTCCAGGACTCCAACACCTAGTCGGCCGCCAGGAACTGGTGCAGCTTCTCGACGATCTGGTCGATGCTGAAGCTGGCCGGTGGGTGCCGCGGCGGGAACTCCTTGAAGGTGTCGAGGAATGCCGCGGCCATCGCCGTCGCGTAGAAGGCGAAGAAGTCGCGCCGCAGGAACCACTCGTAGTACGTGTTCGACGTGATGTCGGCGTACTCGTAGGGGTCGGTGCGCAGGTTG
Source organism: Mycobacterium sp. SM3041 (assembly GCF_039668335.1). Taxonomy (NCBI): domain Bacteria; kingdom Bacillati; phylum Actinomycetota; class Actinomycetes; order Mycobacteriales; family Mycobacteriaceae; genus Mycobacterium; species Mycobacterium sp. SM3041. Next base: position 104,743 of record NZ_JAYXBQ010000035.1, on the reverse strand, counting down.
AACAGCTTGGGCACCCGCAGCGGCGTGAACGGCTCGGCCCAAATCCGCAGGGTGCCTTGGCAGCGCTGCTCGGCGAAGACGATCTTCCAGTTCTCGAAACGCATCGCGACCAGCTCCGCGTCGTCGTTGAAGTAGAAGAAGCCCCGGCGCGGGCTGTGCTCGACCTCGCCCATCAGATACGGCAGCAGATTGAACCCATCGATGTGGACCTTGTACTCGGTCTCGCCGTCGGCACCGGCCTTGTGGCCCTTCTTGAGCTTCTCGGCGATATCGGGGTCGCCCGCGGCGGCCAGCAGCGTCGGCAGCCAGTCGTGGTGCTGGATGATGTCGTTGGAGACGGTGCCCGCCTTGATCTTTCCGGGCCAGCGGATCATCTCCGGCACCCGGAAGGCGCCCTCCCAGTTGGTGTTCTTCTCGCTGCGGAACGGCGTGGTGCCGGCGTCGGGCCACGTGTTGCGGTGCGGGCCGTTGTCGGTGGAGTAGATGACGATGGTGTCGTCGGCGATGCCCAGCTCGTCCAGGACGTCCAGCACCGTGCCGACGTTCTTGTCGTGGTCGATCATCGCGTCGTGGTACTCGGACTGCCAGATGCCGGCTTGCCCGCGGCTCTCGGGCTTCACGTGTGTGTACAGATGCATGTGCGTGAAGTTGCACCACACGAAGAACGGGTTGCCCGCCTCGTGCTGGCGCTTGATGTAGTCGACGGTGCGGTCGGCGATGTCGTCGTCGATGGTTTCCATCCGCTTGGCGGTGAGCGGGCCGGTGTCCTCGATGGTCTGCTTGCCGACGGGTCCGAACTTCGGGTCGTCGGGCTCGGTCGAGACCTCGGTGGTGGCCTTGCAGTTCATCACGCCGCGTGGCAGCGCCTTCTCGTACAGCAGCGGGAACTGATCCTTGTGCGGATAGTCGAACTGCTCGGGCTCCTCCTCGGCGTTGAGGTGGTACAGGTTGCCGTAGAACTCGTCGAACCCGTGCACGGTCGGCAGGTACTTGTTCAAGTCGCCGAAGTGGTTTTTGCCGAACTGCCCGGTGGCGTAGCCCATCGGCTTGAGCAGCTCGGCGATTGTCGGATCCTCTGCGGCCCAACCGATGTCGACGCCCGGCACGCCGACTTTGCTCATCCCGGTGCGATACACGCTCTGCCCGCTGATGAACGCCGCCCGGCCCGCGGTGCAGCTTTGCTCGCCGTAGGAGTCGGTGAAGCGCATGCCCTCGGCGGCGATGCGGTCGATGTTCGGGGTGCGGTAGCCCATGAGGCCGTCGCTGTAACAACTCAGGTTGCTGATGCCGATGTCGTCGCCCCAGATCACCAGGATGTTGGGTTTGCCGTCGGGCATGACAGAGCTCCTCGTTCGAAACGGAATTTCCTGTGCCCGTTCGACTTTACGGGTGGGTCTGCGATTCCGGCGCCCGTTCGGCCAGCAAGGGAAATCGGTACTGGTCAACGGGCGGCGGGAGGCGCACGCTTACTTAGGGAAGGTGATCGACATGTACGACAAGGATCTGACCAACAAGTGGCACGTCGAGATCGAGTTCTTCGAGGACGATGTCCACACCCACGCCTCCGCACACGCCCGGCTGCGGGACGACACCCTCACCACGACGGGGGATGCCTACCGCAATCCCAAAGACCCGAGTGCGCCGCTCGTCGGCGAGGAGATCGCGGCCGCCCGCGCGCTCATCGCGCTCGGCACCGATCTGCTCATGGCCGCGTCGGCGAACATCGAGAAATCAACGCAGCACCCGGTGCACCTCTACCGCTGAAATCGGTAGAGGCACACGGGCGTACAGCTACTTCTTGGCTTCGGCCGCTTCCATCTGGCGGAAGAGGTCGACGTAGTACGGCATGCATTCCTTCATGGCCTGCTCGGTGTTGAACAGCGGCTCGTAGCCGAGGTCGCGCTTGGCCTTGGCGATCGAGAAGTAGTTGTTCAGGTAGAGGCGCTCGACCGCCAGCGGCTCGATCAGCGGCTCGGGCAGGGCGAACCGGAAATGCAGCCACTGCCAGGCCATCATCACGCGGTGCACGAGCTTGCCGGAGACGTAGAAGGTGGGCAGCTTGCGGCCGCACGCGACGATGACGGGCCGGGCGAACTCGAACATGTTGAGCGGTTCGCCGTCGTTGATGAAGTAGGCCTGCCCGGGTGCGGTACCGCCGGGCACCAGGTGCTCGCCCGCCAGGATGAAACCGTGGATCAGGTTGTGCACGTAGGAATTGTCCAGCTTGATGTTCTTGTTGCCCACCAGCACCTTGACGTGGCCGGCGAGGATGTTCTCGAACACCTTGCGGAACATGGTCTGGTCGCCGCGGCCCCAGATACCGCTGGGCCGGATGGAACAGGTGAGCATGCCGTCGACGCCGTTCTGCGACAGCACGAACTTCTCGGCGGCGACCTTGGTCTCGGTGTACAGGTCGTTGAAGCGGGCGGTGTACGGCATGGTCTCGTCGCCGTTCTGGATGTCCTGCCCACCCATGACCACGCTGTTCGACGCGGTGTAGACGAAGCGCTTGACGCCCGCGGCCCGGCCCAGCTTCACCAGGTTCTCGGTGCCGCCGACGTTCACGCCGAAGCTGCGGTTGCGGTATTCGTCGGTGACGGATGCGCCGCCCATCAGGTCGATGATCGCCGCGGTGTGGATGATCGTGTCGATGCCCTGGACTGCGGCGTCGACGTCGTCAACGTTGGTGATGTCGCCGACCAGCGTCTCCAGGTTCGGGTTGGCCGGCAGCGGCGACGGCGCCCGGTCGAACGACCGGACGTGGTGGCCACGGCCGAGCAGTTCGGTCACCAGGTTGGCGCCGACGAAGCCAGACCCGCCTGTTACCAACACGCGGCCGAGGTCTGTGGTCAGGGAAGCATCACGCATGGTGCAGGAGCATAACTGAAACGTGTTCCAGTTAACAGAGTGCGGGAGAAATTACCGCACTGATCAATTTTCGTCGTCGGCGCCCGAGGCGAGCGCGTCTTCGACTTTCTTGCGGGCGCCGGCCAGGTGCTCTTCGCACCGTTTTGCCAGTTGTTCGCCCCTTTCCCAGAGCTGGAGCGAGGTGTCGAGGTCGAGTCCGCCTGCTTCCAGTTTGCGGACGACCTCGATCAGTTCGTCGCGGGCAGCCTCGTAGCCAAGCTGACTAATGTTCGTCATATATTCCTTCGCTCACGGTCGTGACGGCGCCGTCGGCCATCCGGATTCGGAGTCTGGTTCCCGCCGGGGCATCCTGCGCCGACCGCAGGACCGCACCGCCGGCTGACAGGTTCTGCACCACGGCATACCCGCGGGCCAGGGTCGCGGCCGGCCCGAGCGTGGCCAGCCGGGCCGACAGATGCCCGACGTGGTCGGTTTCGGTGGCGATGAGCCGCCGGATGTCGCGGCGCGCGGCCGCCACTGCCCGGGTGATCTCCGCGGCGTGGGCGTCCAGCGCCTGCAGCGGCTGCGCCAGCACCGGGCGGCCGCGCAGCTGACCGATGAAGCGCTCCTCGCGGTGCACCCAGTTGCGCAGGGCCTGCGCGCTGCGCCGCCGCAGGTCGGTCACCAGCGCCTGCTCGGCGGCGGCATCGGGGACGACGCGTTTGGCCGCATCGGTCGGCGTGGCCGCCCGCAGGTCGGCGACCAGGTCGCACAGCGGGTTGTCCGGTTCGTGCCCGACGGCGCTCACCACCGGCGTGGTGCACGCCGCGATCTCGCGGCACAGCGTCTCGTCGGAGAACGGCAGCAGATCCTCGACGCTGCCGCCGCCGCGCGCGATCACGATGACGTCGACGTGCGGCGCGGCGTCCAGCGCGCGCAGGGCCTCGACGATCTGCGGTACCGCATTGGCGCCCTGCACCGCCGTGTTGCGGATATCGAAGTGGACGGCGGGCCAACGACTTTGGGCGACGGTGACGACGTCATGCTCGGCCGCCGAGGCGCGGCCGGTGATCAGGCCAATGGTGTTGGGCAGGAACGGAATCGGGCGCTTGAGTCGCGGGTCGAACAGGCCCTCGGCATCCAGCAGGCGGCGCAGCCGATCGATGCGGGCAAGCAGCTCACCGATACCGACGGCGCGAATCTGGCTGATACGCAACGAGAATGAGCCGTTGCGGGTATAGAACTGCGGCTTGCCCAGCATGATCACCTGGGTGCCCTCTGACAGGGCGACCGGCGCGTCGTCGACCAGGGCACGCGGGCAGCTGACCGACAGCGACATGTCCGCGGCCGGGTCGCGCAGCACCATCCACGCCGTCGACTGACGCAGCTTGAGCTCGGTGAGCTGACCTTCGATCCAGATGGTGCCGAGCCGGTCGATGTACTTGGCCACCCGGGTGGACACCGCCCGGACCGGCCAGGGATTTTCGGCCGAGTTCTCGTTTCCGGCCGCTGCGGCAGCCGACGTCACCGCATCACTTCGCGGTCGCGCGGGTGATCCTGTTGGCCAGCAGCGTCTGGAACGGCGCGCGGGACTTCGTGTTGTTCTCGTAGGTCAGCAGCGCCTCGAGGTCGTCCACCTTGAGCTGGGGGAGCCGGGCGCGCAGCTGGGCCAGGGTCAGCTCGGCGTAGTCCAGGGCCTCGACGATCGCGGGGGTCGCGACGCTCGCGCCGTTGGCGGCCGCACCGTTCGTCGCCGGCTTCGGGGTCTCGGCGGCGCCCGTGCTGTACAGCGCGAACCGGCCTTCCGTCAGGCGGGCGCCGTCGGGCTGCTCGGTGGCGGGGCCGGCGGGATCGTCAGCACCCGGCTCGAGCAGATCTTCGTCGAATGTGGCCCATTCCGGCTGCTCGTCCTTGGGCGGGAACCACTGCTCCAGGGTCTCGTCGCCCTTGTTGACCAGTTCGGCCAGGTCCTGCTGCATTTTCATGACCAGCTGGGCGAGCTGACTGGCCAGCGTCATCGGGTAGGTCAGGATGGTGTGGGGGAGCCGAATGGTCTCCTCGAGCGCGGTCGCCGCCGCGCCGACCAGCAGCCGGACTCCGTAGGGCGCAGTAGACATGCCTGCCAGAGTACGGCTGGCTGTGGCCCTGCGGTGATCAGTACCCTTGTGCTATGCCACCGACCATCAATATGGGCATTCCCGGCGCCACCGTTTCGGTCGCCGGAGAAGCTATGAGCAAAACCGGCAAGCGCGTGCTGCTCGCCGAGCCGCGTGGCTACTGCGCCGGCGTGGACCGCGCCGTCGAGACCGTGGAGCGCGCGCTGGAGAAGCACGGCGCTCCCGTATACGTGCGCCACGAGATCGTGCACAACCGGTACGTGGTGGACACGCTGGCCAAGGCCGGTGCGGTGTTCGTCGAACAGACCGAAGAGGTGCCCGAGGGCGCCATCGTGGTGTTCTCCGCCCACGGCGTCGCGCCGACGGTGCACGAGGAGGCCGCGGCCCGCAATCTGCGGACCATCGACGCCACCTGCCCGCTGGTCACCAAGGTGCACAACGAGGCCAAGCGCTTCGCCCGCGACGACTACGACATCCTGCTGGTCGGCCACGAGGGCCACGAAGAAGTCGTCGGCACCGCCGGTGAGGCCCCGGACCACGTGCAGGTCGTCGACAACCCGGACGCCGTCGACAAGGTGACCGTCCGCGACCCGAACAAGGTCATCTGGCTGTCCCAGACCACGCTGAGCGTCGACGAGACCATGGAGACCGTCCGACGCCTGCGGGAGAAGTTCCCGACGCTGCAGGACCCGCCCAGCGACGACATCTGCTACGCCACCCAGAACCGCCAGGTAGCGGTCAAGGCGATGGCTCCCGAGTGCGAACTCGTGATCGTCGTCGGCTCACGGAACTCGTCCAACTCGGTTCGTCTGGTCGAGGTGGCCCTGAACGCCGGTTCCAACGCCGCCAAGCTGGTCGACTACGCCGAGGACATCGACCCGGGCTGGCTCGAGGGTGTCACGACCGTCGGCGTCACCTCAGGCGCGTCGGTACCGGAAATCCTGGTGCGCGGCGTGCTCGAGCGCCTTGCGGAGTTCGGCTACGACACCGTCCAGCCGGTCACCACTGCCAACGAGACGCTGGTGTTCGCGCTGCCGCGCGAGATTCGTCCCGCCCGGCACTAGGTTCTTCGAACGCAGACGCGGTCGGTCAGTCCCAGTTGTGGGGCTGACGCGGCCGGCGCTCTGCGCGCTGTTCTGCTGCGTCGTCATCCGCACCGCGGTACCGCACCCGGGAGACGGGGTGGTGGGCGCCGCTGGGCGGTGCGTTGCGCGACGGGCGGGCCGGGGACTGGTAGCGGTCGCCGGGCTCGTACGGATCGTCGGCGTAGCGACGCCGCCGCGGCTCGGCTGCGGACGGACGCTGCGGTCGCTCGTAGCGGTCCCGCTCGCGCGGCTCCCGGTAGTCGTAGCGCTCCTGCGGGGCGCGGCGCGGCTCGCCGGCCGGACGGGGACGGCGCCGCGGCTCGTCGGGCACCGCGTACGAGTCGGTGGCGGCCGGGCGGGGACGTGCGGGCCGCGGCCGGCGCATCTGGCCGGGCACCGGTTCGATCAGCTCGGTGTCGCCGGCCTGTGCCCGGGCGCGGGACGGACGCGGTGCGCGCTGCGGGTCGGCAGCGCTGCGGCGCGGCGACTCCGCCGCCGAACGACGCGACGAGGTGGCACGGGTACGGGAGCTGCGGGGCGTCTGGCCTGTCGTCAGCTTGGTGAGCTTGGCCGACAGCGTCGCGGCGAGACCGGCGGGCGCGACGTCTTCGTCGTCGGCCTGACGGCGGCTGCGGCGCGGCTTGGGCTCGGCGACGGCCTCTTCCGTGTCGTCTTCCTCGTAGGTCAGGAACTGCGGCAGGACGAACCAGCGGATCAAACCGAGGATCAGAACCGTCGCCGCGGTGAAGAACATCGTCGGGAAACGCTCGATCAGCGGATAACCGCAATTGATCAACAGGTCCTTGATGCCGGCGATCTTGTCGCTGTGGAACATGAAATACGCGCCCGGCACGGCGACGAAAAGGATCAGCGGGGGCTGGATGACCGCGGTGAAAATCCCGGACCGCCGCACGCCGAGCACAGCGAGTACACAGCCGGCCACGTAGCAGAAAGTGAAGAAAGCGCTGAGTTCTTTGTCACCGGTGCCGGCGTCGTAGGCGAAGCCGATCGCGGTGGCTGTGACGGCCAGCACAATGGCTCCCCACCAGGGGATTCCCGGGATGCTGGGCAGCGCCGAGCGGCGATCGAGGGCGGCTTCGGGCCCATGATGCTCTGCTGACACTCCTAGACCGTACCGGCAATCTGGGCCACTGTGCCTGCAGGTGGGCGTTGGGACGGTGTGGCGTCTCCTAAACTAACGAACTCGTGGGTCTGAACCTGGGAATCGTCGGTCTGCCGAACGTCGGGAAGTCGACGTTGTTCAACGCGTTGACACGTAATGACGTGCTCGCGGCTAATTATCCGTTCGCAACGATCGAACCCAACGAGGGTGTCGTCCCGCTGCCCGACCCGCGGCTCGACAAGCTCGCCGAGATCTTCGGTTCCGAGAAGACCGTCCCGGCGCCCGTGACGTTCGTGGACATCGCCGGCATCGTCAAGGGCGCGTCCGAGGGCGCGGGCCTGGGCAACAAGTTCCTGGCCAACATCCGCGAGGCCGACGCCATCTGTCAGGTGGTGCGCGCCTTCGCCGACGACGACGTCGTCCACGTCGACGGCCGCGTCGACCCCAAGTCCGACATCGAGGTCATCGAGACCGAGCTGATCCTCGCCGACATGCAGACGCTCGAGAAGGCGCTGCCGCGGCTCGAGAAGGAAGCCCGGACCAACAAGGACCGCAAGCCGATCGTCGAGGCCGTGGCGGCGGCCCAGGCGGTGTTCGACGAGGGCAAGACCCTGTTCTCCACCGGCAAGGACTGGTCTGCCCTGCGTGAGCTCAACCTGATGACCGTCAAGCCGTTCCTGTACGTCTTCAACGCCGACGAGTCGGTGCTGACCGACGAGGCCCGCAAGGCCGAGCTGACTGCGATGGTCGCCCCGGCCGAGGCCGTGTTCCTGGACGCCAAGATCGAGGCCGAGCTGCTGGAGCTCGACGACGAGTCCGCCGCCGAGCTGCTGGAGTCCATCGGCCAGACCGAGCGCGGCCTGGATGCGTTGGCGCGCGCCGGTTTCCGGACGCTGAAGCTGCAGACCTACCTGACCGCGGGACCCAAGGAATCGCGGGCGTGGACCATCCACCAGGGCGACACCGCACCCAAGGCGGCGGGCGTCATCCACACCGACTTCGAGAAGGGCTTCATCAAGGCCGAGGTCGTGGCGTTCGACGACCTGGTCGAAGCCGGCTCCATGGCCGCCGCCAAAGCCGCCGGAAAGGTGCGGATGGAAGGCAAGGACTACGTCATGGTCGACGGTGACGTGGTCGAATTTCGCCACGGACAACCATCTAAGTCAAAGTCGTGACCGGTCGGTCCTTCACGGCGCGGCTGCCGTGAGTCGGTAGGTGGTGGTGTAGGCCTCGGGCCGCCCGCCGCCACCCGGTGCGATGGCGGCCTCGGGATCAGACGCGGCGGCCAGGTTCAGGGCCAGCAGTTGCGCCAGCAGGTCTTCCTCTGGATTGAACCCGTACGCGCGGACAACGGCGGCATCGAGAACGTCGTGTAGCGCCCGCAGTTCCGACTTCCCAGGGGTACGCAGCGCGTCGTACTGCTCTCCCAGCGTGATGCCCTTGGCGAGCTTCGCTTCGCGGTAGTCGATGATGGCGGCCATCGCTTGCGCGACCTCAGCCACGGCCTCTCCTGGTGAGGTCGGCCACGGAAACGAATCCCATACCGTGGTCGACGTGTAGCGAAGGTCGGACTTCAATTTGGAGCACCGCTCCTCGAACCACGCTCTATGAAGCGCCGACGACACGACGCCGAGGGTGTAGTCGTCATCGAAGGCAATGACGGTCATCGAATCGTCGGGTCGGATCGACGTGTCCACGAATTGGAAGACGGAGACCCGCTGCTCTGCCGCCACCCGAGACGTCGCGATGTAGCGCTGCAACGGAGCGAACGCCTCGATCATGTCGTCGCGCCGATACGAATGCTGCCACCACTTGTTCAGGAAGTTCTTGTTGTGCCAACGCACCTGTGCTTTCGAATTGCGTTTGAGGATCGCGGCATTCGCGGTGGCCTCCTTCTCGGCAGCCGCTTCCCGGTCTGGCAGCACCAGCTTGCGCAGCCTCGCCAGGGCACCTGGAGCAGCGACCTTGACGTCCAGCGCGTCGTCGTGGGGGAGGTCGATGATGAAGTTCTGGGGTCCGAGGGAGTGGAGCAGCACCTTCCCACCGAGGACTGGGTGAATGAACGCCGCCGAACCGGGGTCTGTCTTGCCAAGGTCGGCGGCCTCGCCTCCGGTCAAACGGAAGGCATCGATTTTTCCCGTCGTCTGGCCTTGGAAGATCCGCTTCGGGGCCTTGTTTTGGGGCAGCGAGGCGGCAGTCCCGACGTCGGTGACCGGCCTCAGGCTGGCGGCGATGTCTTCGACTTCGAGTCGGAGTTGCCCATTGTTCAGCCAAAGGACCTTCTTCGCGGGTGCGTGGTTCGCGCCCTTCACCCAGTTGACGATGGACACGTGAACCACGGCGTCACCCGACCACGGGGTGACCGAGACGGCTTCGAAGATCACCCCATCGTTCTTGACGACGTAATCGAGTGACGCCTTCCGCGAGTCGCCGTCGCGTACCGCCTGCGTAGCGACAAACCCCGCTCGGCCGCCCTGGGGTAGTGCCTTGTGCGCCAGGGGAAACCAGTAGGTGACGAAGTCACTCACGCCGGGGTTCGGATACTTCCCGTCAAGGTCTGATACGTAATCGGCACCGAGTTCGGCTGCCATCTTCCGCCGACCCAGATAGGGCGGGTTGCCGATGAGCACGTCCGCGCTGGGCCACTCCGAGAAGAGAGCGTCGCGGCAGCGAATCGACTCGTCGAGGTTGTCCAGGGGGAGTGCGTCGACGTACTCCTCCAGCTCGTCGGCAGCCAGCTTCTTTGCCATCATCATGGTCACCTTTGCCACCTCGACGGCGAAGGCGTTGGTGTCGATTCCCATGAAGTGATCGGGCGTCACGTAGGAGATCGTCGCCTGGCCGGACTTGGTGCGGCGGCGAGCAGCGATGCGATTCTTGACCTCGACCTCAAGGCGGCGCATCTCCCGATAGGCCACGTACAAGAAGTTGCCCGACCCGCACGCCGGATCGAGCACTCGGTAGCTGGCCATTGCTAGCTGAATCTGCTCCAGGTCGCCGATCGTCTTGGCGGCTTCGATTCGCTCCATCCAGGGGTCCACGATGCAGGGGATCACCACTCGGGCGATGTCGGCCTGAGACGTGAAATGAGCGCCGTAGGCGTGACGTTCGTCCTTGTCCATCGAGGTCTCGAACAGAGTGCCGAAGATCTCGGGGCGGACGGCAGCCCAGTTCGTTGTGCACGCCCACCGAATGGCATTTAGCTCGTCTCGGTTCATCTCAATCGGCGTGATGTTCTCGAAGATGCCGCCGTTGAAGTAAGGCGTCCCGACGAACTGGCCACCCTTCGTCCGACCGGGCGTGTTCATCTCTCGGAACAGTGAGCCGAGCAAGTCGTAGGCGTCGCGGCCAGATTTGGCCTCTTCGACAACGCGGGTGAAGAACTTCTCGGGCAGCAGGCCGATGTCTTCGGCGAACATCGCCACGACCGACTGGAGAACGAAGTGCTGAGCATCCAGCCGAGGGACCCCGCGATCCTTCATCGAGCGAAACACGCTGGAGACTTGCGCCGCCGCCTCGCGCGTGACCTGAACGAGGTCGTTGCCGAATAGCGGTGTCTCGGGCTCCGGCAAGAGGAACGCGAGCACTTCTCTCCGGTTGACCAGATCATCGAGCTTCAGTACGTCCATTGGAGCGTCGAGTTGGAGGTCGAAATCGTAGACCCAGAACTCGTCAAAGTTGCAGAGCACCACGTAGTTCGGGCGGTGGGGCACCACCTGGATCCAATACTGGAAGGCCTGTCGGAAGTGCTTCGAGAGGTCGGTCCCGGCCTTCTTCATCTCGATGATGCAGCGCGACTCCCAGAGCAGATCGGCGAATGAGGTGCCCTTGGTCTCGGCCTTCCGAACGCGTGCCTCCAGGGTTGCCCCGGCCTCTCGGACGCCGCCGTTTCCGAACGCTTTGAACAGTCGGTCGAGGAAGACCTGAGCCTCGCCCTTCTCGTCACCCTTGAGGAGGTTATGCCGGTACGCGATGAACTCGGCGAGATCCTGCTGGAGCGTCTCAGGCTGCACGGCCCGGCCCCTGAGTCGGCGCGAACGCTTTCGATGGTGTCGAGGCCATGACAGGCACTGTAAAGCCGTCCACTGACGTCACCCGAGGGGACACGGCGACCGCTCCCGAGCGTCACTCGTCTTTGACGAGGCGCAGAACCGGGCGCTGATCTTCCTCTCCCAGGAGGTCGCGCAGCTGCCCAGGGCTGATCTTGAGGACATCCGCGAGAACGGGTACGCCCGCGCCGTGCTGACCAGCCAGCTCGACGCCCTTCCGCAGAAGCGTTGCTACCTCACCGGGGTACGCGCTGGTGGGGTCCGCCGACGGGTCGTACGTCATGGCCAATCGTTGGTAGGCCCGCCGTGCGGACGAATCAGTCGTGCGATGCCGCTCCACCATCCGACGGACCAACGACTTTGGCGAAACACCCCACGTTCGACCCAGTCGATGCAGGGCCGGTAGATCGAGCCTCTCGGGCAGTACCGCGTCCATAGACGCGGCAGGGGTTAGAAATGCCGCAGCAAACTCGTCTGCCTCACGCTCCACCGCCTGGCTCGACTCGCCGGAGTCTCCGTGAAGGAGCAAGTGGCCGACCTCGTGAGCGATCGAAAATCGATGTCCGAAGACGTTCTCGCTGCGCCGGGGCGTTGTGATGATGATAGGACGGTCCACGATCACTACCGAGAAGGCGTCGACCGCATCGATCTCGCCTAGCGGACGCACTGCTACCACGATGCCGTGAGATTCCACGGTGGCTACCAAGTGCTTCACCGGCCCATCGGGGAGGTTCCAGTGCCTGCGCAGCATCGCAGCGGCGTCCGCAGGCGCGGTGCCAGGCTCAATTTGCGGTAGGTCCGGTACCGGCAGCTTGACGTACCTCTCAAGCGCGAAGGTCAGTTCCCACATCAGTGTTGCCGTCGCGACTGCTCGTTGACGGTCGCTCGCGCGAGCGGATCTCAAGCTCCGAAAATGCGCATGGACGGTATCCATACGGGCGAGAGGGCGGCCCACCCCGAAGAACCCCGGTCGCACCCTCAAGGCCTTCGCCATTCGATCGATAACGTCAGGACGCGGCGAGTTAACGCCCGCCTCGTACTGGCCGATCGCGGCAGGCGAAACGCCCACTTCTGCGGCGAGGTCCGTCTTGCTTATCGCAAGGCGCACACGGGCCTGGGTCAGCCGCGCTGGGTCGAATCGACCATGCGTTTGACCGGCCTCGGGCCAGTCGAACAAGCTTGGCGGATCATCAGTCATCCGTGCTCGGGCGCTCCTGCGGCCGCGGCTCGACCGAGGGACCCTCGGGCGTGCCGCTGTCGAACGAGTCCGCACTCGACGTATCGCGATCGGTGTCGGAGGTGGGCTCCCAGATCGACTCGAGCCCACGAACTTCGACCTTGCCGGTGGCTTCGTCCAGAACGGCGACGCCCCAACTTATCGACTGCAACTGCCACGGCGACGATTCAACCATCACCAGCACCACCGGCATCTTGTCGCCTGCTGCCCGCAACGTGTGACCGAGTTCGCCGCCCGGAGGATCGTCGTCGTCAGCCCGGCCCTCGTCCACCAGGACGGGATCGAACAACATCGGCGGCGGGGGAGAAGCGGAGAAGCCATTCTTCCGCGTCGGACTCGAAGCGAAGAAGCTGACCGCATCCGCAGAGCCGGGGACCCGCCACACGTACACCAGGCAATCGTTGACCACCGGGATCTTGTAGCCAGCCGGAGTGACCTTCTGCGACTGGAAGCCGCGCCCCGTCAGCGCATCATTGGTGTCGTCCAGCAGGTCACGCCACTGACTTCCGAAGGCCATCGAGTATCGAGTGCCCGCGACTTGATGAGCGTCTGCGAAGCGATTATGTCGAGACCGTATGACCTCGACCAGCGCGTCACGGACTGTTTTCGCGTGCGGGCCGAGAGCATTGGTGGGGGAACTCGGAACCATGAAGGCGTCTCCTGTATCCGCGTCCGGGAGCGTGGATCGAACTGGACGCGACTTTAGTATTGCACACGTTTCGCGCGTAGCTGCTATATCTGCAATGTGAAAACGCGCATCGGCGAGCCGGGCTGGCGACCGCCGGGACGGTGAGCGGCCGAACAGGTTTTCTAACCGCCGATACGGCGGCGCATCCAGGTTGGCGGCGGCGGCATGGTGCCCTCGCGGACGCGGCGAGCGATGTCGAGCGGCGACGCGAAGCCCCAACCCTGGCCCATCGAGTGGACCAGCACGTCGTGGGAGACCACCAGGGCGCCCAGCCCGGGTCGTCGCCGTGCTCGTATGAGGGCTCGATGCCGAGAAGGTGTCCCCAGAACGTCGACATCCGGACCGGGTCGACACAGTCGATCGTCACTCCCGACCATTGGTTCGGCACCGCGGCACTCCCCTCCCTCTGTGGATCAATCATGCGCTTGGCGGGCGACCGCGGGAAGCGCTCGACGAGGCGAGCTTGATGCTCCTATTTCTGTTAATAGTCAAGCGGCGTGGTTGAGCTGGGTGTTTAACCATTGGCGGTAGGTAGCGGCGAGGGTGTCGTCGCGTTTGAGGCCGCGTTCGAGGCGGGAGATGTCGTTGGGCCATACGCCGAAGTGGTCGGCGACGGCGGTGAGAGTGATGTTTGTGGCTCGACGAGCCGGGCGGAGGTCGCTGTAGTCGTCGATCGGGCTGGGTGCGGTGAGGTGTTTGAACATCTCGCGGGCGATAGCGCGTTTGAGCATCCGCAGGATCTCTTTTTTGGACCGGCCGGCGGCGGTCTGGCGGGTGACGTAGTCGCGGGTGCGTTGGTCGTGGGCCATGCGGACCAGGGCGATGCGGTACAGGGCGTTGTTGGCGGCGCGGTCGCCGCCGCGGGAGAGTCGGTGGCGGCTGGTTTCCCGGACGAGGCCGGGATGGGAGCGACACCGGTGAGCATCGCAAAGGAGGCTTCGCTGCGGAGCCGTTGGGGGTTGGTGCCGGCGGTGATGATCAGTTGAGCGGCGGTGTCCGGGCCGACGCCGTAGGCGGCCCGGAGTGCAGGATTGAATGCAGCAGTGAGGGTGTCGAGCTCAGCAGTGATTTCGTCGGCCTGATCTTGCAGGAAGGTGACGCGGCGGGCCAGTGTTTTGCAGGCCGTCAGTACTGAGACCGTGACGGGATCGTTGTGTGTAGCGGGTCGGCATCTGGACAGCGCGGCCACGAGCGTCAGCGTGGTGGTGTAGCCGCGGTAGCGCTCGCGTATCTCGGCGGGAGCGGTGACGAGGAGGTCCTTGATCTGCTGGATGGCTGCGGTGCGGGCTTTGACGGCGCCGCGACGGGCGGTCAGCAGGGCTTTGAGTGCATTGGTGTGGGGGTCTTTGGGGACGGCTGGGCTGTTGCTGGCCAGCGCGGCGCGGGCGGCACTGTAGGCATCGAGCGGGTCGGATTTTCCTTGCCTGCGCCTGGCTGCCCGGTCGGGTCGGTTGACTTCAACGACGTGAATAGCGTTGGCCTGCAATGCTTGTGTGAGTCCGGCGCCGTAGCTGCTGGTGCCCTCGACTCCTGCGGTCACGATGTCACCAAAGCTGCGGGCCCAGCAGATCGCGGCCCAGTAGCCGGTGGGGTTGGTGCGGAATTCGGCGTCGCCGAGCGGTTGGCCGGTGTCGGTGATGGCGGCGACGTGGATGGTGTCCAGATGGGTGTCGGCGCCGATGACGACTCGGCGTGGGGATGTCACGATGGTGGTGTCCTCTCCGTAGTAATGAACCGTGCGGGTGGGTGACAACCCTGCGGGGCGGGCAGACAAGACATTGATGAGGAACGGCCAGGCTCCTGATTAGGTCATGTCCGCCCCGCTGGGCTCTCGGGGCAACGCTTGCTCGCGCGTCGCTGGTGAGACAGATCAAGTCGAAGACAACCCAGCAGGGCGTCAGTCGGTGGGAGGGTCATCACCAGCGGCGAACGAGCAAGGTCATCCTCGCCCGAACGGGTTGAACACAATCAATGTCGGTGGTCGCCGATATCGTGCGCAGCATGAAGCTTGTTTCCACCCGCATCATCACCGCCGACGTCCCGAGCCTGGTCGGCTTCTATGAATTGGTGACCGGGGCCGAGGCGGTCTGGGCCAATGAACTGTTCGCGGAGATCCCCACGCCGGTGGGCACTTTGGCGATCGGCAGCGACAAGACCGTGCCCTTGTTCGGGGCGGGTTCCGCCGAGCCGGCGGCCAACCGGAGCACCATCATCGAGTTCATCGTGGATGACGTCGACGCGGAGTACGAACGGCTGCGAAGCCGGTTGGACGAGGTCGTCACCGAGCCCACCACGATGCCGTGGGGTAACCGGTCGCTGTTGTTCCGCGATCCCGACGGCAACCTCGTCAACCTCTTCACGCCCGGTGAGAGACGATGCCAAGGCCAAATTCGGGGCGTAGTAGCTGATATGCGGCATAGCATCTGCTGGTGAGCTTCGTCGTCTCGCCGGACGCGTACGGCCGCTACATGGGCCGATACGCCGAGCCGCTCGCGGACGTCTTCGCCGCCTTCGCCGGGATCACGGCCGGAGCGAAGGTGCTCGACGTCGGCAGCGGACCCGGCGCGCTGACAGCGCGGCTGCTGGCGACGGGCGCCGAGGTTGCGGCCATCGATCCGTCGCCGCCGTTCGTCGATGCGATCCAGGCGCGGTTCCCCGGGCTCGACGCCCGCCTCGGGACCGCTGAGGAACTGCCTTACGACACTGCGACTTTCGACGCCGCGCTCGCCCAACTGGTGGTGCATTTCATGACCGATCCCGTCGCCGGCATCGGGCAGATGGCGCGGATGACCCGGCCCGGGGGCGTCGTCGCGGCGTGCGCGTGGGACGGCCCGACGGGTGCGCTGGCACCGTTCTGGGACGCCGTCCACGTGATCGACCCCGACGCACAGGACGAGGCGTTGCTATCTGGCGCGCACAGAGGCCACCTCACCGAGATCTTCGACGCCGCCGGGCTACGCAACGTGACAGAGGATGCCATCGCCATCGACGTGCTGCACCCGAGCTTCGAGGAGTGGTGGGAGCCGTACACGTTCGGTGTCGGACCGGCCGGGGACTACGTCCAGCGCCTCGATGACGAGAGGCGCGGCATGCTGAAAACCGTTGCGCGCGAACGTCTTGGCGACGGACCGTTCACCGTGACGGCCACGGCGTGGGCGGCGCGCGGCACCGTCTGATCCCGTCACGAAATGCCGAGTGTCGCGGCGACCAGATGCCAGAGCCGTTCGGCGGCAAGATCGGGATCGGCACGCGGTGTGGCCCGGAGCTGTTGGGCGATGCTGTGCCGCAGTCCGCCGATGACGAACGCCCCGGCGCTGTCCGCGTCGATGTCGTCGGGCAAGTCACCGTCGTGCTGCCCGCGGCGGATGTTGTCGGCCGCTGCCTCGCTCATCGTCTGCAGATGAACCGCTTCGAGTTCGGCGAGTTCGGGGTCCAGCGTCGCGCGGCCGAGCAGGATCGGCGCCAGCTCATCGTCGAAGTGGTAGACGACGAAACGGCGGGTGCGCTCGCGCTCCCGGACTCCCCAGTCGGCGTCGACGGGTAGGTGCACGTCGGCGATGGCATGGCGCAGCCCGTGATAGAAGTCGTCGTAAACCGCTGCGAGAAGCCCACTTTTGGAACCGAAGTGGTGATAGAGGGCGCCGGTGCTGAGCTGCGCCCGGCGGGTCAGTGCGCTCAGTTCGAGCACGCCGTTGCCGCGCACCAGTTCGTCGCGCGCGGCGGTCAGAAGTTGTTGACGTCCGATCGGGGCACGTGCCATAGTCCAAAACATAACAGAACTTGGTTATGTTTCGGCGGGAGTGGAGCAATGAGCACTGAAGTGTCATCGCTGGCGGACTTGAGCGGCGACCTGGCCGGCACCTATCGCCGGACCGAAAGCAGCGGCGCGACCGTCGACCCCGCGATCGTCGATGCCGATCTCGCCACGATGACGCGCGACGGCTACGTGATCCTGCCCGATCTGCTCAGTGCGACCCAGCTGGACGAGATCCGCGCCGCCGTGACGCCGATGCTGGATCGACACGGCCGCAACGGTTTTGAGGGACGGTCGACCCAGCGCATCTACAGCGTCCTGAACAAGACAAGCGCCTGCGACGTCATCGCCGACCACCCGCGCGTGCTGGCCCTGCTGGACCGGATGTTCCTGCCGAACTACCTGCTGTCGATGCTCCAGGTGATCAACATCCTGCCGGGCGAGCAGGCGCAGATGCTGCACACCGACGACGGCTTCTACCCGCTGCCGCGGCCCCGCGCCCCGTTGGGCGCGGCGACCATCTGGGCCATCGACGATTTCACCGCCGACAATGGCGCCACCGACGTCGTGCCCGGCAGCCAGCTCTGGGGTGACCGGTTGCCCGGCGACGACGTCGAGCGCAAGCCCGTCGTGATGAGCGCCGGGTCGTGTGTGTTCTTCCCCGGCACGCTGTGGCACGGCGGCGGCGCCAACCGCACCGACCGTCCGCGGCTGGCCGTCACCGCCCAATACTGCGAGCCGTGGCTGCGGCCGCAGGAGGCCTTCACGCTGTCGATGACCCGCGACACCGTCCGCCGGGTGTCAGAAGACATTCGCCGCATGCTCGGCTACAGCATCCACCCGCCGTTCATTGGTCAGGTCGAAGGCATGCACCCGAAGCGGCTGCTGGAGATCGTCGACGATCAGGCGGATCAGTACGGCACGTCGGTAGCGCCGGCGGACGTGTCCTTCTCGTCGTGATTCGACTCGTGGAACCCGAAGTCGTACGGGTTCGGGCCCTGCTGCGGCAGGTCGAATTCGTCGCCGCCGTAAGGCACATCGGGGTCCGGGTCGGCGCCGGCTGTCGGGGCAAGGCTTATCGCGCCGCCGATCGCGGCAGCGGCAATCCACGGTGCTACGAGCGCAATTTTCATTCGCATGACGTCTCCTGCCGGCCTGCCGGTTACTGGGAATTTGCGCACAAATGCTAGTCCGGCCTTGACTGCGCTGACGGCGATTGAAATTATTCGCGGTTTTCGGGCCGCAGGTCAGGCGAGGATTTCGATCTCGGCGCCCAGGTGATATCCCGGCGTCAACGACAACGAATCGCCGCTCCAGAACGAGCCCGGGTCGAAATAGTTCTCGCGTTTCTCGGTGACCAGCAGCCCCATTTCCTCGTAGGTGATCGCCACCGTCTCGGCGCAGTACGCGGTCTCGAGCCCGGCTGTCCGCCGGCGGTTCTTGTCCCGCTCGGCGGATTCGCGAACCTTGCGATGTACCAACGGAATTCCGCGCGTGTAGTCGCTGATCACCGGCGCCCGCCCGCGGAACCACCGGCCCGTCAGCCGCGCCGTGGTCGGGAACGCGGTGCCGTCCATGCGGGCCACCACTTTCAGCGCCAGGTCCTCCTGCTCGCGGGTGGCGAACGGCGTCAGTTGCCGCAGCCAGCACCGCTGCCCGTACACGTACACCCACCGTTCGACGGCGGCGCGCAGATCGTTGAGCTGCACGCCGCGGTGATGGCTGCCGCTCCATAGGCATTCGAGTTTGTCGCCGAGTTCGGCGTGCCAGATCAGCGGCGGCAGGTCGTCGATGGCGACCGTCATGCCGACGTGGTTCACAGGGGCGTTGGTGAGCGTCTGGATGGCGCGGTCGGGCTTGGAAGCCCCACGGAACAACCAGATGTCGCCGGTCCGGGTTTCGGCCAGCGCCCGCTCCAAAGTCACCGCGTTACCAGTCATCTGGGCAGCTTAGACATTCCCCGGCGCTTCGCCCGGTCATAATCACTGCATGCGTGGCGTGTGGAAGTGGGTTGGCCTGGCCGGTGTCGCGGGCGTGGTCGCCGGTGGCGTGTTGGTCGCGCGTGATCAGCGCAAGCGCGAGTCATACACGGCCGACGATATTCGCGCCCGGCTGCATCAGCGGCTGGCCGAATCCGGCGGGAGCCAGCCCACGGCATAGAGCCGGTGGTCGCCGGCGAAGCCCTTCAGCTCCGCCACCCGGCCGCCGTCGAACGTGATGTCGGCGCAGGAAGCCGAGGCGGACAAGGCATCTCGCACGGCCTTGCTCACGAGCACCTCGCCGCCGTCGGCCTGGCTCGCCACCCGCGCGGCCATGGCGACGTTGCGGCCGAACAGATCGTCGCCGCGTCGCACCGACTTTCCGGTGTGAATCCCGATGCGGACCCGGACGCCGCCCGGCGCCTTCGCCAATTGCTGCTGCATGTCGATGCTGCAGCGCACGGCCTGCTCGGGCTCGGCGAAGGCGATCATGAAACCGTCGCCCTGACTCTTCACGACGAGCCCCGACTGCTTCTTGACGCACCGGCCGACCAACTTGTCGTGATGGTCGATCAGCCGTACCCAGGCCCGGTCACCCATGCGCTCGTTGAGGGCCGTCGATCCTTCGATGTCGGAGAACATGATCGCCACGCGGCCGGTCGGTGCGAGCTTGGCCAGGTCCGGTCGCTCCACCTCGGCCCAGCCGGCGAGCTCCTCGATGGACGACCACATCGCACCGCCGAAGCCCTCTTTGTTGATGAGGTTGGCGGTCTGCCACATCGTCTTCACCGCGGCGCGGCCGCCGGCCAGCAGCAGATTGGTGCGGGGTTCGGACGGCGCGCGCAGTTCCTCGATCTCCCGCCGCGCGGCCCGCAGCCGGGACCGCGTCACCCGCAACACGATGGTCTCGACGACAACCACCACGGCGAGTACACAGATGGCGACCAGCGAGATCGTCGAAACCGTCACCGCTCAAGTATCGAGGCGGCGGGCCGCGATCGGGTCATTGACGGACGAACTGCACCACAGCGTCGGTGAACGCGTCGTTGTCGTCGCCGGCTGCGGTGTGCCCGGCGTCGGACAGCTCGACGAACTGCGCGCCCGGCACCTTCTGCAGGAAGTCCTGCACGCCTTCGGTGCTCACCACGTCGGACAGCTTGCCGCGGATCAGCAGGATCGGGATCTCGAGGCTGATCGCCGCATGCTCGAGCATCTCGGCGCGCTCGAACGGGTCGTCGCCGGGCGCGGTGAGGAAGGCCGGGTCCCAGTGCCAGAACCACTTGCCGTCGCGCAGGCGCAGGTTCTTCTTGAGGCCTTCCACGCTGCGTGGCCGCGTGCGGTGCGGCAGGTAGGCGGCGACGGCGTCGGCGGCCTCTTCGAGTGAGGCGAACCCGTCGATGCCGCTGAACATGAAGTCGCGGATTCGGGCGCTGCCGCTCTTCTCGAAGCGCGGCACGACGTCGACCAGGACCAGTTTGGTGACCAGTTCCGGTCCGGCTTCATGCGCGACCGGCAGGCTGGTCAGCCCGCCCATGCTGGCGCCGATCAGCGCCACCGGCCGGCCGATCTGATAGATCACCTGCAGGGTGTCGCCGGTCAGGGTCTCGAGTGAGTAGTTCGCAGTGGGCGAGCGGTCGCTGTCGCCGTGCCCGCGGCTGTCGAGCGCGATGACGTGGAAGCCGGCGTTCGCGAGGATCTGGCCGGTGTTCTTCCAGGAGTGCCGGTTCTGCCCGCCACCGTGCAGCATCAGGATCGTGGGCTTGTCCGCGGCGGCTTCCGCGTCGCGGTTCCACTCGTCGGCGACCAGGGTCAGTTCGTCGATACCGCGGAATCGCACCGTTTGTGGATTGCTGCCGCCATCGGCCGGGGAAGTGCGTTCGTCGGTGCTCACTGGAATCCTCTCGTCACTTCTCCTGCACGTTACCGAGCTGTGCTAACTGAACCGAACATGACCCTGGTCACCCGGCGGTCTCTAGACTCGGCCGAGGTGTCGCCGTCCGGCCGGGCGTGCGGCGAGAGGAAGGCATATGGCTGACGAGCACGGGCGGCACAGGAATCCCGACGAGGTCGACGACGATGCGAGCGCCCCGGACGAGACCCCGGATGCCGACGACGACAAACCGGCCATCTCCGACGAGGAAGCCCTCGCGTTCCTGAAACACCCTGCGCCCCAACGGGTTAAGCAGGTGATTGCGGCTCTGGTCGTGGGCGTGCTGGTGGTGGGTGCACTGGGCGCGCTGGTGGCCTGGCTCGGTCAGCGTGAGCTGCAGCTGCGTCGCGACGACGCCCTGCACGAGATGTACCTGACCGCCAGCAAGCAGGTCGCGGTGAACCTCACGACCATCGACTACCGGCACGTCGACGACGACATCAAGCGGGCGTTGGACACCTCGACCGGCGCCTATTTCGACGACTTCAAGCAACGTTCGACGGCAGTCGTGGACTCGGTGAAACAGCAGCAGTCGGCATCGGTCGGCACCGTCACCGAGGCCGGCGTGGAGTCGGCGAACGACACCAGTGGCGTGGTCCTGGTGGCGGTGAAGGTGCACACCGAGGTCGGCAACGGGCCACCGCAACGCGACCGCTACTGGCGCGTGCGGCTGACGATGCAGAAGGTGGGCGACAGCGCCAAGGTCTCGAAGGTGGAGCCGATCCAATGAGCAAGCACGGGATGGATGAACCCGACGAGCCGGACGCTGCTGAACTCGAGGCGACCGAGCCGGAGCAGGATGCGGCCGAGTCGGTCGAGGTCGAGCCGGCGCCCAATGATCTTGTGCCACAGGTGAAGCCGCGCAAGACCGGCGGCATCGAGTGGGCACGGGTGACGGCGTACCGGGTCCTGCCGGCGCTGGCAGTGTTGCTCGCGGCCGCCGCGGGCGGGCTGTGGTACCTGACGGCGCGGCACGGCAATGAGGCCGACCAGGCCGCCGTGATCAAGGTGGCCACCGATGGCACCGTCGCCCTGCTGTCGTACGAGCCGGACACGGTCCGTCAACAACTGACCGACGCGCGCAAGCTGCTCACGACACCGTTCCTCGATGAGTACACGACGCTGACCAAGTCGGTGATCCCCGGTGCCGAGCAGC
This sequence comes from Mycobacterium sp. SM3041, assembly GCF_039668335.1. NCBI lineage: Bacteria > Bacillati > Actinomycetota > Actinomycetes > Mycobacteriales > Mycobacteriaceae > Mycobacterium > Mycobacterium sp. SM3041. The sequence goes on along the minus strand of NZ_JAYXBQ010000035.1, from coordinate 82,778 downwards.
GGCGCATCTCGGCGGCGACGTCGGTGCCGGCCGCGGCCGCGGTGTCGGTCGAGGAGAACCACGCCGTGGTGCTGGTGTTCGTCAACCAGGTAGTCCGGGTCGGTGATCAACCGCCGACCAGCACCCCGACCAGCGCGCGGGTGACCCTGGAACGACTGGGGGGCCAGTGGCTGATCGCCAAGTTCGAACCGGTGTGACCGTCGTGATTTGTGCACGATTTTCCGCGGCCGGCGCGGATTTTCGTGCACAAATCCCGGGGTGGTGGACGTGAAGCGGATGGCGGCCGCCGACGCCCAGAGTTTCTGGATGTCGGCGAAAATCCCGAACGACATGTTCCTGGTGTGCGGGTTCGACGGCGTGCCCGCCGACCTGGACGCCGCGCTGGCAGCGGTGCGGCGCAATGTGTCGGCGTGCCCAGAGTTGTTGGTACGCATCGACGATTCGCATTCCTGGCGCTATCCGTCCTGGGTGCGGTGTGATGCCATGCCGATCGTCGTGCACGAACCCGGGGACCCCACCTGGTCCGGGTGCCTGAACGCCGTGTGTGCCCTGGCCGCGAGTGACCAGCTCGACGCGACCGTGCAGGCGTGGCGACTGCACGTCTTCGCCGGCGTCACCGGGATACCGACGACGACGGGCCCCGGCACCGTCGTCGTGGTGCAGATGTCGCACGCCCTCGCCGACGGCCAGCGCGCGACGGCCCTCATGGGGCGCATCTTCGGCCGGGATCAGCCGGTGCCGGCGGTGGTCGAGTCGCGGCTGGGGACGTGGGCGCTGCCGTACCTGGCGTGGCGCGCCAGTGCCGCGCACCGGCAACTCGTGCGGGACACCGAGTCGGGTGCTGTTGCGCCACCGGCGGATTCGTGGCCGGTGCAGCCGACCAACAACGCGCCGGTGGGCCCCGACGCCATGCGGACGGTGGTGCGTCACCGTACTGATCTGCCCGGGCCGACGGTGACGGTCGGGGTGCTGGCGGCCATCTCCGAGGCGCTGGCGGCCGAGCTGGGCGGGGTGACCGCGCTCGGGGCCGAGGTGCCGATGGCCAAGACGGGGGTCCGCCGGGCGTACAACCACTACGGCAACGTCGGCGTGGCCCTGCACCCGGATTTGCCTTTCCACGAGCGGGCGGCCCGGATCGAGTCGGAACTCGCCATGCGGCGGCAGCGGTTCGAGCATCCCGCGGCCGCGGCGAGCGGTGCCGCCACCGCGGCGGTGCCGGCCCGGCTGCTGCGGTGGGGCACTGAGCAATTCGATCCGCACGCGCGGTCGACGACGGCCACCGGCAACACCGTGGTCTCGAGCGTCAACCGCGGCGCGGCCGATCTGACGTTCGGCGAGTGCCCGGTGGTGTTGACCACCGCGTGCCCGGCGTTGTCGCCGATGATGGGCTTGACGCACGGCGTGCACGGCATCGGGGACACCGTCACGATCAGCGTGCACGCGTCCCCGTCGGCCTTACCGGATGTCGATTCGTATGTGGAACGGTTGTCTGCGGTGCTGGACGCCGGGGGCTAAATTCATCGCGTGACTGCTTACGCGTTCTCGATCCTGCTGCTGCGGGTGGTGCTCGGTCTGACGATGGCTGCGCACGGGTACAACAAGTTCTTCGGTGGCGGCCGCATCCCCGGTACTGCCGCCTGGTTCGACAGCATCGGCATGAAGCCCGGCATGCTGCACGCCCGGCTGGCTGCCGGCACCGAAATCCTGGCCGGCCTGGGCCTGGCTGCCGGCTTCCTGACGCCGATCCCCGCCGCGGGGTTCGTGGCGCTGATGGTGGTGGCCGCATGGACCGTGCACCGCGAAAACGGCTTCTTCATCGTGAAATCCGGCTGGGAGTACAACCTGGTGCTGGGCGTCGCGGCCGTGGCGATCGCGGGCACCGGTGCGGGCCGCTACAGCCTGGACTGCCTGCTGTTCCACAACAGCGGCTTCTACCACCTGCTGCACGGCTGGTGTGGATTGCTGATCGCCGTCGGGCTCGGCCTCGCCGGTGGTATCGGGCAGCTGCTGATCTTCTTCCGGCCGCCCGCGAAGGCCTGAACCCGTCGGTGTCCGGGGTACTGGTTCTGGAACGTCCGCGCCCTGGCCACGGAATCAACTATGGGGATCTGATTCCGTCAGACTAGAACACGTTCTAGTCTGACGGGTATGGGCTTTCTCACGCAGGACACTCCTGTCATCGACTTCGAGGAGTGGAACAAGGGCACCCGCGCGCAGAAGATCGTCCCCATGGCCCGGCACTGGGCCGAGACGGGCTTCGGCACCCCGGTGGCACTGCACCTGTTCTACGTCGTCAAGATCTGCCTGTACATCCTGGGTGGCTGGCTGATCGCGTTGTCCACCAAGGGGATCGACGGATTCACGAACGTCGCGGCGTGGTGGACCGAGCCGATCGTGTTCGAGAAGGTCGTGCTCTACACGATGCTGTTCGAGGTGATCGGCCTCGGCTGCGGGTTCGGCCCACTGAACAACCGCTTCTTCCCGCCGATGGGCTCGATCCTGTACTGGCTGCGGCCGAAGACCATTCGTCTGCCGCCGTGGCCCGGCCGCATCCCGCTGACGCGTGGCGATGCCCGGACCCCCGTTGATGTGCTGCTCTACGCCGCGCTGCTGGTCCTGCTCGTCGTCGCCCTGTGTTCCGACGGCACCGGCCCGGTCTTGCCCGGCGCGACCGTCGGCGTGCTCCCGATGTGGCAGATCTGGGCGATCCTGGGCGTCCTCGCCCTGGCCGGTCTGCGCGACAAGGTGATCTTCCTGGCCGCCCGCGGCGAGGTCTACGGCTCGTTCACCGTCGCCTTCCTGTTCGCCGGCTACGGCGTCGACCTGATCATCGCCGCCAAGCTCGTGTGCATGGTGATCTGGCTGGGCGCCGCGACGTCGAAGCTCAACCACCACTTCCCGTTCGTCATCTCCACGATGATGAGCAACAACCCCGTGCTGCGGCCGAAGTTCATCAAGCGCGCGTTCTTCGAACACTTCCCGGACGACCTGCGCCCCGGCCGCCCGTCGCGCTTCATGGCGCACTTCAGCACCTTCATCGAGGGCGCGGTGCCGCTCGTGCTCTTCTTCAGTCACGGCGGCTGGCCGACGTACATCGCCGCGTTCGTCATGCTGTGCTTCCACTTCGGGATCCTGTCGGCGATCCCGATGGGCGTGCCGCTGGAGTGGAACGTCTTCATGATGTTCTGCGTCGTGACCCTGTTTGTCGGGCACGCCGACATCGGCATCACCGACCTGACGTCGCCGTGGCCGCTGGTGCTGTTCGCGGTCGTCGCGGGCACCGTCGTCATCGGAAACCTGTTCCCGCGCAAGGTGTCTTTCCTGCCCGGCATGCGGTACTACGCCGGCAACTGGGACACGTCGCTGTGGTGCATCAAGCCGTCGGCTTCGGAGAAGATCGAGAAGAACATCGTCGCGATCGCGAGCATGCCCGCGACCCAGATGGAGCGGTACTACGGCAGCCCGGAGAACGCGCAGATGTACCTGTACATGGGCTACGCGTTCCGCGCCTTCAACACGCACGGCCGCGCGCTGTTCACGCTCGCGCACCGCGCGATGGCCGGGCACAACGAGGCCGACTACACGCTGACCGACGGTGAACGGATCGTCTCGACCGCCATCGGCTGGAACTTCGGCGACGGCCACATGTCGAACGAACAACTCGTCGCGGCCTTGCAGAAGCGTTGCCACTTCGAGCCCGGTGAGGTGCGGATCGTCATGCTCGACGCGCAGCCGATCCACCGGCAGACACAGCAGTACCGCCTGGTCGACGCTGCCACCGGCGAGTTCGAGCGCGGTTACGTGAAGGTGCGCGACATGGTGACCCGCCAGCCGTGGGCCGACGATGTCCCCGTGTACGGCGTCACTAACGCATGACGTCGCGGACCTTGACGTCCTCCATGCCCGCGAACAGCAGGCCGTTGGCGACGTCGAGGTGCTTGCGCCAATGCGCTTCGGCCGCAGCGGCGTTGCCGGAGCGCATGAGCGTCATCAGCCGCCGGTAGGACCGCATCAGGATGTCGTAGTCCGACTTCGACATCGGCCGGTTCTCCCGCATCGCGAAAGCGATGTGGCGGACGGTGATCTCGTGCAGCATGCCGGCGACGATGGCCAGCGTCGCGTTGCCGGACAGCTCGACCATGCGCTGGTGGAAGTCGCCGGTGGTCTCGGCCATGCGGCCGGTCTCGTAGCCGGACGGGACGTACTCGGCCAGCATGGTGTCGAGCTCGTCGAACGCCTCGGTGTTGCCCTGCTCGGTCAGCAGCCGTACGACGGTGGGTTCGATGCCGGCGCGGGCGGTGGTCACGTCGGAGATGGTCGCGCCAGAGAGCTCCAGCAGCAGGCCCGCCGGGCGCGCGACGATCTCGGGTCCGGGCACGCGGACGCGGGCGCCGGTGCGCGACCCACGTCGCACCTCGACCAGGCGCTCGGATTCCAGCACGCGCACGGCCTCGCGCAGGGTCGGGCGGCTGACTCCGAAGTGGGCCATCAGCTCGGCCTCGTTGGGCAGGAAGTCGCCTTCTTTGAGCTGGCCGTCGACGACCATGCGGCGCAGGGTGCCGGCCACCAGTTCCGCGGTTTTGGGGGAGCGGATGGGGCCGCTGGCCGAGGATGGCACAGTACGTGGGTCGATCATCGGCGACAACGGCGGAGTCTGCGCCATCTGGGCCCTCCTTGAACCGATTGTCTTGGCCTCCTGTTAGGCAACTCAGTAAACCATGTGAACGGGCGGCGGCCTGGCATTCAGCCGGCATTCGCGGAAATGGCGTCTGCCTACCAACTAGTAGGTTGACCTAGTAAACCTTCTGTTCTATGTTCGCAGATGTGGGCGCCTTTACAGGTGTCAATCCCGGGTCGATATTCAACGTTGAAGGAGAAGTCCGTGGCTGAAGCAGTCATCGTCGAGGCGGTCCGCTCGCCCATCGGGAAGCGCAACGGCGCCCTGTCGGGTGTCCATCCGGCGGAGCTCTCGGCTCAGGTGCTGAACGCCCTGGTGCAGCGCGCCGGCGTCGACCCGGCGCTGGTCGACGACGTGATCTGGGGCTGCGTCATGCAGGCCGGAGAGCAGGCGCTCGACATCGCCCGCACCGCGGTCCTGACCGCCGGCTGGCCCGAGACCGTTCCCGGTGTCACCGTCGACCGCCAGTGCGGCTCCAGCCAGCAGTCGGTGCACTTCGCCGCCGCCGGTGTGGTCGCCGGCCACTACGACGTCGTCGTCGCCGGCGGTGTCGAATCGATGTCGCGCACGCCGATGGGCTCGTCGCTTGCCAACGGCGGACACCCGTACCCGGAGGCGTTCCGCGCCCGCTACGACGGCCAGTCACCCAACCAGGGCACGGGCGCCGAGATGATGGCCGCGAAGTGGGGCCTGTCGCGCACCCAGCTCGACGAGTTCTCGCTGCGGTCGCACGAAAAGGCCGCTGCCGCACAGGATGCCGGCGCCTTCAAGGACCAGATCGTGGCGATCAAGGACCAGGATGGCAACATCGTCACCGAAGACGGCGGCATCCGCCGCGGCGGCACCGTCGAGTCCATGGCCGCCATCAAGCCGGCGTTCAAGGAAGACGGTGTCATCCACGCCGGCAACTCCTCTCAGATCTCCGACGGCTCGGCCGCGCTGCTGATCATGTCGGCCGAGAAGGCAAAAGAGCTGGGGCTCAAGCCTCTTGCCCGTCTGCACACCGGTGTCCTGGCCGGTGCCGACCCGGTGATGATGCTGAGCGCCCCGATCCCCGCCACGCAGAAGGCGTTGGCGAAGTCCGGCCTGAGCGTCAACGACATCGGGGTTTTCGAGGTCAACGAGGCCTTCGCCCCCGTTCCGATGGCCTGGCTCAAGGACATCGGCGCCGACGAGAACCGCCTGAACCCGAACGGTGGCGCCATCGCCCTCGGCCACCCGCTCGGCGGTTCCGGCGCCCGCATCATGACGACCCTGCTGCACCACATGCGGGACAACGGAATTCAGTACGGTTTCCAGACCATGTGTGAAGGTGGCGGCCAGGCCAACGCGACCATCCTGGAACTGCTGTGACCGCGGTGTCCGCCGAACCCGGAGCCCTCTCCGAACGGCGGGGCAACGTTCTGCTGATCACCATCAACCGGCCCGACGCCCGCAACGCGGTGAACCAGGCCGTGAGCATCGGTGTCGGCGACGCCCTGCAGGCCGCGCAGGACGATCCCGAGATCCGGGCCGTCGTCATCACCGGCTCCGGCGACAAATCCTTCTGTGCCGGTGCGGATCTCAAGGCACTCTCGCGCGGCGAGAACCTCTTCCACCCCGACCACACGGACTGGGGCTTCGCCGGCTACGTCAGCCACTTCATCGACAAACCCACCATCGCGGCCGTCAACGGCACCGCGCTGGGCGGCGGCTCGGAACTGGCGCTGGCGAGCGACCTCGTGGTCGCCGAGGAGAGCGCGAAATTCGGCCTGCCGGAAGTGAAGCGGGGACTGATCGCCGGTGCCGGCGGCGTGTTCCGGATCGTCGACCAGCTGCCGCGCAAGGTGGCACTGGAGCTGCTGTTCACCGGTGAGCCCATGACATCGGCCGATGCCCTGCGCTGGGGCCTGATCAACCAGGTGGTCCCGGACGGCACCGTCGTCGACGCGGCTTTGGCTCTGGCGGAACGGATCACGTCCAACGCACCATTGGCGGTGCGGGCGAGCAAGCGCGTGGCGTACGGCGCCGACGACGGCGTCGTGACCGCGGAGAAGGACGGCTGGCGGCGCACCAACCGGGAGTTCGTGACCCTGCTGCAGTCCGAGGACGCGAAGGAAGGCCCGCTGGCGTTCGCGCAGAAACGTCAGCCTGTATGGAAAGCCAAGTGACGGAGAAGAAATCGTGAAGCGGACAGTATTCGAAGAGGAGCACGAGGCGCTCCGGGAATCCACCAGGCAGTACATCGAGCGTGAGCTCGTCCCCAATGCCGAGAAGTGGGAACAGGAACGCATGGTCGACCGGTCGGCGTACGTCGCCGCCGGCAAGTACGGCCTGATCGGGTTCAACATGCCCGAGGAGTTCGGCGGCGGCGGGTCGGACGACTTCCGGTTCAACGCCGTGATCGACGAGGAGATCGCCCGCTACGGTGGCCCCGCGCCGGCGCTGAGTCTCCAGAACGACGTCGTCGCACCGTATTTCAAGCACCTCGCCAACGACGAACAGAAGGCGCGGTGGATGCCGGGCATCGCCAGCGGTGAGCTGATCCTCGCCGTCGCGATGACCGAGCCCGGTGCCGGCAGCGACCTGGCGGGCATTCGCACGTCCGCCGTCCGCGACGGCGACGACTGGATCATCAACGGCTCCAAGACCTTCATCTCGGCGGGCATCAACAGCGATCTCGTCGTGACGGTGTGTCGCACCGATCCCGAGGCCGGGCACAAGGGCTTCACGTTGTTCGTCGTCGAACGCGGGATGGAGGGCTTCACCCGCGGCCGCAAACTGGACAAGATGGGCCTGCACTCGCAGGACACCTCGGAACTGCATTTCGAGAACGTGCGGGTCCCGTCGGCCAACATCCTCGGTCAGGAAGGCCGCGGCTTCTACCACCTGATGCAGAACCTGCCGTCGGAGCGGCTCGGCATCGCGATCTCCGCGATTGCCGGTGCGCGCGAATCCTGGCGCCAGACACTGCAATACGCCAAGGACCGCAAGGCCTTCGGTCAGCCGATCGGCAGCTTCCAGCACAACCGTTTCCTGCTGGCGGAGATGGACACCGAACTCGACGTCTGCGAGCGCTACATCGACCGGTGCCTGGAGGGCGTGCTCGACGGCGACCTGTCCGCGGTCGAGGCGGCCAAGGCAAAGTGGTTCTGCACCGAGACCGCCAAGAAGGTCATCGACGGCTGCGTGCAGCTGCACGGTGGCTACGGCTACATGATGGAGTACCGCGTCGCCCGCGACTACTGCGATGCGCGCATCCAGACGATCTTCGGTGGCACCACCGAGATCATGAAGGACATCATCGGCCGCGACCTGGGTCTGTAGTCGGCTCGGCCGACGTGGCCTGTAAGCCCCGCAAAGCCAATCGGCGCCCCTGCACAACGTGGTGCAGGGGCGCCGATTTCGTTTGAATCTGTTGGCTACCGCGCGGCCGACGTGGTGGTCGGGGTCGCCGAGGTCGACTCGGCGGCGCTCGGCGCTGCGGAGGTCGACGTCGCGGTGGTGGCCGAGGTCGAGGTGGAGGTCTCGCTACCCGCGGCGGTCACCGGGGCCGGGGCCTCAGCCAGGTCCAGCACGGTGTCGATCACGTAGATGCGGGCGTTGCTCGCCTCGATCGCGCCACACACCAGCTTGGCGGTGTCGTTGACCTTGATGTCGCCGCCGTCGCCGGTCACCTTGATCTGGGTGCCCTGCTGCGTCGGACGCTGGCCCTTGACGGTGTCATTGCCCAGCACGCCCAGGAACACGTGGTAGTAGTCCAGGCTCGTCAGCGCGGCCGGGTCGGCCTTCAGGGCCTCCAGCTTGGCCGGGTCCAGCGCCGCGAAGGCTTCGTTGGTCGGCGCGAACACGACGTACGGGCCGTTGTCCAGCACGCTGGTGATGTTCACGGCGGGGTTCAGGCCGCCGGAGATCGCCGAGTTGAAGGTGCTGATCGCCGGAATGGCGGCCAGCGCCTGGCTCACGGGCTTGTTGACCAACGTCTTCAGGTCGGGCATGCCCGTCTTGACCTTGTCGCAGCCGGGGCCCTGGGGGTCCACCGTCTTGTTGGTCGGCGGCGGCAGCGGCGGCGGGTCCGCGTAGGCGGACACTGCCAGCGGCAGCGATGCGGTCAGGGCGGCGACGGCCGCGGTTACGCCCAGAAATCTGCTGGTGCGAGTCTTCATGGTTCGGCTCCTCAGCTGTTCATGACGCGCACCCCGCCCGACCGGGGAGACCCCATCCGGGGCGTGGCGCCCGTCGAATGGTAATGGCTGGCTCTGGGAAACAGCAAAATCAGCTACCGGCGGTCCGGTTTCGTCAGGCGGGGCTGACCTGCACTTTTCGAACGCTGAAGCACAGCAGCGCGGCGACCGCACACAAGCCTGCCGCGAGTTGAAAGGCCAGGTCATAGTTACCTTGCAGATCGCGGAGCCAGCCGGCCGCGGCCGCGGCGATCGCGGCGCCGACCTGATGCGCGGCAAACACCCAGCCGAACACCACCGGGGACCGATCACCGAAGTAGTCGCGGCACAGCGCGATCGTGGGCGGCACCGTGGCAACCCAGTCCAGGCCGTAGAAGACGATGAACACCCAGGTGCCCGGGTCGGCGTGCGCGGAAAGCAGCGAAGGCAGCAGCATCAGCGAAATCCCGCGTCCGACGTAATACACAGTGAGCAGCAGCCGCGGATCGACCCGATCGGTGAGCCAGCCCGAACAGACCGTGCCCGCCACGTCGAGAACGCCGATCGTGGCCAGCAGCCCCGCGGCGACGGTCGTCGGCATGCCGTGGTCACCCGCGGCGGGGATGAAGTGGGTGCCGATCAGTCCGTTGGTGGTCATGCCACAGATGGCGAAGCTGCCCGCGAGGAGCCAGAACACGGGCACCCGCGCGCCGATGACGAGCCCGTCGAGCGCGGACCGGAAGCCGTTGGTCGGCGCCGCCGTCGGCGCAGGAGGATGGTGGCGCATGACGATGAGGACGGGCGCGACGACCGCGAACGCGGCCGCGGCGACGATGAGGCAGGCCCAGCGCCAGCCGTGACGGGTCGCGACTTCAGCGACCAGGGGCAGGAAGATGAGTTGCCCGGTGGCGCTGGCTGCGGTCAGCACGCCGGTCACCAGGCCGCGGCGTTCGTCGAACCAGCGGGTGGCGACGGTCGCCACGAAGCCCATCGAGATGCAGCCGGTACCGATACCGACCAATACGCCCCAGCACGCCACCAGCTGCCAACCGGACGTCATCCGGACCGACAGTGCCGAACCGGCGGTGATCAGCCCCAGCGCCACCGACAGCACCGGCCGGACGCCGAATCGGTCCATCAGCGCGGCCGCGAACGGAGCGGTGACCCCGAACAGCGTCATGTTGACCGACATCGCGACGCCGACCGTGGCGTGCGACCAACCGAACTCGTGGTGCAGCGGAGTCATCAGCACGCCGGGCACCGCCCGGAAGCCGGCAGCGGCCAGGATCGCCAGGAAACTGACGGCGGCCACCGCCCATGCGGCGCGAGTCGGCGCAGTCGTCGAGGTGAGCGTCACCGCACCACTCTGGCCGGTGCGCCACGGCCAGGCCAGTGGCAGAACCGACACGAATCGCACAGATTGCGCCACGCTCCCGGCCGCGGTGGCGCGCGACCTAAACTCTGCCGCATGTCAGGACCGTTGATTCTTCCCATCCAGGGCCATGCCCCGCAGCTGCACGACGAGTCGTGGGTCGCGCCGACCGCATCGGTGCTCGGCCAGGTGACGCTCGCCGCGCGCGCCAGCATCTGGTACGGCACCACGCTGCGTGCCGAGTTCGAGCCCATCGAGATCGGCGAAGGCTCCAACATCCAGGATGGCTGCACGGTGCACGTCGACCCGGGTTTCCCGGTGAAGGTGGGCGCCGGCGTCAGCGTCGGGCACAACGCGGTCCTGCACGGCTGCACGGTGGAGGACGGCGCCCTGGTGGGCATGGGGGCCATCGTCCTCAACGGCGCGGTGATCGGCGCCGGCTCCCTGGTCGCGGCCGGAACCGTTGTGCCGCAAGGTTTCGTGGTGCCGCCGGGGACCATGATCGCCGGTGTGCCGGGCAAGATCCGCCGCGAGCTCACCGAAGACGAGATCAATCACAACCGCATCAACGGCCAGGTTTACGAGCACCTGCTCACGCTGCACCGCGGCTAGTTCGACCAGGGATTTGTGCACGATTTTCCGAGCCGGGCGCGGAAAATCGTGCACAAATCACAGGGGGTGGGCCAGTTCGTCGGCGCGCATCCTGGCCACGCCCCACGCGATGGCCGTCAGCACCAACGGCACCACGCCGGACACCACGAAAATCCATTGCATCGGAACGATTTTCGACAGCGGGCCGACGATCGCGTAGGACACCGGCAGGAACACCAGCGAGACGAAGAAGTCCAGGCTCGAGACCCGGCCCAGCATCTCGGTCGGTACCCGCATCTGCAGCAGCGTTCCCCAGATCACCATGCTGGCGCCCTCGCCGATGCCGACGAGGAACGTCGCGGCGAGCATGACCGGGAACGACCACGTGCTGCCGACGACGACGAGTGGCAGCGCGCCGAGGCCCCAGATCACCATCATCGCGGTCAGGTAGTGCCGCGGCATCCGCGCGGCGGAAACCGCAAGTGCGCCAACGGCGCTGCCGATACCGAACCCGGCCATGATGAACCCGTAGGCGCGCGGGCCGTCTTCGAAGCGTCGTTCGGCGATGAACGGCACCAGCACCTCGATGGGTCCCAGCACCACCAGCACGTAGACGCTCGCGACCAGCAGGGTCCACAACAACCACGGGGTGCGGGTCATGAACCGGAAACCGTCACGCAGATCGTGCAGCACGTGCTTGTGCTCGACCGGTTCCTCGTCGGCCCGGACGGTGCTCGGCCGGGTGGCCACCAGCAGCACCAGGCCCACCGCGAACAACACCGCGACCGTGGTCGCACCGATACTCGGGAACGTCAGCCCGACCAGGACGCCGGCGGCGGCCGGGCCGATCGCCTGCTGTAGCACCGGGCGCACCACGCCCTCAATACCGTTGGCCGCCAACAACTGTTCGGCGGGCAAGATGCGGGGGAGCAACGCGCTGTATGCCGGGAAGAAGAAGGCCGCGGCGATGCCGAGGCAGGTCGCCGCCACCGCCATGTGCCAAATGCGCAGCGCCCCAGTTGAACTGAGGACAGCGACGGCCGTCACCGCGGCGAGGTTGACGGTCTCGACGGTGATGATGATGTTTCGTCGGTTCAGCCGGTCGGCCGCGATGCCACCGACCAACACGAAGCACACCAGGCCGGTACCCAGGCAGGTCGCCACCAGAGACAGCGCGGCCGGATCGTTGTCCAGCGCGATGACCTGCAGCGCGGCCACGACCGTCCACATGCCCTCGGCGAAGATGGACAGCGAGACGGCCGCGATGAGCAGGCGGTACTCGCGGAAACGTAAGGGCGCGAACACCCGCCAGCGGTCAGTGGTCCGCGGTTCTGGCGTTTCGACGTCGAACTGGGAACTCACCAGTCCATCGTCCCGCGCCCGTCAAGCGATTTTGGCCGTACGTCGGTATGACCCATTGCCGCGAATGTGCAACCAGATCACCGGATCCGCGAAATCGACGCCCTGGTTGCACACTCGCGCACCCGCCGAAACGCATGACTCCGCGACTGTGCAGCCAGAGCGCGTCAACCGCGGATCTGGTGATCTGTGCGCACGCTCGTGGTGTGGACCCGTTCGCTACACGTCGGAGTAGACCGGCAGCCGGCGCTCCTGGAAGGACGCCACGCCCTCGCGGAAGTCGGCGGCGTTCAAAAGCTGGATCTGCCCGGCGGTTTCGCGGGCGAACGTGTTGTTCAGCTCGGTCAGGCTGGCGTCGTTGATGGCCTGCTTGGTCTTGCGCAGGGCCACGGCCGGGCCGGACTTGAGCGCCTTGAGAACCCGGTCGACCTCGGCGTCGAGCTCGTCGGCCGCGTGCACCGAGCTCACCAGCCCGGCGGCGAGCGCCTCGGACGCGGGCAGCTTCTCGGCCAGCAGCGCCATCCGCATGGCCCGGGCCCGGCCGATCGACGCGGCGACCAGAGCCGAGGCGCCGCCGTCGGGCATCAGGCCGATCTTGGTGAACGCCAACAGGAACGACGACTTCTCCGATGCCAGGACGATGTCGCACCCGAGGGCCAGGGACACCCCGACACCGGCGGCGACGCCGTGCACCACCGCGACCGCCGGCTTGGGCAGGTTCACCAGCGCCGCGACGGCCCGGTTGGCCGCGTTCAGCACCGCGGCGGCATCGAATTTCTTGGCCTCCTGGTCCTCGGGGCTCAGGCCCGCGCCCGAGCAGAAGCCCCGGCCTGCGCCACCCAGCCGGACCACCTTGACCGCCGGATCGGTCGCGGCCTGGAGCACCGCATCGCCGAGGAGTTCGAGCATTTCCAGCGACAGCGAGTTCAGCGTGTCCGGCCGGTTGAGCGTCACGGACAACACGCCGTCTTCCAGTGAGACCGTCAGATCGTCGGATCCGGTGTAAGTCATTCAGTACCCCAGTTTCATGGGCGGGCCAGATGCCCGCACTAGACAGACTTCGTTATACAAGTAAGCTATGTCGCGGTCAATAGAACTGGGGCTCAAACCGATCGACCAAGAGGTGCATTTAGATGGCTGGACCATTGCAGGGACTGCGCGTTGTCGAGTTGGCCGGCATCGGCCCCGGACCGCACGCGGCGATGATCCTCGGTGACCTGGGCGCCGACGTGGTGCGCGTGGAACGCCCGAGCAAGTCCGGCAAGCCCAGCGGCGACTCCATGCTGCGCAACCGCCGCTCCGTCACCGCCGACCTGAAGAGCGACGAAGGCCGCGAACTGGTCCTGAGCCTGATCAAGAAGGCTGACGTCCTCATCGAAGGCTTCCGCCCGGGTGTCACCGAGCGGCTGGGCCTGGGCCCCGAGGACTGCGCCAAGCTCAACGAGCGCCTGATCTACGGCCGCATGACGGGGTGGGGCCAGACCGGCCCGCGCGCCCTGCAGGCCGGCCACGACATCAACTACATCTCGCTCAACGGCCTGCTGCACGCCGTCGGCCGCAAGGGCGAGCGCCCGGTGCCGCCGCTGAATCTGGCCGGCGACTTCGGTGGCGGCTCGATGTTCCTGGTGGTCGGCATCCTCTCGGCGCTGTTCGAGCGGCAGACCTCCGGCAAGGGCCAGGTGATCGACGCCGCGATGGTCGACGGCTCCAGCGTGCTCATGCAGATGATGTGGGGCTTCCGCCGCCAGGGCATGTGGAGCGACGAGCGCGGCACCAACATGCTCGACACCGGCGCCCCGTACTACGACACCTATGAGACCGCCGACGGTAAGTACATGGCCGTCGGGTCCATCGAGCCGCAGTTCTACGCCGAGCTCCTGGCCAAGCTGGAACTGGACCCGGCCACCCTGCCCGGCCAGAACGACGTCGCCCGCTGGCCCGAGCTGCGCGAGATCTTCACCAATGCCTTCAAGGCGCAGACCCGCGATCACTGGGCCAAGGTGTTCACCGGCTCGGACGCCTGCGTCAGCCCCGTCCTGAGCTTCGCCGAGGTCGAGACCGAGCCGCACATCACCGAGCGCGACACCTTCTTCCGGTTCTCGCCCGAGGACGGCGACAACCTCGAGCCGATGCCCGCGCCGCGGTTCTCCCGCAGCGTGCCCAGCATCCCGACGCCACCTCGCGTGCCCGGTGCCGACACCGAGTCGGTCCTGCGCGACTGGGCCTGAGGCGCCCCACAGATTTCCGTAACAAGAAGGGAATTGCATCAATGCAGATCAAAGATTCCGTAGCCGTCGTGACGGGTGGTGCGTCGGGCCTGGGCCTGGCGACCACCAAGCGCCTGCTCGATGCCGGCGGCAGCGTCGTCGTCATCGACCTCAAGGGTGAGGACGTCGTCGCCGAGCTGGGGCCGCGCGCCAAGTTCGTCGCCACCGATGTCACCGACGAGGCCGGCGTCGCGGCGGCGCTCGACGCGGCCGAGGAGATGGGCCCGGTCCGCATCAACGTCAACTGTGCCGGCATCGGCAACGCCATCAAGACCCTGAGCAAGAACGGCGCGTTCCCGCTCGACGGCTTCCGCAAGGTGGTCGAGGTCAACCTGATCGGCACCTTCAACGTGATTCGCCTCGCCGCCGAGCGCATCGCCAAGACCGAGCCGGTCGGCGAGGAGCGCGGCGTCATCATCAACACCGCCTCGGTCGCGGCGTTCGACGGCCAGATCGGTCAGGCCGCGTACTCGGCGTCCAAGGGTGGCGTTGTCGGCATGACCCTGCCGATCGCCCGCGACCTGTCGCGTGAGCTGATTCGCGTCTGCACCATCGCCCCGGGTCTGTTCAAGACCCCGCTGCTGGGCTCGCTGCCGGAAGAGGCGCAGAAGTCCCTCGGCCAGCAGGTGCCGCACCCCGCGCGCCTCGGTGACCCCGATGAGTACGGCGCCCTGGCGCAGCACATCATCGAGAACCCGATGCTCAATGGTGAGGTCATCCGTCTGGATGGCGCGATCCGGATGGCGCCGCGCTGATGGGAATCCGGACGAAGTTCACCGAGGCCTTCGGTGTCGAGCACCCGATCGCCCAGGGCGGTATGCAGTGGGTCGGTCGCGCGGAACTGGTTGCCGCCGTTGCCAATGCGGGCGGCCTGGGTTTCATCACTGCGCTGACACAGCCGACGCCGGCGGATCTGGCCAACGAGATCGCCAAGACCCGCGACCTGACGGACAAGCCGTTCGGCGTGAACCTGACGATCCTGCCGTCGATCAACCCGCCGCCGTACGACGAGTACCGCAAGGTGATCGTCGACGCCGGCATCAAGATCGTCGAGACGGCCGGTTCCAACCCGGGACCGCACCTGCCGATGTTCCATGACGCGGGCATCAAGGTGCTGCACAAGTGCACCTCGGTGCGCCACGCCGTCAAGGCCCAGAGCCTCGGCGTCGACGGCATCAGCATCGACGGTTTCGAGTGCGCCGGTCACCCCGGTGAGGACGACGTGCCGGGCCTGGTGCTCATCCCGGCCGCGGCCAAGGAGATCGAGATTCCGATGATCGCCTCGGGTGGTTTCGGTGACGCCCGCGGCCTGGTGGCCGCACTGGCACTCGGCGCCGACGGCATCAACATGGGCACGCGCTTCATGTGCACCGTCGAGTCGTGCATCCACCAGAACGTCAAGGAAGCCATCGTGGCGACTGACGAGCGTGGCACCGAGCTGATCTTCCGCAGCCTGCGCAACACCGCGCGCGTGGCGTCCAACGCCGTCTCGCGTGAGGTGGTGGAAATCCTCAAGGGCGGCGGCCAGTTCGAGGACGTCAAGGATCTGGTGGCCGGTGTGCGGGGCCGCAAGGTGTTCGAGAACGGCGACCTGGACGCCGGCATCTGGACCGCGGGCACCGTCATGGGCCTGATCCACGACATCCCGACGTGCGACGAGCTGATCAGCCGCATCGTCGGGGAAGCCGAGGAGATCATCACCGGGCGGCTGGCCCGGATGGTCGGCGCGGGCGAAGCCGAACTCGCCGGCGTCTAGCCGCAATTCATGCGCTGAGGGCCGTGACTCCCACCGGGTCACGGCCCTCACTGCGTTCGGTGGCGGCAGGCGGGGTAGCTTTTGGCCAACGGCGACCCGCGTTAAGGACTTTGATATGCAGCGCAGCTTGTTCGAGGTAGATCACGACGACTTCCGTGCCTCGGTGCGCGAATTCGTCTCTCGACACATCGAGCCAAATGAAGACAAGTTCATCGAGCAGCGCTACATCGACCGTGAGGTGTGGCTGGAGGCCGGCCGCAACGGGTATCTGGGGCTGGAGGTGCCCGAAGAGTACGGCGGTAGCGCCGCGGGCGATTACCGGTTCAACACCGTTCTGTGCGAAGAGCTTTCGCGGTCCAGTGCCGCCGCGGCGTCGGCGTTCACCATCCATTACGACTGCGCCGCACCATATCTGGTCACGCTGACCACCGAGGAACAGAAGCGGCGGTGGCTGCCGAAGTTCTGCACCGGCGAGATGATCACCGCTATCGGGATGACCGAGCCCTCCGGTGGATCGGACCTGGCCGCGTTGAAGACCACCGCGGTCAAGGACGGGTCCAGTTACATCATCAACGGCTCGAAGACGTTCATCACCAACGGGACCCAGGCCGACATGGTGATCGTCGCCTCGAGAACCGCACCCGAAAAGGGCTCCAAGGGCATCACGCTGTTCGCCGTCGAAACGGGCATGCCGGGGTTCACGCGCGGGCGCAAGCTGGACAAGGTGGGCCAGCCCGAAGCGGACACCGCGGAGCTGTTCTTCGAAGACGTCCGGGTCGACGAGTCGGCGATCATCGGTGAGGTCGACCGGGGCTTCATCCACATGATGACGTTGCTGCCCCAGGAGCGGATCAGCGTCGCGGTGGCCAACCTCGCCCACGTCCGGCGGATTCTGGAAGACACCGTCGAATACGCCAAGGAGCGCAAGGCGTTCGGTCAGGCCATCGGCTCCCTGCAGTGGAACAAGTTCCTGCTCGCTGACATGGTCACCAAACTCGATGTGGCGCAGGCCTATGTCGACAACTGTGTGATGGCGCACCTGAGCGGCCAGTTGACCGCCGTCGACGCGGCGAAAGCCAAGTACTGGAGTTCGGTGGTGCAGAACGAAATCCTGGACAACTGCGTCCAGATCCACGGCGGCTACGGCTTCATGAACGAGTACCGGGTCGCGCGGGCTTGGAAGGACGCCCGCGTCACCAAGATCTGGGCGGGCTCGAACGAGATCATGCGCGAGGTCATCGGTCGCGACCTGGGGCTGTAGATGGCTGTCGGGTGAGCCGGGACCCGAGCCCGGACACACAAAAAGCCACCGACCGTATTGGTCGGTGGCTTTGACGCTGGTGATCACCCCAGCGAGTCCCTGCGTGCACGCGATTTCAGTGCACGGGCGTCGCGCCTCGGCGCGGCGTCAGACTCGCGGGTGAACCCGCGGAATCAGACAGCCTCGGCGAGGTCGGGGAACTGCTCGGACGTGTCACCCTCGATCAGGACGTCCCCGTGGTACAGGGCATCGAAATCTACTTTGATGACATCTGCGTTGGTGTCGTCGATCCACATGTCTATGAGGCTATGGGTCGCTATTAAGAAATCATTGAGTCACGATTCGGAAAACGTTGGCAATTCTTACCGCTGGGTAGGTTGGCCTACTCCGACCCCCAAGTGACCCGTGGGTAGCTCACATTCCGCAAGGTCGCAGGTGATCTTGATGTGCGGACAGCGGTCCTGGTCGCGGCTTAGTTCACTGGCCAGTAGCAAACATGATGACGGTCACCGCGGTAACGCCTGGTGGGCGGTGTGAACCAGACGTCAATAAATCTCGTGACCAGGGGTGAGTGAGCATTGACAGGTCTGAGTTATCGACGATAACTTAGCGGTGTTAGCAGAAGGGGACTGCATGCTGAACCGCATCGCGCTGCTGGCCATCGCCGCGCCGAAGAGAATTCTGGCCGTCGCGGGGCTGGTCCTGATCGCCGCGGCGATCTTCGGTGTCCCGGTCGTCAAGACCCTGCCCGCGGGCGGCTTCCAAGATCCGAAGTCCGAGTCGGCACAAGCCAGCCGGCTGCTGGCCACCAAGTTCCACCAGGGCGACATGCCGATGCTGGTTACCGTCACGGCGCCTGACGGGGTCCACGGCCCGGCGGCTTCCGCGGCCGCCCGCGAGATCGTCGACCATCTGAAGGCTTCGCCGCACGTCGCCTACGTGTCTTCGGCCTGGACGGTGCCGCCGGCCGCGGCCGGGGAATTGATCAGCAAGGACGGCAAGTCCGGGCTGATCGTGGCCGGCATGAACGGCGGCGAGAACAACGCGCAGAAGTACGCCCAGGAACTCGCCGACCAGGTCGTCCACGACCGGCCCGGCGTCACCGTCAAGGCCGGTGGCGGGGCGATCATCTACTCCCAGATCAACACCCAGACAGAACATGATCTGCTGCTGATGGAGTCCATCGCGATACCGCTCAGCTTCCTGGTGCTGGTGTGGGTGTTCGGGGGACTGGTCGCTGCAGCGTTGCCGATCCTGGTGGGCGGATTGGCGATGACCGGCACCCTGGCGGTGCTGCGGACCATCACGTTCTTCACCGACGTGTCCGTCTTCGCGCTGAACGTCGCCACCGCGCTCGGGCTCGCCCTCGCCATCGACTACACATTGCTGATCATCAGTCGCTACCGCGACGAGGTGGCCGAGGGCCAGCCGCGGGACCAGGCGCTGATCCGCACCATGGTCACCGCGGGCCGCACCGTGTTGTTCTCGGCGACGACGGTCGGCCTGTCGATGGCCGCGATGCTGATGTTCCCGATGTACTTCCTCACCTCCATCGCGTACGCCGGCATCGCGACGGTCGCATTCGCCGCCGCGGCCGCGGTGATCGTCACGCCGGCCGCCATCTGGCTCCTCGGCGACCGGCTCGATTCCCTCAGCCTGCCGCACCTGTTCCGGCGCGACACCACGCCCAAACCCGTGCAGGAATTGTTCTGGTACCGCGCCGCCAAGGCCGTGATGCGCCGCTCGGTCTCGGCGAGCCTCGCCGTCGTCGCACTGCTGTTGGTCCTGGGCGCGCCCTTCCTCGGCGCGAAGTGGGGATTCCCCGACGAGCGGGTACTACCGACCACGGCGTCGGCACACCAGTTGGGGGACCAGCTGCGCAACGACTTCGCCAACAACTCCGCCACCGACATCACGGCCGTCATTCCCGACGCCGCTGGGCTGAGCCCGGCCGCTTTCGATACGTACGCCGCCGATGTCTCGCGCGTCGCCGCGGTCACCGAAGTCTCCTCGCCCACTGGCACTTTCGTCGGCGGCCGGAAAGTGGGGCCGGCCGGTCCCGGCGCGGCGATCGTCGACGGCAGCGCCTTCCTGACGGTCGGCAGCAGCGCGCCGCTGTTCTCGGACGCGTCTCAGGCGCAGCTCGATGCGGTGCACGCCGTTCGCGGACCGGACGGGCGGCTGGTGCAGTTGGCGGGCGTCGCTCAGATCAGTCACGACAGCGTGCAGGCCGTCACCGACCGGCTGCCGTGGGTGCTGGCCGTCATCGCTGTCATCACACTCGGGCTGCTTTTCCTGCTCACCGGCAGCGTGGTCCTTCCGGTGAAAGCCGTTGTCCTCAATGTCCTTTCACTCACCGCGGCATTCGGTGCGCTGGTCTGGATCTTCCAGGACGGTCACCTCGGCGCGCTCGGTACCACGGCGACGGGGACGCTGGCATCCAACATGCCGGTGCTGCTGTTCTGCATCGCGTTCGGGCTGTCGATGGACTACGAGGTGTTCCTGGTCGCCCGCATCCGGGAGTTCTGGCTCGTCGAACAGGACAATGACGAGAGCGTCGCGCTCGGCCTGGCCCACACCGGACGGGTCATCACCGCGGCGGCGCTCGTGATGTCGATTTCGTTCGGCGCGCTGATCGCCGCGGAAGTGTCGTTCATGCGGATGTTCGGGCTCGGCCTGACCATCGCCGTCCTCGTGGATGCCACCCTGGTACGAACGGTGCTGGTGCCGGCGTTCATGCACCTGATGGGACGGTGGAACTGGTGGGCGCCGGCGCCGCTGGCGCGGCTGCACAAGCGCATCGGTATCAGTGAATCGGCGCCCCAGCTGTCGGAGTGCGGCGCGCGATGACAGCGGCCAAACGGCGTCGTGCCCCGCGCGGGTCCGGAGACCAGCTGCGCGACGAAATCCTGGACGCGGCAACCGAAATTCTCCTGGAATCGAACCAGGAGAAGGCGGTGTCCATCCGGTCCGTCGCACAGCGGGTGGGCGTCACCCCGCCATCGATCTACCTGCATTTCGCTGACAAGGACGCCTTGTTGGACGCGGTGTGTGGCCGGTACTTCGAGCAACTGGACGACGTGATGCAGCACGTGGCCGCCGAACAGCCGACGACGATCGACCGATTGCGGGCACAAGGGCTGGCATACGTCCGCTTTGCCCGCCAGAACCCCGAGCTCTACCGGATCGCCATGATGTCCGAGGGACATCCCGACAGCGACGTGGACCAGGCATTGAACACCGCGGCATTCGTGCACATGCGGGATTCGGTGCAGGCCCTGATGGACGAGGGCGGCTATCCGCTCGGCGACGTCACGGTGGCGGCGCTCGGGTTGTGGACAGTGGCGCACGGTCTTGCGGCGTTGTTCATCTCGCGACCGTATCTGCCGTTCGGCGATCCCGAGGAGTTCGCCGACCGGGTGCTCAGCGCCGCGTGCCTCGGTGGCATGGTGAGAGGACTGGGCGGAACGGATAGGACGCCGCAACAGCTGGTCGAGCGACTGAAAGGTTCCTGACGATGACCGATACCTCGGTGGACAATCCGTTCTTCGCCCGCATGTGGATCGCGATGTCGTCACGCGAGCGCAAGTTCATAACCAGGCTGCGGCAGGAGAATCTGGCGGGGCTCGGCGGCCGCGTACTGGAAATTGGTGCCGGAACCGGCACCAACTTCGCGTTCTACCCGGACACCGTGACCGAGGTGGTGGCCGTCGAGCCGGAGGTCCGGCTGGCGCCCCTGGCCCGGAAGGCGGCGCTGACCGCGCCGGTGCCGGTGACCGTCCGCACCGAGACCGTCGAGAACTTCGACGGCGACGACCTTTTCGACGCCGTGGTGTGCTCCCTGGTGCTGTGTTCGGTCGACGAACCGGAAAGTGTGCTGCGGCAGATGTATTCACGGCTCAAGCCGGGTGGCGAGCTGCGCTACTTCGAGCACGTCGCCAGTGGTGGGGTGCGTGGCCGGGTGCAGCGATTCCTGGATTCGACGTTCTGGCCGAAGATTTCGGGCAACTGCCACGCGCATCGGGAGACCGAGCGGAGCATCGTCGGCGCAGGTTTCGAGGTTTCGGATGCCCGTCGTGTGCTGATGCTGCCGGGCTGGGTGCCGCTGGCGGAAGTGGCGTTGGGTCGGGCCGTCAGGCCTGCTTGATCGTCGACAGCAGTTCCGGCAGGCGCTGTAACAGGGTCGGCAGCGCGTTGGCCGCCGTCTCGCGCAGGGACACTGTGGCCAGATCGGAGAACGGTGTCGGCTTCGGATTCACCTCGATCACCGGGATGCCCTGCTGCACAGCGGCTTCCGGTAGGGACGCCGCCGGGTATACCACCGACGACGTGCCGACGGTGATCACCAGGTCGGCCCCGCTGACCGCTGCGACCGAGTTGTTCCAGGCGTCGGAGGGCAGGTTCTCGCCGAACCACACGACATTGGGCCGCACGAGGCCGCCGCAGTAGCACTCCGGCGGTTCTATGGCGATTTCGGGCTCAGGCATCGGCGGCAGCGTGCCTTCGAAGTTGGCTTTGCAACTGTCGCAATGGAACTGGAACAGGCTGCCGTGCAGGTGGTGCACCCGAGTGCTGCCGGCGCGCTCATGCAGGTTGTCGATGTTCTGGGTGACGATGTCGACCTCGGTGTAGTCCTGCCACGCGGCCACGGCCCGGTGCCCGTCGTTCGGGGCCACGTTGCCCATCATGTGGTGGCGCCACAGATACCAGGCGAACACCCGCTCGGGGTGGCGGCGCCAGGCGTCCGAACTCGAGATCTCGTAGGGGTCGGTGTTGGCCCACAGTCCGGTCTCGGCGTCCCGGAAGGTCGGCACGCCACTGTCGGCGGACATCCCCGCACCGCTGAACACCGTCACCCGCATTGGACCACGTTATCGGGTCTTGGGTGATCTGGGCCACCTCGTCATCGGTCATACTCGGCTGGTGACCGATTTCGGTGAGTGGGTCCGCCTCGACCCGCACGCGGGGCCGTTGTTCGACCAGCTGCGGCTGCAGATCATCGACGCCATTCGCGATGGCCGGCTGCCTGCCGGGACCCGGCTGCCCACCGTCCGTGACCTGGCCGGCACGCTGGGAATGGCGGCCAATACCGTCGCCCGGGCCTACCGTGAGCTCGAGACCGCCGGCGTTCTCGAAACCCGGGGGAGGTCTGGGACTTTCGTGGCTGCTGCCGACCCGGCTGCCGCAGCGATGGTGGACGCGGCCAATGCCTTCGCCGACACCGCCCGGGCATTGGGCGTGCTGAAAGCCGACGCGCTGCGGTACCTGGACGCGGCGTTCGAGTAGGGCGGGGTGCTTCGCGAGTGTGCGAGCAGAGCGCCCGTTTCGCGGATCCGGCGAGCTGTGTGCACATTCGCGCGCCAGTTCCTAGCCGCTGCGGGGCTTCCCGTGGGTGCGCGCTACCTGCGCATCCGCGCCCCTGGAGAGATTCGAACTCCCAGCCATCTGCGTCGAAAGCAGGTGCTCTTCCGTTGAGCTACAGGGGCATTTGGCGGAGGCGGCGGGAGTCGAACCCACAACCGCTGGACAGCGGCCACGGCTCAGCAAGCCGCTGCATTACCGTTCTGCCACGCCTCCGTGGTTGTCCGGGATGGGCTTGAACCGGCTTGAACCACCTGCCTCCGCCGTATCAGGGCGACGCTCTCACCAGATGAGCTACCGGACATTGAGTTAGTGCCGCGGATTGCAGTCAGTGGGTGACTGCAATCCGCGGCGTTGTCGAAGTTGGGGTGTGCGACGGGACTCGAACCCGCTTCGCCCATGCTCACAACCTGGGGCCTCGACCGCTTCGGCATCGCACACAGCGGAAGACAGAGGAGTCGAACCCCAGGGCTTCACCCCGCGCCCGTTTTCGAAACGGGATGCGCCACCACGGCGCGCTGTCTTCCTGCAGTTGACCCGCCAGGATTCGAACCTGAACCGGCTGAACCAAAATCAGCAGTGCTACCGGTTACACCACGGGTCATCGGTGCGTGCGGAGGGATTCGAACCCCCTGTGCCTGAATGCCGCTGGTTTACAGCCAGGTGCGACACTCCCGCGTCGCCGCGCACGCTTGGCTACCCCGGCAGGAGTCGAACCTGCAACCTACTCCGTAACAGGGAGCTGCTCTGCCAGTTGAGCTACGGGGCAACATGTTTCGTCGTGGCGAGGCGAGAGGTGACGGACCTCCCGCCCCGCCCGACGGGTTTCAAACCAATTCGGGGACCCGGTAGCGATCCCGATCGCGGGGTTCATAGGGCTCCCAGAGCAGCCGCATACCGGCTTCCTCCGGTGTGCGGTCACTCTTGCGGCCGTTGCACGGCGCGCACGCCGTAATGAGGTTCAGCCAGGTGTCTTGCCCGCCTCGCGACACCGGCTCGATGTGATCCAGCGTGTCGCCATGGCCACCGCAATAGCCGCAGGTGTAGCCGTCGCGAGCCAGGACCCCGTCACGGGTGACCCGGTTGTGCGGCCGGTACGGCACGTGGACGTACTGATGCAGCGCGACGGATGCGGGCAGCTCGATGACAGTCGACGGGCTGTGTATGTGCACGGCCGGACTGTGGTGTTCGATCACGTAGACCGAACCCCGCAGCAGCAGCCGGACCGCCTCCTGCCAGCTCACGTGGGTCAGCACGCGGTAGTCGGCGTTGTACACCGCCACGGCCCGGTGACCGGCCTTGTGTTGTCGGAAATGCGTCATACCGCGTGCCTCCCTTCTGATCAGTTACACCTCACCGGCAGTGATGAATGTGCTGTGCGCCGTGAGGGTTTCGATCCCCCGTCTCCAGATTAAGAGTCTGGTGCTATCCCAGCTCAGCTAACGGCGCCTGTGCCCCGCGAGGGAGTCGAACCCCCAACACCTGGAACCTAAATCCAGTGCCTCTTCCAGTTGGGCCAGCGGGGCATGCGTGCGCTCGGCAGGATTTGAACCTGCACGCCGGGGCTACCGGCACCCGGGTTTGAGCCGGGCGCGTCTGCCGTAGTTTTCGCCACGAGCGCAGATGCCAACACTATGGAGTTCTCAAAGGTCTTACCGCGCAGTCTGATTCGTACCGCACTGCATGTCCGGATCGATCCGGCGTGTGATCAATGATGCGCATCGACGCGGG
Source organism: Mycobacterium sp. SM3041 (assembly GCF_039668335.1). Taxonomy (NCBI): domain Bacteria; kingdom Bacillati; phylum Actinomycetota; class Actinomycetes; order Mycobacteriales; family Mycobacteriaceae; genus Mycobacterium; species Mycobacterium sp. SM3041. Next base: position 58,260 of record NZ_JAYXBQ010000035.1, on the reverse strand, counting down.
GGTTGTCGAGCGAATATGTACACGAAATTTGTTGCTGTGCAACGCAATTGGGTGCACTGAACTACAGGAACGTCAGGCGACGTTCCTGCCAGGGAAAACTGCAATGCTGTGGAATTTGTGAGAGTTGTCTTCTGGCCCGAGCTTCCAGCCGGGGCGCACGCCGGCATACGCGGCGGAAGTACGGCGGAGTGACGGGAAGCGCATGGGCTGCCAGAAGAGGCGGCTCTGCTCAGTCGATTCGCGCCGGGCTATGGAGCGGGCGGTGCCTGCGCACGACAAAGCCGCCGTCGGCGTCGAAGACACCTCGGCGAGCTGGTCGTCATGCAGAAAAGTCACGGGTCAACGCTAACAGCGCCGGGCGACAAAACCGAGTGGATATTTCCGGCGGTGAAACCTCAACCGCGCCAGTGCAACACGTCGAGCGCGACGCCGATTTCGACGCTGTTGTCGGCCAGCGGGCGCGGCAGCAGTTCGTCGGCGCGGGCGAGCCGGCGCAGCAAGGTGTTGCGATGCGTGAAGAGCTTGGCCGCGGCACGGGACACGTTGCACTGCTCATGGACGAACGCGCGCACCGCGGACCGCAATTCCGGGCTCGCGGCTTCCAGTTCGCCGAGAACCCGTTTGACGAATACCGCCGCACGGTCGGCGTCCGCGGTGAGCAGCGCCACGAGTTCGATATCGGTGTATTCGGCGATCTGCTGCGGTGAATGCAGGCGCGCCATCATCTGCTGGGTGGTGATGGCGTCGAAGTGGCTGCGCCGGAACCCGTCTACCCCGGTGCCGGTGGAACCGATCGCGACGCGCACTTCGGCTCCGGCGGCTGAGGCCACCGCGTCGATGTCGACGGCGCCGGGTGCCCACACCCACCGGGTGGCGCTACTGGCCAGCACCGTGAGCGGGCGGCCACCAGCGGCACGCCCGAAAGTTTCAGCGGCACGGTCCAATTGCGACAGGTCGCCATCCGGGTTGTCGGTCCAGATGACGGCCGCGGTATGGGTGCCGCCGAGGCCGTATCCGAGGCGGCTTTCGGCGCGCGGACGGGGGATCGGGGCGCCCTCCAGGAGCAGTGCGACGGTGGCGCGCCGCTCGGCGTGGCTGCCGCGCGTGAGTTCGTCGCGCTCGAGTTCGATCTGGGCGGCGATGGCTGCCAGGGTGGCCTCGATGAAGTCGCTGATCGACTGTGAGCAGACGTCGAGCAGCGCGTGCAGGTCCGCCGGGTCGGAGGTCAGTTCGAAGGCGATGTCCATCAAGCGCCGCCACGCCACGCCTTCACCGACCCGGTAGGCGTCCAAGGTGTACGAGTCGACGCCGCGCCGGACCATTTCCCGGGCGACGCTCATGGGTTCGGTGCCGGCGTTGGCTGGTACCGGTGCGCCGGGATCGCGCACGTTGGCCGCACCCCAGAACAACAGGTTCGAACGGTTGCTCCGGCTGACGGCGTTGGCCAGTTCGGGATCGGAGGCGATGGCCGGGTTGGCGCCCAGTACAGCGCGGTCGAGTTCGTCGAGCCATTCCGCGGGGGCGTTGACGACGACCTGCGCGCACTGCCGGATCAGGTCGCGTACCTGCGGTGATGGCTGCGCGCCGTCCATGGGGTGAGCGTATCGCGTGTGGTGCATTTTGCACCGCAAGCAGCCAAAGTTGAGACGTTTTGACCTTCAGCCGGGGGCTCGTCGCGCGCCACCATTATTGCCAACCCCATCACCGCCAACAGGGAGTTCGCAATGGAACACACCGCCAACACAACCCAGGTCGACGTCCTGATCGTCGGCGCCGGAATCTCCGGCATCGGTGCCGCCTACTACCTGCAACAGGAGCACCCCGGACGGTCGTACACGATCCTGGAATCCCGCGGCGCGACCGGCGGCACCTGGGATTTGTTCCGGTACCCCGGCATTCGATCCGACTCCGACCTGCACACCTTCGGATACGAGTTCAAGCCGTGGCGCGACGAAGACGCCATCGCCTCCGCCGACAAGATTCTCGCCTACCTGCGAGAGACGTTGCGCGAGAACAACATCGACCGCAACATCCGGTTCCACCACAAGGTGCTCGGGGCTGCGTGGGACAGCGACGCCGCGCGGTGGCTGGTCGACGTCGAGCGGACCGACACCAACGAACTGGTGCAGATCTCCGCGAACTGGCTGTTCTGTGCCGGCGGCTACTACCGCTACGACCAGGGCTTCACACCGCAGTTCCCGGGCCGTGACCGGTTCGCCGGTCAGGTCGTGCACCCGCAGCACTGGCCCGAGGACCTCGACTACACCGGCAAAAAGGTCGTCATCATCGGCAGCGGCGCGACCGCGGTGACACTGGTGCCTTCGATGGCGGCCAAGGCCGCGCACGTCACCATGCTGCAGCGCTCGCCGACCTACATCCTTCCCGTGCCGTCCAAGGACGCGTTCGCCAACGTGGCCGGCCGCGTGCTCGGCGCCGACCGGGGCTACGCACTGGCCCGGCGCAAGAACGTCATCCGGCAGCGCGCGGTGTACACCCTGTGCCAGAAGTACCCCGCCGCCGCCCGGCGGGTGATCCGCTGGACCAACGCCCGCGAGCTGCCCGAGGGCTACCCCGTCGACACCCACTTCAGCCCCGACTACAAGCCGTGGGATCAGCGCCTGTGCACGGTGCCCGACGCCGACCTGTTCAAGGCGATCGGCAGCGGCAAGGCCACCGTGGTCACCGACCGGATCGCGACATTCACCGAGACCGGCATCGAGCTGGAGTCCGGACAGCACCTGGACGCCGACATCATCGTCACCGCAACGGGTTTGAACGTCCAGCTGTTCGGCGGGATGACGCTGACCGTCGACGGGCAGGCGGTGAACCTCTCGGAAACCGTCGCCTACAAGGGCATCATGCTGTCGGGCGTGCCGAACTTCGCCTTCGCCTTCGGCTACACCAACTCGTCGTGGACACTCAAGGTCGGCCTGCTGTGCGAGCACTTCTGCCGACTGCTGCGCCACATGGACGAAAGCGGATTCGACAGCGTCCGGCCGGAGTTCGACGATGCGGGCATGGCGACCAAGCCCCTGCTGGACTTCGCGGCGGGATACGTGCAGCGGGTGGCGGACACCCTGCCTCGGCAGGGCGTGGCAGGTCCCTGGGTGATGTCGATGAACTACAACTTCGACCGCGAGGTGCTGCGGCACGGCGCAGTGACGGACCCGAACCTGCGGTTCTCGGCCGTCGCGCCCACGGAAGCCCGGGAGGTCGTGCCGGTTTCTTGATCGGCGCTCAGGGCGGCCGTTTACGCTGGCGTGAATGGAGAGCTTCTCGCCAGCTGTGCCGCCCGAGATTCCCGGTGTCCCTTCAGCTGTCGGTGTCGAGTTGCCGCCCGGGCCGGTGCCCGGGCGGCCCTATTCGCTGCCGCTGGATCTGCTCACCGAGCAGTACGGCCCGCTGTTCTACGCCGACCTCGGGCCCGGCAAGCGGCTCTACGCGTGCTCGCTGGCCCTGGTCGACGAGCTCTGCGACGAGACCCGGTTCACCAAAGCGCTGACGGGCCGGTTGGCCCGGTTCCGTCCCGTGGTCGGCAACGGACTCTTCACCGCCTACCCCGGTGAGGAGGGCTGGCAGGAAGCCCACGACGTCCTGATCCCCGGCTTCAGCTTCAGCGGCCTGCGCAGCTATCACCCCGCGATGCTCGACATCAACCGGCAGCTCCTCGCGCAGTGGGACGCGGCCGTCGGCACCCGCGCAGTGGACGTGGCTGGGGACCTGGCGAAACTGGCCATGGACACCGTCGGCCTGGCCGGCTTCGGGGCCCGTTTCGACTCCTACCAGCACGACGGGCTCGCCGACATCCCAGCGAGTTTCGCGGCCACGCTGAACCAGGTCCTGCTCGGCCCCAACGCCGACCAGGCGGTGTTCGAGACCGAGCGCGGCAAGCTGTTCAGCTTCATCACCGACCTCATCGGCCGGCACCGTGCGGGGGACGTGGACCTCGACGATCTCCTGGCCCTGATGCTGCAGCCCGGTCCCGACGGGGTGCCGCTGCTGGACGACGACAGCATCCGCAACCAGATCGCCACGTTCCTGGTTGCCGGCCAGGACACGACGTCGATACTGATGCCGACGGCCTTGTACAGCATCGTCAAGAACCCGGCGGTGCTGCACCGCGCGCAGGCCGAGGCGGACGCGGTGTTCGGCCCCGACGACGACCACGTGCCGGCGTTCGACGAGATCGGCAAGCTCACCTACATCCGCCAGATCATCGACGAGGCGCTGCGCCTGTCCCCGCCGGTGCGGGAATTCGATCGAATGGCCTTGTCGGACACCGTCATCGGTGGCAAGTACCCGGTGCGCCAGGGTGAAGCCGTGACGGTGCTAACGTCGTCACTGCATCGGCAACCGGAGTGGGGCGACAACGTCGAGATCTTCGATCCGGACCGGTTCGCGCCAGACCGGGCGGGGCAGCGGCCGGTCAACCTGTTCAAGCCGTTCGGCACCGGTGCGCGGTCGTGCATCGGCCGCCAGTTCGCGCTGCACGAAGCGACCATGGCGATCGCCACTCTGGTGCACCGCTACCGGTTCGTCGACGTCGGGCACTACACGCTGCGTACCCACAGTGATGTGTTGCGCAAGCCGGAGGGGTTCTACGTCGAACTCATCCGCCGCACCCCGGAGGAGCGCCGCCAAGCTCCGGCGGCCGTCGCTGCCGCGCCGGTGACACAATCCCGCGCGACCGTGCCGCCGGGCACGAAACTGCTTGTGCTGCATGGTTCGAACCTCGGAAACTGCCGGTCGTTGGCGCAGCAACTCGGTGACGAGGCCGTCGACCTCGGCTACGAAACGACCGTCGCCGCACTGGATTCCGCAACCGCGGCACTGCCGGACCAGGGGGCGGTGGTGATCGTCGCCGCGTCGTACAACGGGATGCCGACCGACGATGCCCGGACGTTCGTGGACTGGCTGGACGGGTCGGCGGATCAAGTACCGGCAGTGCCGTACGCGGTACTCGGTGTCGGAGACCGGAACTGGGCCGAGACATACCTGGCGATACCGCGGCGCATCGACGCCCGGCTCGTGGAACTCGGTGCCACACAACTGCTTCCGATGGCCGAAGCCGACACCTCGGGCGACTTCGCTGGTGTGGTCGAGGATTTCTCGGTGGCACTGTGGAATGCGCTCGGCGGTGTCTTCGGCGCCGTCGCCGCCGATGAGCCCGTGGCCGATGAGCCGCTCTACGATCTGCGCGCCATCGACGGGCCGGTTACCGCCGCGATCGATGCCCGCCATCAAGTGCAACCGGCGACGGTGTTGGACAACATTCCGTTGGTGGACACGGGCTCCGAGTTCGGGCAGGACAAGCGGCTCATCCGGATCGCGCTGCCCGACGGCGTCGACTATCAGACCGGCGACCACCTGACCGTATTGCCGGACAACAGCCCCGCCCTGGTCGACGAGGTCGGTGAACTGCTGGACCTGCGCCTCGACCGTCGCATCTCGATCAATCCACGGCGCAGTACCCGGCGGGCCATCCCGATCGACCGGGAAGTCACTGTGCGCGAACTGCTTACGCACTTCCTGGAACTGCGCAAGCCGGCGACCCGCAGTCAGCTGCTACGGCTCGCGGCCGCCAACCCGTGTCCGCCGGAACGGGCCGCGCTGACCGCCCTGGCCGACGACCCCGAGGCCCGCGCACTGAGCATCACCGACTGCCTGGCGGAGTTCCCGGCCACCAAGCTGAGCCGCCAAGAGTTGTTGGAGCTCTTCGAACCGATGTCCCCGCGGCACTATTCGATCGCCACCTCGTCGCGCCGCCGCGTCCGGGAAGTCGAACTGGTCGTGGGGGTGCTGGAAGGGCCGGCCCGGTCCGGCTCCGGTGTCTTCCGCGGCGTCTCATCCAGCTACCTCGCGGATGCTGTGCCGGGACAGCAGATTCGGATGCGGGTCGACCCGGCTCGGCAGGCCTTCCGGGCGGGCGCCGATCCGACCCGCAACGTCATCCTGGTCAGCGCCGGGACGGGTGTGGCCCCGTTCCGGGGCTTCATCGGAGACCGGCTGGGCGCATTGGAAGCAGGGGAGCCGTTCACCGCCGCGCTGTGTTTCTTCGGCGTGCGGCACCCCGACGTGGACTACCTGTTCCGCCACGAGGCCGAGGACGCCGAACGTCTCGGCGTCGTGCGGATGCGTCCGGCGTTCTCGCGGGCCGGTGATGAGGTCAAGTACGTGCAGGACCGGATCGCCGCGGACGCCGACGAAGTCTGGGACATGCTCGGAAACCCGGACAACGACACCCACGTCTACGTGTGCGGCGACGGTGCCCGGATGGCGCCCGCCGTGCGCGCCGCGTTCCAGGACATCTACCGCAGCAAGACCGGCACCGACGACGAGGCAGCCCGCGCCTGGCTCGCCGGACTGGTCAGCACCGACCGCTACGTCGAGGACGTCTGGGCCGGCTGACTGGTCGTGCCGCGCAGGGCGGTCAGCCCGCGCATGCCGTGGTAGATCACCAGCGCCGCAACGGAACCGAGCGCGATGCCGGTGAACGTCAACGGTCCGGCCTGCCAGGTGAAGTCGGCGATGCCGATGATCAGCGGGATGGCGGCGGTCATCTGGTTGATCGGCTGCGAGAAATCCACGTGGTTGGTCAGCCAGATCCGCACCCCGAGGATGCCGACCAGACCGTAGAGCACGATCGTCGCCCCGCCCAGCACGCCCGGCGGAATGGCCGAGATGGCCGCACCGACCTTGGGACACAACGACAGTGCGACGGCCACGGCAGCAGCGACCCAATACGCGGCCGTCGAATAGATGCGGGTCGCCGCCATCACGCCGATGTTCTCGGCGTACGTGGTGGTGGCCGAACCGCCGCCCGCACCGGCCAGCACGGTGGCCACGCCGTCGGCCGCCAACGCCCGGCCCATCAGTGGATCCAGATCCTTCCCGGTCATCTGGCCCACTGATTTCACGTGCCCGATGTTCTCGGCGATCAGCGCGATCACCGCCGGCAAGAACATCGGCAGGACCGCCAGGCTGAACGACGGCCCGTGGAATTCGGGCAGCCCGATCCACGGGGCGGCGGCGATGGCCGCGGTGTTCACCTCGCCGAGAGCCAGTGCCAGCAGGTAGCCGACCACCACGGCCAGGAAGATCGCCAGCCGGCCGATGATGCCACGGAAGAACGCCAGGGTCGCGACCAACAGCACCAGCGTCACCAGCCCGACCAGCGGCCCCTTCTCAAAGTTGTTCTTCGCCGCCGGTGCCAGGTTGAAACCGATCAGGGCGACGATCGCACCGGTCACGACCGGCGGCAGCGTCACATCGAGCCAGTGCGTGCCGACCAGATGCACCACCCCGCCGACCAGGATCAGCAGCAGGCCCACGGCGATCAGGCCGCCCAGCGCGCTGCCGGTTCCGTGCGCGGCGACCGCGGCGGTGACCGGTGCGATTACCGAGAAGCTCGACCCGAGATAGCTCGGCAGCCGATTTCCGGTGATGAGCAGGAACGCGATCGTGCCGACGCCGGAGAACAACAGCGTCGTGGCCGGCGGGAAACCGGTCAGCACCGGCACCAGGAACGTGGCGCCGAACATCGCCACCACGTGCTGGGCACCGATACCGATGGTGCGGGGCCAGCTGAGCCGTTCATCGGGGCCGACGACGGCGGCGTCCGGTCCGACCGGCGTCCAGGAGAGCGGAATCATCCGGTCATAGTGCCGGACCCGGTTCACTTTCGCTGTCTGTCAGCACGTTTGGCCGGGTTGAGCTATTCGCCCGCAGCCAGGACCTTCTCGACCGTCCGCAGGTTTCGCGTGGTGGTCGACGACTTGTAGCGCTTCTTGCCCATGGTCTTGCTGATCGCGCTGCTCAGGGTGTCGCCGCGAGCCACCTGCCAGTACAGGACGCCGTGACCGCGGCTGATCGATTCGTCGCCCACCGGTTCGAGCGCCGCGAGTTCGTCGAGCACGTCCGGATCGCTGACGAACGTGATGTACGAATGGCGCCCTTCGACCTCACGCTCGAATGGGTAGTCCGCCGAGATGGTCCGGAGCTCCGTGATGGGGTACACCAGCACCCAGGCGTCGTACCCGAACGATTCCCGCAGCGCCGCTTCGGCTTTCGTACGTACCGTCGCAGCCTTGGCCGAGCTGGACAGCACCACGTTGCCACTGGCGAGCAGCGTCTTGACGTCATCGAAGCCGGCCTCGCGGAAGGCGGCGGCGACCTCGGCCATCTTCAGGTTCACGCCGCCCACGTTGACGCCGCGCAGAAACACCGCGTAGCGCGTCATCCCAACTCCGTCATGACACCCAATGGTAGGCAGTTGCCCCGTACGCTGGGAGCCATGACCCGTCAGGTCTTCGAAGACAAGCTGCTCGCGCTGATCAGTGACAATTCGCTGGGCGTGCTGGCCACCATCAAGCGCGACGGTCGCCCGCAGTTGTCCAACGTGTCCTATTACTTCGATCCACGGGCCGTCACCATCGGGGTGTCGGTCACCGAGCCCCGGGCCAAGACGCGCAATCTGCGGCGCGACGCCCGGGCCTCGATCTACGTCCGCTCCGACGACGGGTGGGCGTACGCGGTGGCCGAGGGGAACGCGGTGCTGAGTCCGCCTGCCGCGGCACCCGATGACGACACGGTAGAAGGTCTGATTGCCTTGTACCGCAACATCTCCGGCGAGCACCCGGACTGGGACGACTATCGCCGGGCGATGGTGGCCGACCGCCGGGTCCTGCTCACCATGCCCATCACTCACTTGTACGGGCTGCCTCCGGGCGTGCGCTGAACGCGCTAGTCTGCGTGCATGGCCGAGAACTCCGCCGAAGGTTCAGCATCGTCCGACGAGACCAAGCGCAAGTTCCGCGAGGCGCTCGAGCGTAAGAAGGCCGGCTCTGCCGGCGGCACTGCCCACCAGGACGGCGGGGCCAAGCAATCCAAGTCGCACGGCGCGGTCGGCGGTGGCCGCCGCGAATTCCGCCGCAAGAGCGGTTAATCCCGCGCCAACGCGCGGGCCCCGATGAGGGTCACGAGCATCACCGAAACACACTGCAGGCCGGTGTCTTTCAGGCCCCAGCCGACTGACGCCAGGGTGGCGGCGCCGGCGACGACCAACAGGGTGCCGACGATCGCGCTGCGCCAACCCGGTGCCGCGACCCGGCCGCCGTCCCACAGCGGCAACGGGTTGTTCTCCAGCGGGCGCAGGAGCAGGAACAGCCCGGCGACCAGCGCCGTCATGATCGTCATCTGGTAGACGCTCAGGACCAGGAAATGCGGCTGGCCGGGGTAGCGGGGCAGGCCCGCGAAGTCGAAGGCCAGGTGCATGCCGAGCAGGGCGGGCATGTGCCACAGGTACAGCGTCATGGCGCCGGTGTTGCCGATCACCGCGAGCCGCCACACCTGCGGCCGGGCAGCCCAGCGGCTGATGGCGGGGGCGGCCGCAATCGCGAACGCACACATCATGATTGCGTGACCGGCGAGCAGTAGCGACGGCGGCGTCATGTTCTTGATGTGCTGCGTCTCGATGCCGACGAGGCTCAGCTCATACGGGCCGATCCAGACCAGCGCCACGTTGACCGCGAGCATCCCGATGCCGACGCGCAGGGCGGCCGTGGTGGTCAGCAGCCCGCGGCGATACGCCACCCCGAGCATGCCGGGGATGAGCCACACCACGAAGTTCAGATAGCCCAACGCAGCCCAGGAGTGGTCGTTGATGCGGATGGTGTCGACGAGCGCGACGAGGGCGTAGGTGCCCGCCACGGAAGCGATGAGCCCGCCGGACGTCGTGATGCGCGCCAGCAGCGGCACCGCGGCCAGCACCAGCACATAGGCGCCCAGGAACCACAACAGCTGCGTGCTGATGCCGGCGACGGGTTCGTAGACGTGGATCGGCAGCAGTGGCTTGAGGATCAGCAACGCCGCGGCCCAGAAGGCCAGGTAGTAGAACACCGGTCGGTACAGCCGGGTGCAGCGCTTGAGCAGCCATCCACCCCAGCTCGTCCCGCTCCCGTACGAGCCGACCGAGGCCGCGACGCCGGCGAAGAAGAACAGCGGCATGATTTGGAACACCCAGGTCAGCGCCTGGAACACCACGGACGTGGTCAGCAGGTTGCCCCAGCGGAAGACCGCGTCGTCGATGATGCTGGTCGCCATGATCGTGTGCCCGGCGACGACGCCGACCAGCGACACGATGCGGATGACGTCGATGGCGCGGTCACGGTCGGCGGGGGTGCGCTGCGCGATCTCGGCAGCAGAAGGGAAGACGCGGGTGGTCATGCCTTCGAACGTAAGGGCGCGACCCCTAGGTATTGCTACTCAAATCAGGCTGACCTGCGGCGTTCCTGCCAGAGAACGGCAGCCAGACAGACAGCCGCCAGGACCGCGATGATGACGGCGAAGCTGACCCCGGCCGCCTGCAGACCCCACCGCTGCGCGGCGAAACCGAGGCTGACGACCGGCAACGAGATGGCCACATAGGCCACCACGAAGTACGTCGAGCTGACTTCGGCGCGACGCTCGGTCGCGGTGCCTTCCACGACGGCTGCCAAGCCGCGGCTGAAGCTGATGCCCTGCCCGATGCCGGCCACGACAGCGGCGACCAGCAGACCCGCCAGCGATGAAAATTGCAGGGCCACAGCCAGAATCGCCATCCCTGCCACGAGGATCGCGCAGCCCAGCGCGACGGCCCGCGGCGGATGCAGGCGGCGGCCGGCCAATTGCGCGGCGGCGGAGGCGGCGAAGATCGATGCCGCGACGGCACCGCCGACGGCGTGGTTGTCGATGCCGATGACGCTGCTGACGAACGACGGCGCCACCGCCGTGAACAGGCCCATCACGGCGAATCCGGCGAAGGCGGCGGTGGCAGCGAGGACGAACGTGGCGCGGACCTCGGCGGGGACCGACAGTCGCTGGAAACCGATCCGGCCGGCCCGGCTCGAGGTCTCGGGGACCAGCCACACCGCGGCGATGGCCAGAACGGCCAGCACGATGTGGACGACGAACGGCAGCTGCAACGGGTGCGGTGCGTACTGCACCAGCAGGCCGGCCACGACGGGTCCGGCGCCCAGTCCGCCGATGTTGGCGATGGTGGCGCCGGCCGCGGCCTGCTCGCGCCGCTCCTCCGGCACGGACTCGACGACGGCGGCCGTCGCGGTACCGGTGAAGATGCCCGCCGACAACCCCGACAGCAGGCGTCCCACCAGCAGCAACGGCACGCTGTCGGCATAGAGGAAGACGACGGCGCTCGCGATGGCGGCGACCGCACCCGCGATCAGCACCGGCCGCCGGCCGACGGCGTCGGACCAGCGGCCGAACAACAGCAGCGCCGCGAGCACGCCGATGGCGTAGGCCGAGAAGATGACCGTCGTCGTCAGGACCGCGAAGTGCAGTTCGTGGGCGTACAGCGCGTAGATCGGCGTCGGCAGCGTGGTGCCCAACATGATGGCGGCGAAGGCGTAGGCGAGCAGCGGGAAGCCGAGGCGCGAGGTCACGGTTCGAGTCTGGAGCACGGGTAGGGCAACACGCGCGGGACCCGCTGGCATTCCGCGGCGCTCATCGGACCGTGCGCGGCGGCGCGGGCGATGTCACGACGATCACCTCGGCGGTATCGTCGCCGACCTGACGGAGCTTGTGCTGCGTAGCGGCGTCGAAATAGGCACAGTCGCCCGCGGACAGTTCCACGAGGCGGCCGTCGTAGTTGAGTTCGATGGTTCCGGAGTGGACGAACACGAACTCCTGGCCGGGATGCGTCGGGTGGGCATGGGCGGCGAACTGGCGGCCCGGGCGCACGACGAACGGCGACATGGCCTTGCCGAGCATGCCCGCGGCGATCGCGTGATTGCGGGCGGTGCCGCGGTCGGCGGCGCGCTCGACGGCGAAGGTGCTGACTTCCGGGTCGTCGGAAAACAGTTGCGCCACATCGACATCGAGGGTCCGCGAGATTTTCAGTGCGGCGGCGATGGACGGCACGCTCTGGCCGCGCTCGACCTTGGACAGGTAGCTCTTGGTCAGCCCGGTACCGGCTGCCAGTTCCTCCAGCGTCATCCCGCGTTGCTGGCGCACCGCTCGCAACAAGCCACTCACGGCACCGAGGATACCGCATTGACTGCATGACACTTTGTGTCCTAAAGTCGGCAATGTGTCATCCAGGTGCGGCCACGCACCGAGGCTGAGGGAGGTTCCGATGACCGACACCATGCACGACTCCAAGAGCGAACTGATGCAGCGCGCCGAAGACGGGCTGAACCGTCATATCGCGGAGACCGACCTGACCGTCCGCGAGAAGCTGGCCCTGACCTGCCGGGCACTGTTCGACGCGGGGCACGATTCGGGCCTGGCCGGGCAGATCACCGCCCGCGCCGAGGAGCCCGGCACGTACTACACGCAGCGGCTCGGGCTCGGCTTCGACGAGATCACCGCCGGCAACCTGCTGCTCGTCGACGAAGACCTCAATGTCCTCGACGGCGGCGGAATGGCCAACCCCGCCAACCGCTTTCACTCCTGGATCTACCGCGCCCGGCCGGATGTGAACTGCATCGTGCACACGCACCCGTTCCACGTCGCGGCGCTGTCGATGCTCGAAGTCCCGCTGGCCGTGTCGCAGATGGACATCGCACCGCTGTACGACGACTGCGCCTTCCTGAAGGACTGGCCGGGCGTGCCCGTCGGAAACGAAGAAGGCGAGATCATCTCCGGCGCGCTGGGGGACAAGAAGGCGATCCTGCTGGCCCACCACGGCCAGGTCGTCGCCGGGGCCAGCGTCGAGGAAGCCTGCTCGCTGGCCATGCTCATCGAGCGCGGCGCCAAGCTCCAACTGGCCGCCATGGCTGCCGGCACCATTGCTCCGCTGCCCGACCGACTGGCCCGCGAGGCCCACGACTGGACGCTGACGCCCAAACGCAGTGTCGCCAACTTCGCCTACTACGCGCGGCGCGCCCTGGTGCGCCACCCCGACGCCCTCGACCACTGACCAACCCCGGAAAGGACCTGACCCATGAACGAGACGCCCAGGATTCACGGCATCATCGCCTACCCGATCACCCCGTTCACCGCTGACGGCGACAATGTCGACACCGAGACGCTGGCCGCCGTCGTCGAGCAACTCGTCGGCACCGGCGCACACGCCGTCGCTCCGCTGGGCAGCACCGGCGAATCGGCGTACCTCACCGAGGACGAGTTCGACGCCGTCGTCGACACCACGGTCGCCGCCGTCGCCGGCCGCGTCCCTGTCATCGTCGGCGCCTCAGATCTGACCACTGCCAACACCATTCGGCGCGCGCAGTACGCGCAGCAGGCCGGCGCCGATGCCGTCATGGTGCTGCCGATCTCGTACTGGAAGCTGAACGAGCGCGAGATTTTCCAGCACTACGCCAGTATTTCGGCCGCCGTCGACCTGCCGATCATGGTCTACAACAACCCCGCCACCAGTGGTATCGACATGGCTCCGGAACTGCTGGTGCGGATGTTCAACGACATCGAGAACGTGCGCATGGTCAAGGAATCCACCGGTGACCTCACGCGGATGCTGCGCATCAAGGAGCTCTCCGAAGGGGCGCTGCCGTTCTACAACGGAAGCAACCCACTGGTGCTCGACGCGCTACTGGCCGGCGCGTCCGGATGGTGCACGGCCGCACCGAATCTGCGCCCGCAGCCGTGCGTCGAGCTGTACGACGCGGTGCGACGTGGCGACCGGGACCGGGCGCAGGAAATCTACGACGACCTCGCGCCGCTGCTGCGCTTCATCGTCGCCGGTGGTCTGCCGACGACCGTCAAAGCCGGGCTGGATCTGCTGGGGCGCAATGCCGGTGACCCGCGCCCGCCGCTGTTGCCGCTCGACGAGGACGGCCGCGCCGAACTCAAGGGCCTGCTGGCCAACGTCTGAGTACGCCTACTGAACCGGGCAGGCGTACTTGCGGGCCACGTCCATCACGCGCTGCTGCGCACCGGGCCCGATGACGCCCTGTGCGGCCAGTTCCAGATTGATGTAGCCGGGGATGCCGCCGATGCACGCCTGGTGCGCCACGCGCCAGGCGGTATCGGGGTTCAGGTTGTAGCCGTTGCGCTCCAGGCCCTGCAGGTATTGGTCGAATTCCGGTGTGCCCTGGTCCGGTATGGCGCTGGCCGCGCCGGCCAGCGCCACTGCGGTCGCGATGGCCGCGAAAAGTGCCGCGACTGTACGTCTCATGTCCGTCCCCCTACAGGCATGTCCACCGGATATCGGCTTACACGTTCGCATATTGCGCGCAGGCAGAAACTAGAACCGTCGTAATCGAAGTCCGCGCGGGGGCGTCCTAAACTGACGTGATGTCGAAGCTGCAGCTGGTTCAGGAGCCGTCCGCCGACGCACTGCTCGAGTCCAACCCGTTCGCACTGCTGGTCGGGATGCTCTTGGATCAGCAGATTCCGATGGAAGTGGCGTTCGCCGGGCCGAAGAAGCTCGAGGACCGGATGGGCTCGCTCGACGCGCGCGAGATCGCCGAGTACAACCCCGACAAGTTCGCCGAGCTGTTCGCGCAAACCCCTGCGGTGCACCGCTTTCCGGGTTCCATGGCCAAGCGCGTGCAGGTCCTGTCGCAGGTGATCGTCGACGAGTACGACGGCAACGCCGCGGCCCTGTGGACCACCGGCAACCCCGACGGTAAAGAGGTGCTGCGCCGGCTCAAGGCGCTGCCCGGCTTCGGCGAGCAGAAGGCCAAGATCTTCCTGGCGCTGCTCGGCAAGCAGTACGGCGTCACACCCGAGGGCTGGCGCGCCGCGGCGGGCGACTACGGCAAGCAGGGCACGCACATGTCCGTCGCCGACGTCGTCGACAAGGGCTCACTGGACCAGGTTCGCGCCTACAAGAAGCAGATGAAAGCAGCGGCGAAGGCCGCCAAGGCCTGAGTGTTGATTCGAGCGTGGGGGATGACGAGGAGATTGTCGCGATTCCCCTCGTCAAGCCCCACGCTCGACGCGGTCAGAGCGGCGGACCGTCGAACCGCTCGCGGGTGGTGAACTCCGAAACCGGACGCCGGGTCAGCTTCGTCACCTGCTTGACGGGCTTGCCCAGGGGCAGCATGCACGCGACGGCGTAGTTGTCCGGGATGCCGAGCAGCTCGCGCACCTTGGGCTCCTGCGCGACCACCATGGTCGTCAGCACGCCGCCGTAGCCTTCGTTGCGGGCGGCCAGCAGGATGTTCCAGACGAACGGGTAGATCGACGCGCCGCTGATCACACCGATGCGATCCAGGTGCTGATCGAACGCCGCTGCCACGCCGAGGTCCAGGCACACCACGAGCACGACCTCGGCGCCCAGCAGGGTCCCGGTGACCATCCCATCAGGCACCGGGGTCGCCTCCACGACCGCCGGATCAACCCCGCAGGGCTGCAACGGATTCCACGGTCCTTCACCGGCGGCGATCTGAGCGATGTACTGCCGGGCCCCCGGCTTGGACAGTTCGCCCAGCTTCTTGCGGGTTTCGACGTCACGGACCGCGATCACCCGCGCGCCCTGCCGGTTGCCGCCACTGGGGGCGAAGCGCGCGTTGTCGAGGATGCGCTCGAGCACATCGTCGGGCAGGGGCTCGCCGCTGAACTTGCGGACAGCGCCGGTCGTGCGCATGACGTCGTAAATCTCCATACCGACCATCATGCGTATGGGAAGGTGATGTGTATGGCTAAGACACACTTGAATTGCCCCTGCGGCGAGGCGATTTCCGGCAGTGACGAGGACGATCTGGTCGAGAAGGCCCAGGCCCACCTCGCCGAGCAACACCCCGGTCGCGAGTACGACCGCGAGATGATTCTCTTCATGGCCTACTGAGCCATCAACAAGGCGAGCGTGGCTGCCGTTGGGGGGTGGCCACGCTCGCCGTTGCGTAGTCGGGTCGTGTCCGACCGTCATACTGGCGACCGTGACGCCGAGAAAGGCAGGGGAGCCGACTCCCGAGCGGGGCTGGCTGACGCCGAAGCAGCAGCGGGCCTGGGTCGCCTACATGCGGGTACAGCTTCGGATGAACTACGAGATGAACCGGCAGCTGCAAGCCGACTCGGGGCTCTCGCTCGCCGACTACGACGTGCTGGTCGCGCTCAGCGGCGACAACGGCGGCGGCCTGCGCGTCAGTGACCTGGCCGCGCAGATCGGCTGGGAACGCAGCCGGCTCTCGCACCAATTGCGTCGCATGGAAGAACGCGGCTTGACCGAGCGCCGACCGAGCGCCGAGGACGGCCGCACCACCAATGTCGTGCTGACCGCCGACGGCCGGCGGGCGATCGCCGAGGCCGCACCCGGACACGTCGACCTGGTACGCAGTCTGTTCTTCGACCCGCTGCCGGAGAACCTGCTCGGACCGTTCACCGCGGCACTGGAGCACATTCACGTCAACCTCGACCACCACAGCTCGCTACCGCCCGCGCCGGGCTAGAATTAGGTGATAAATCACCTATAGGGAGCGTCATGAGTGAAGTCATCACCCGCTTGATGGAAGCCAATCTGCTCGCCGTGTTCGATGAAAGCGACCCACGGCTCCGTGCCGCCGCGATCGCGGAGACCTACTCGGACGATGTCACGTGGATCGATGACGACGGCGTGACCGTCGGCCGCGACCAGTTGAATGTCAAGGCGGCTGAGCTGCAGGAAAAGCTGGCCGGCTTGCATTTCGTGAAGGCCGGCCCGGTGCGCCGGACCCGTGGCCTGGGCTTCCTGGCGTGGGAGGTACGTACTCCGGACGACGCCACGGTGGCGTCGGGTTTCGATGTTGCCGAGATCGTCGACGAGCGCATCGTTCGGCTGTGGACTGTGCTGAATGCCGCGGAATAGGTGACACATCACCTATGTTGTGACTGCCGAACAGCACACAACAGTGAGGACAACGATCATGGGACAGCTCGACGGCAAGACAGCACTGGTCACCGGGGGAACGTCGGGCATCGGCCTGGCGACCGCAAAGCGCCTCGCGGACGAGGGCGCGTACGTGTTCATCACCGGACGTGATCGCACGCGGCTCGATGAGGCGGCCGCAGCCATCGGCGCGCACGGTGTCCAGAGCGACATCAGCAAGCCCGAGGAACTCGACGTCCTCGCCGCCGCGATCGCCGACCACGGCGCGGGCCTCGACGTCGTCTTCGCCAATGCCGGCGGCGGCGACTTCGCCACCCTCGCCGATGTGACACCCCAGCACTACCGCGACAACTTCGACCGCAATGTGGCCGGCACGGTGTTCACCGTGCAGAAGACGCTGCCGCTGCTGAACGACGGCGCGTCGATCATCCTCGCCGGCTCCACCGCCGCGTCCGAAGGCGTTCCGGCGTTCGGGCTCTACGCCGCGTCCAAAGCTGCCATCCGATCGCTCGGTCGCACGTGGGCAGCGGAGCTCGCCGACCGCAAGATCCGGGTCAACACTGTCGTCCCGGGACCGATCGAAACCCCTGGACTGACCGGCTTGGCACCGGCCGAGCAGAAGCAGGATCTCCTCGACGGCATGGCGGCGCAGGTGCCGCTGAAGCGGTTGGGACGCCCCGAGGAGATCGCGGCCGCGGTGCTGTTCCTGGCCTCGGACCAGAGCAGCTTCATGACCGGTGCCGAATTGGCCGTCGACGGCGGCCAGATCCAGCTCTGACCGCCACGTCGAGACGAAGCCGTCGGCTGGTTGACCTCGGCATCGTCTCGACACCACGGCTGGTTTGATCGCCCGAGCCCGCGGCTATGCCCCTGGGTATGCACCAGGTTCTGGAACGCGAAGGCAAGTGGGACGTCGATGACCGGTTTCGATTGCCCGATCTGCGCGGCATCGTCGCCGACGCCGACATCGAGCACGACACCGTCGACCTCACCAGCGACTACTACGACACCAGCGACCGCGACCTGCTGGCGCACCGCGTCCAGCTGCGCCGTCGCTCCGGCGACGCTGACACGGGGTGGCAGCTGAAGGTGCCGGCGGCCGATGGGCGCGTCGAACTGCACTGGGCGCTGACGGAGAAGTTGCCCGATGCGGCCGCTGAGCTCCTCGGCGGCATCAGCCTCGGCAAGCAACTGGCGAGCGTCGCCACGATCCACACCGTCCGGGATCGGTACCGGCTCGCCGAGCCCGGGTCCGGCGAACTCTATGCCGAGATCGCCGACGATTCGGTACGGGCGTCGGCGAACGAGCGGCTGCTGGCCTGGCGTGAGGTCGAAGTCGAACTTGGGCCGCACACCCCGTCGATGCCCAAGCGCCTCGTCCGCCGTCTGAAAGCCGCGGGCGCCCGGCCGTCGCGCTTTCCGTCGAAGCTCGCCCACGTCCTGCCGCAGATTCGGTCCGTCGAGCGCGTGTCGCCCGCGGCGCGTGCGTTGCTCGGGTACGTCAACGCCCAGATCGACCAGATCGTATTGGGCGACATCGAATTACGGCGGGGACAGGACCCCATCCACGACACGCGGGTGGCGATCCGGCGGCTGCGGAGCACGCTGCGGGTGTTCGGCAAGCTGCTGGATCAGGCCGCTGTCGAAGAGCTCGATGAGGACCTGCGATGGTTCGCGGGGCTGCTCGGCGAGGTTCGTGATTGTCAGGTGCAGCAGTTCAGATTCACCGAAGCGCTCGAAGAGTTGCCGGAAGAATTGATCCTGGGTCCGGTCCGGGCCCGCATCCGCAATGACCTGCAGGCCGTCGAGCTGCCCGCGCGGGCGCGCATCACCGAGGCCATGGACTCGCCGCGTTACCGGGCGATGATGACGGTGCTGCGGTCATGGCGCACCGCGCCACCGGTCGATCTTGAGACGAGCACCGCCGCACTGATCAAGCGGGCACGTAAAGCCCAACGGAAAGCTGACCGACGGCTCGTCGCAGCGCTCGGTGGCGATGACGTCGACGCCGCGCTGTTGCACCGCGCCCGCAAGGCCGCCAAGCGCGCCCGGTACGCGGCGGAGCTATGCCGCGATGTCGAGGGCTCGAAGCGAACGGTCAAGCATTACAAGCGATTTCAGTCGATCCTGGGCGATCACCAGGACACCGTGGTCGCATCTGACATCTTGCGCCGCCTGGCGCTGGCGAGTGGCACGACGGCCGGTGAGAACGGCTTCACCTTCGGCCTGCTGTACGGCCGCGAACAGCGGATAGCTGACGCGTGCCGACAGCAGGCCCGAGCGATGTTGTGATTACGGCACCACCGACGAACCGATGGTGGGCATGAACTGGCACTGCTTCTCGGTCGTGGTCACCTGACCGAAGATGGTCGACATGATGCTGCCCGAGCCGGTGTCGACGATGGCGGTCAGCGTCGTCGGGCCCTGCGGGTTGATGTCGGCCTGCGGCTTGAGGGTCGCGCTGCCCGACTTGCCGGTCGTCAGGTTGACCCAGGTGACGTTCAGCGGCAGCTTCTGCTCGGCGGCCGGGCCGGGCGTGCCGACCGCGGTGAACACGTAGGCGGTCTGGCCGGGGCCGGGGCCCGGGGTCGGAATCTTCGCGGGGCCCGCCACGCTGATGGCCGTCGCCAGCACGTTGCCGCCGTCGGCACCGCAGCCGTTGCTGATCGACGGGTACATGAAGTCCTGCGTGATCGGCGTGCCCGGGCCGAACGCGCCGGCCGGCGCTGGGGCCGGCGCAGCGGCCGGCGCGGCATCGGGAGCCGGGACCGTCGCCGCGGCCTGAGCGACCGGGGCAGCGGCCGGGGCGGCCTCAGGAGCCGGCGCCGGCGCAGGTGCCGGGGCAGGGGCAGCTGCCGGAGCCGGAGCTGCGGCGGGTGCGGGTGCGGCCTCGGGGGCCGGAGCCGGGGCAGCCTCAGGGGCCGGTGCCGGAGCGGCCTCGGCCACCGGGCCGACGGCGTGCACCGGGTCGACGCCGGCCGGCAGGTGGGCCTCGGCACCAGGAACGGCGCCCGGGGCGGGCACGTGGTTCGCGGCCGGGTCGGCGGCGAACTGGTTCACGGCGTTGGCCAGATTCTTCGAATCCGACGGTGCCGCCTTGTTCCCGGCGAACGCCCGGGCTGCTGCCATGAGCAGCTCCGCGGCGCCCGCCGGGTCAGCGGCGGCCTGCTGGATCACCGGGGCGAGAGTCTGCATGGCCGGCAGACCAGGAGCCTGAAGGCCATCGATGGGCAGCGGCAACGGCAGTGGCGACGCCGGATCAGCGTGGGCGACGGTGGCCGCGCCGATCGTGAGTGCGACGGATGCGCCGAGTGCGACGAACAGCTTCCTCGATTGCATGACTCTCTCCCCGGTTTCGTATCGGTTATCTGGTTACGGCGCGGATCACGGCAAGCCGGAGGTGATGACCGGCGCGAGGCTGGTCAGGCTCATGATCCCCGGGACGACGCCCGGGATGGCCTGTGCAGCCGGCGCGGCAGCCGCCACGGCGGCGGGTGCGGTGGCCAGCGGCGACGCCGCCGCAGCCGGAGCGGCGAGCGGTGCCGTGGCGGCGGCCAGCGGGGCGGCAGCGGCCGGAGCAGCGGCAGCCAGCGGTGCGGTCGCGGCGGCGAGCGGGGCAGTCAGCGGCGAGGTCGCAGCGGTTGCGGCGGTCGCAGCCGGCGCGGCGGCAGCAGCGGGCTGCGGCAGCAGGTTCGCCAGCGGGGTGCCGGCCGGCAGCAGCGAGGTCAGGTCACCGGGGAAGGCGACCTGCTTCGGCAGCGGGACGGGCGAGCCCGGAATCTGCGGCAAGTTGATGTTGGCCGACGGGATCAGGCCCTGGGCCGGGGCCGGCGCAGCAGCGGCGGCGGGGGCAGCGGCCGCCGGAGCGGTGGCGCCGGGAACCAGGTTCTGCGGCAGGGTCACCGATGCGGTGGCGGCGGGAGCGGCCGGAGCGGCGGCCGGCGCGCCCGAGGTCAGGGCCTGGGTGACACCCGACAGCGCCTGGACCGGAGCCTGGGCGAGTTCGTTGACCAGCGGCGTGCCGGGCACGACGGGGGCCGGGGCCGCGGGGGCCGGGTCGGCGGCGGCAACCGCGCTCAGGGCGATCGCCACCGGGACTGCGCCGGCGGCGGCAATCATGCTGGTGGCCAACAATTTTCCAGTGGTGCGTGTGCGCATTTTGGGGGTCCTCCCGGTCCAGTCGTGGCGCGTCATCACCGAAGCTATTCAGTTACTGGTGTTACTCAAGTGACACGTGTGGCATTTATGGATCCGTTACTGATCGGAAGGCGAAGGGTGACCGACCGTTACAGTCATGCGATAAACACCGCCACGCGATCAGTTCTCCGGTGGGCGCCGCTGATGCTGGCGCTCAGCGTCGCCGCGCGCTTCGCGTGGACCTACCTGGTCCCCAACGGGGCCAACTTCGTCGACCTCCACGTCTACTTCGGCGGCGCGGCGACCCTCGGCAGTGGTCGCCCGCTGTACGACTACGTCTACGCCGACCAGACCCCGGACTTCCCGCTGCCGTTCACCTATCCGCCGTTCGCGGCAGTGCTCTTCTATCCGCTGCACTTCGTGCCGTTCGGTTTGCTGGCGTTCTGCTGGCAGGTCGGGATCATCGGTGCGCTCTACGGCGTGGTGTGGATCAGCTTGCGGCTCATCGGGTTTCGGGGCGAGCGAAGCGACGGGAAATGTCCGGTCGATCCCTCGCGCCGGCTGGCCATGGCCTGGACGGCCGTCGGCATCTGGACCGAGCCGCTGCGCAGCACGTTCGACTACGGGCAGATCAACGTCGTCCTCGTACTGGCCGTTCTCTACGCCGTCTACAGCACCCGCTGGTGGTGGTCCGGTCTGCTGGTGGGTCTGGCTGCCGGGGTGAAGCTGACGCCTGCGGTCACGGGGCTGTACTTCCTCGGCGTCCGCCGGTGGGGCGCTGCGGTGTTCGCGGCCGTCACGTTCGCCGGCACCGTGCTGGTGTCGTGGCTGGTGCTGCGCGGTCAGGCGCTCTACTACTTCACGGACCTGCTCGGCGACGCCCACCGGATCGGTCCCGTCGCGACGTCGTTCAACCAGTCCTGGCGCGGCGCGATCTCGCGGATCGTCGGCCACGACGCCGGTTTCGAGCCCGCGGTGCTGATCGCGGTGGTGCTGACGGCCGTGCTGGCGGTGTTCGCCTGGCGCGCCGTCTACGGTCCCGGCCGGCCGGATCGACTGGGCGCGCTGCTCGTCGTGCAGTTGTTCGGCCTGCTGTTCTCGCCGATCTCGTGGACCCACCACTGGGTGTGGCTGATCCCGCTGATGATGTGGTTGTGGCACGGGCCGTTCGCGGAGCTCGCTTCCGCGCGCGTCTTGCGTTGGATCTGGCTGGTGCTGCTGCTGGTCGGCGTGCCGTGGCTGCTGAGTTTCGCGCAGCCGACGATCTGGGTGATCAGCCGTCCGTGGTACCTGTCCTGGGCGGGGTTGATCTACCCGGTGATGACGGTGGTGACGCTGGCGTGGATGGCCCTGCGAACCAGGACTAGACGACCAGTCCGTTGATGTCCGTGGCCATCTCCACGTCCTTGTCGGTGATACCACCCTCGGAATGTGTGACCAGGGTGAAAGTAACTGTCCGCCAACGGATGTCGATGTCCGGATGATGATCCTTGGCTTCCGCGTGGATCGCCACTCGGCGGACGGCATCGATACCGTCGAGGAACGCCGGGAACTTCACGGACCTGCGTAGCGCGCCGTCGGCGCGTTCCCAGCCTTCGGGCAGTGCGGCGTCTACTTGTTCATCGGTGAGGACGGCCATGACCCCATTGTTGCGGCGAGAGTGGGGGATTACGAGGAATCGTTTGCGATTTTCCGCGTAAACCCCCACGCTCGACGGCCTGACCTGTGGATAACCGGGTCGCTGGGCGTCAGATTTGTCGCCCGTCCCGTCGAGGGTGACGTCATGGACCAACTCATCCTCGGGTCGCAGGCGCTGCGGACAGGACGCCTGACGGAGCATCAGTTGCGTACCCGGTATCGCATGGTTTATCGCAACGTGTACCTGGCCAAGGGCGTCGAGATGACGGCCGAGTTGAAGGCGCGCGCCGGTTGGCTGTTCGCAGGGCCGGATGCGGTGATTGCCGGGGTGTCTGCGGCTGCGGTGCACGGTACGAAGTGGCTCGACCCCGATGCGCCCGCGGTGGTGGTCCGGCCAGATCGCCATAGCCCACGAGGGCTGACGACTCATTCGTATGCCCTTGCTCCGCAAGACATTTGTGTGCGGCGCGGTATGCGTGTCACAACTGCCGCCCGCACGGCCTTCGACCTCGCGCGACTGCTGCCGCAGCACCGGGCCGTGCCGATAGTGGATGCGCTGATGAACGCAACCGATCTGAAACTCGTCGACATCGAACCGTTGATCGCGGCGAATCCAGGTGCCCGCGGTGTGCATCGGGCGCAGTCTGCTCTGACATTGGTCGACGGTGGTGCGGAATCGCCGCAGGAATCGCGGCTGCGGCTGGGGCTGGTCGCCGGCGGCCTTCCGTTTCCCGAGACGCAGATTCGCTTCTTCGACGATTACGGCGAGGCGTTCATCCGCGTCGACATGGGGTGGCGTCAGTGGAGGGTGGCAGTCGAGTACGACGGTGTCCAGCACTGGAACGACAGCCGGCAGCGGGCCTGGGATATCGAACGTCTCGCGATCCTGGAAGCCATGGGGTGGGTGGTCATCCGGGTCAGTGCGGCGATGTTGCGCGAGCCCGAAAAGCTGGTCGCGAGAGTGCGCGCGAAGCTGCGAGCCGCCGGATGCCCGGTCTGACGCCGAGCGTGGGGGTTTACGAGGTACTTCGGCCGAATATTCGCGTAAACCCCCACGTTCGACGAGCCAGTAGCCTGGCCGACGTGATCGTCGTCGCCGGAGCCCTCATCGCCGACGCCAGACTGCTGGTCGCTCAGCGCAATCGGCCGCCGGAACTCGCCGGCCTCTGGGAGCTGCCGGGTGGGAAGGTCGCGCCGGGGGAGACCGACGCGCAGGCGCTGGCCCGGGAACTCCACGAGGAACTGGGCGTCATCGTGACCGTCGGGGAAAAGGTGGGCGAGGACGTGCCGTTGTCCGACACCGTCACGTTGCGGGCGTACCGGGTGTCGACCGACGACGCGCCCCATGCCCATGACCACCACGCCGTCCGCTGGGTGGGGGCGGCCGAACTCGAAGACCTGCCCTGGGTGCCCGCCGACCGCGCGTGGCTGGCCGAGCTGACGGCCGCGCTGACTCAGTAGTGCAGCTTGTCGCCGACGACGCGCGCCGACGCCATCGCGGTGCCGTGCTGCGCGGTGTACAGCGGGTGCAGCAGCGCAGGGTACTTGCAATGCGGGCAGTCGGTCTTCGGTTTGTTCACCGTGGAGAACGCCAAATGGTGACACGCAGCACACCGCACCACGAAGAATCCGCCTGCCCAATTGGCCAATCCGGCGAATATCGCGGCCGTTGCGCCGAGCGCCAGCACGAACCCGACCAAGCCGGTCAACACTTCGTAGATTGTCATGACGACGACCTCCTCGCGCTGGTTCTCTGGAACTGACGAGACGCTTCCACGGTACTCGCGAAACCAGTAAAGAAGCAGGTCAATCGCTGTATATCAGGCCTTGCGGGCGCGCTTGTAAACCTTCTCGAGATCCTTGCCGTGGATCCCGTGGTGTGCCGCCTTCTGCACCTTGTGCAGCACCAGCGGACACCGCTTGCACCGGGGCTTGCTGCGGCAGCACTTCTTCTTCGGTTTAGCCCCGGCGAGCTTGCTGGCCTTCATCGATTAGCAGTTTTGCCAGGCCGTCCGCGGTTTCGCAAACCGGCCCCCTCGCTGCGACAATCTTTGGCGTGAGTGAGCAGGCCAGCGCCGGATTCAGAAATGTCGCCATCGTCGCACACGTCGACCACGGCAAGACGACCCTCGTCGATGCCATGCTGCGGCAGTCCGGAGCCCTGGACCGGGGTGACGACTCCACCGAACGCATCATGGACTCGGGTGACCTTGAAAAGGAAAAGGGCATCACGATCCTGGCCAAGAACACCGCGGTGCACCGGCACAACGCCGACGGCACCGTGACGGTCATCAACGTGATCGACACCCCCGGCCACGCCGACTTCGGTGGCGAGGTCGAGCGCGGCCTGTCCATGGTCGACGGTGTCGTGCTGCTGGTCGACGCCTCCGAGGGCCCGCTCCCGCAGACCCGCTTCGTGCTGCGCAAGGCCCTGGCCGCGCACCTGCCCGTCATCCTCGTGGTGAACAAGACCGACCGGCCCGACGCCCGCATCGCCGAGGTCGTCGAGGAGAGCCACGACCTGCTGCTCGACGTCGCCTCCGACCTGGACGAGGAAGCCCAGGCCGCGGCCGAGAAGGCCCTCGACCTGCCGACCCTGTACGCCTCGGGCCGCGCCGGTGTCGCCTCGACCGTCCAGCCCGCCAACGGCGAGGTGCCCGACAGCGAGAACCTGGACCCGCTGTTCGACGTGCTGCTCGAGCACATCCCGGCGCCCAAGGGCAACCCGGATGCCCCGCTGCAGGCGCTGGTGACCAACCTCGACGCGTCGGCCTTCCTCGGTCGTCTGGCGCTGGTGCGCGTCTACAACGGCAAGATCAAGAAGGGCCAGCAGGTGGCCTGGATGCGTGAGGTAGACGGCGCGCCCGTCATCACTACCGGCAAGATCACCGAGCTGCTCGTCACCGTCGGTGTCGAGCGCACCCCGACCACCGAGGCCGTCGCCGGCGACATCGTCGCCGTCGCCGGTATGTCCGAGATCATGATCGGTGACACCCTCGCCGACCTCGAGCACGCGCACGCCCTGCCGCGCATCACCGTCGACGAGCCGGCCATCTCGGTGACCGTCGGCACCAACAGCTCGCCGCTGGCGGGCAAGGTTTCCGGTCACAAGCTGACCGCGCGAATGGTCAAGTCCCGCTTGGATTCCGAGCTGGTCGGTAACGTCTCGATCCGCGTCGTCGACATCGGCCGGCCGGATGCCTGGGAAGTCCAGGGCCGTGGTGAGCTGGCGCTGGCCATCCTCGTCGAGCAGATGCGCCGCGAGGGCTTCGAGCTGACGGTCGGCAAGCCTCAGGTGGTCACCCGGCAGATCGACGGCAAGCTGCACGAGCCGTTCGAAGCCATGACCATCGACTGTCCCGAAGAGTTCGTCGGCGCCATCACCCAGCTGATGGCCGCCCGCAAGGGCCGCATGGAAGAGATGACGAACCACGCCGCCGGCTGGGTCCGCATGGACTTCATCGTGCCGTCGCGTGGCCTGATCGGCTTCCGCACCGACTTCCTCACCCTGACGCGCGGTACCGGCATCGCCAACGCCGTGTTCGACGGCTACCGCCCGTGGGCCGGCGAGATCCGTGCCCGCCACACCGGCTCGCTGGTCTCCGACCGCAGCGGCTCGGTGACCCCGTTCGCGATGATCCAGCTGGCCGACCGCGGTCAGTTCTTCGTCGAGCCGGGCCAGGACACCTACGAGGGCCAGGTCGTGGGCATCAACCCGCGCGCCGAGGACCTCGACATCAACGTCACCCGTGAGAAGAAGCTGACCAACATGCGCAGCTCGACCGCCGACGTCATGGAGACGCTGGCGCGGCCGCTGGAGCTCGGCCTGGAGCAGGCCATGGAGTTCTGCGCCGAGGACGAGTGCGTCGAGGTCACCCCCGAGGTCGTGCGCGTGCGCAAGGTCGAGCTGACCGCCAGCCTTCGCGCTCGCGCCAAGGCCCGCGAGAAGGCCCGCAACTAACTCTCACCGAACCGAAAGGTCGGCCGGCGCACGCGTTTTCGCGAAGCGCTAGCCGGCCTTCTGGTT
This sequence comes from Mycobacterium sp. SM3041, assembly GCF_039668335.1. NCBI lineage: Bacteria > Bacillati > Actinomycetota > Actinomycetes > Mycobacteriales > Mycobacteriaceae > Mycobacterium > Mycobacterium sp. SM3041. The sequence continues at coordinate 31,693 of NZ_JAYXBQ010000035.1, read as the reverse complement.
TTGGTCCAGCCAGGCGACACCCTCGTCGGCCGCCTTGATCAGCGCACCGCGTTCTCCGAAGTACGTGGACACCGCGCCGACCCACGGCAGCGCGCTCAGGCGCTGCCACCACTTGGTCGGCTGCGGCCGCTTGGCGATCTCGTCGAACGTCGCGCGCAGGATGCCCGCCAGCTGCCAGATGCTCTTGACGACGACGACCGGCAGCGACGACGTGACGGCCTCCAGGGGCTTCCAGCCGTCCGGCGGGGTGTCGGGCAGCGTCCCCGGCTCCGGGGCCTGCGGCACGGCCAGGTCGTCTAGCAAGTCCGCCGGCAGCTGGCGTCGGCACAACACCGCGGCGAGCAGCCGCACCTGCTCGCCCCGATCGGTGACGCCGTATTCGCGGGCCACCGCACACAGCACGATGGCGTGGTTGATGAAACCGGCCAATTCGCTCACCGGCAGTACCCGGGCCAGCACACCGAACGCCCCTGGCGTGGCCACCAGCACGGTGTTCAACGCGCCGACGCGGTGCACCCACCAGTGGATGCGCTCGTCCCGGCTCAGCCGCTCCCCCGCGGCGGTACCCGGCAGGTCAGCGGCGTTCATCAGGTGGGCGCCCGCGTTCAGCGCCCGGTCCGCGGTGCTGGGGCTGCGGCCGGCCTCGGCACGCCGATGCCCCACCCGCAGCCGACGGACCAGGCCGACCAAACCGCGCGGCGGGGTCAGGAGCCGGTGGGTGCGCCTGCGGAGCCCGATCGGATCGGCTTGCGACAGCACGTTGAGCAATGGGTTGATGACGGCGACGGCACGGCTCAGTGCGTCGGCGACGTCGGCATCGGACAGTGGGGTGTACGGCTTCGGCAGTAGGCCCATACCGGAAATTGTGGACCACATCAGGGGCGAGCGGCGCGACGGGGATTTGCGGCGGGGGCCTCGGATGGTGGTTCGGGCTCACCCGGCGGATACCCTGAACGGCGTGCCGACCGCCCGCCGCCAGCTGATGACGACTGGCGCACTGGTGTCGGTCCTGGCGCTTGCGGGCTGCACCGTCAGTCCGCCGCCGGCGCCGCGCAGCACCGAGACGACCAAGACCGTCGTCCCGCCGCCGCCCAAGATGAGCCAGATCATCATGGCCATCGACTGGATCGGGCCCGGGTTCAACCCGCATCTGCAGTCCGACCAGTCGCCGGTCAATGCGGCCATCTCGGCGCTGGTCCTGCCGAGCTCGTTCCGGCCCATCGCAGATCCGGCGTCGCCCTCGGGGTCACGCTGGGAACTCGACCCGTCGCTGCTGCTGTCGGCCGACGTGACCAATCAGAACCCGTTCACCGTCACGTACAAGATTCGTCCCGAGGCGCAGTGGACCGACAACGCGCCCATCGCCGCCGACGACTACTGGTACCAGTGGCGCCAGATGGTCAGCCAGCCCGGCGTCGTCGACCCCGCCGGCTACGACCTGGTGACCGGTGTCCAGTCGGTCGACGGCGGCAAGACGGCCGTCGTCACCTTCGCCCGGCCGTACCCGGCCTGGCGCGAACTGTTCAACAACATCCTGCCGGCGCACATCGTCAAGGACGTGCCGGGCGGTTTCGGTGCCGGGCTGGCGCGGGCCATGCCGGTGACGGGCGGCCAGTTCCGCGTCGAGAGCATCGACCCGCAGCGCGACGAAATCCTGCTGGCGCGCAACGACCGCTACTGGAGTGTGCCGTCGGTGCCCGACCAGGTGCTGTTCCGGCGCGGGGGATCGCCTGCGGCCCTTGCTGATTCGATCCGCAACCGGGATACCCAGGTGGCCCAGGTGCACGGCGGGCAGGCGACGTTCGCGCAACTCGCGGCCATCCCGGGCGTGCGGACCGCGCGGATCGTCACCCCGCGGGTCATGCAGTTGACGCTGCGCGCGCAGCGGCCCGCACTGACCGACATCCAGGTGCGTAAGGCACTGCTGGGCCTGCTCGACGTCGGCCTGCTGGCCGCTGTCGGCGCGGGCAGCGACAACACCGTGACGCTGGCCCAGGCGCAGATCCGGACCCCGTCGGACCCGGGCTACGTGCCGACGGCGCCGCCGGCCCTCGACCGCAACGCCGCGATGGAACTGTTGGTGCGTGCCGGGTACAACATCGAGCCCGACGTCGCGCCGCCGTCGCCTCCCGGCATGCCACCGCCGCCCGGCCACGATCGGCTCGTCAAAGACGGCAAGCCGCTCGGGCTGGCCATCGGCGTCGCCGCCAACGACCCGACGTCGGTCGCGGTGGCGAACACGGCAGCCGACCAACTGCGCAGCGTCGGGATCGAGGCCACCGTGCTGGCCATGGATCCGGTGGCCCTGTACGCCGAGGGACTGGAGCGGGTAGACGCGATCGTCGGCTGGCGTCATGCCGGGGGCGACCTGGCGACGGTGCTGGCATCGCGCTACGGCTGCCCGGGATTGGATGCGACGGCGGTCTCCACCGCGACGCCCCCGGTGCCGCCCCAGCAGCCGACGTCGACGTCGACGTCGAAAACCGCTGTGCCGCAGCCATCGACGCCGACGGTGACGTCGACGGCGCCGACCCTCCCGCTGCCCAAGCCGCTCGGCGGGGACCAGCTGGTGCAGGCGCCCAGTAACTTGACCGGCATCTGCGACCACGCGATTCAGCCGAAGATCGATGCGGCGCTGGCCGGCACCGAGAAGATCGCCGACGTGCTCAACGAATTGGAGCCCAAGCTCTGGGCGATGGAGACGGTGCTGCCGATCCTGCAGGACACCACGATCGTCGCCGCGGGGCCGACGGTGCAGAACGTCAGCCTCACCGGCGCCGTCCCGGTCGGGATCGTCGGCGACGCCGGCAAGTGGGTCAAGGTTCCCTGAGCGGCGGCCAGGCGATACGCAAGCGCAAATAAAGTGAAAGCGCTGCAGAATGCGAATGCTGTTCTGCGGCTTACTCGGTACCTTCGCGCGGTCAGTTCAGGCTGACACCCCTCACCTGAATCCGAAGGAGAACGAGTTGATCCTCGCTCTACGTCCGTATCTGACGGCCGGTGTCGCGGTTGTCGGCGCCGGCGTCATCGCCGTGTCGCCCTCCGTGGCGCCACCGACATTCGTTCAACACCTGGACGTTCGACTCTCGGCCACCGCGCAGAACCTTTCGCCACGACCCGTCGTCGAGCAGTTCGTCCATACCGCAGCGGTGAGTGAAATGCCCAGCGGCGCAGTGGAAAATCCCTTGATGGCAGGGATGCCGGCAAGCTTGGCGGGCACTCCGGCTTTCCCGAATCTGCTCGGACAGTGGGCTGGGATCGTCAGCGATGCGGTATCCAATCTGGGCCTCCTGGGACAGCTGATCGCCGGCGATCCGGCGCCGATCCTGAAACAGCTGATTGCAAACCAGCTCGAGTACGGGAAGCTGTATCTCACGGCACTGGAAACCGTCGGCAGGAACGCGATCAACCTACTCAACCCCAGTACGCCTTACGGTTTCGTGGCCAGTTTGCAGAAGGTGGTGCAGCAGTTCACGGCCGGGAACATCCAGGGTGCGGTCGGCACTGTTCAGACCGCATTGACAATGGCGCTGGTCCAACTTGGCCTTCCCATGCTGTCGACTCTGCAGATACCCGTGCGGATGGCGGAGAACTTCTCGAACGTCGTTGCCCTACTGCCGGGTTTCGCAACGACGATGGGGTTCGGCGCGTTGAGCCTGGTCAACACGACGCTCGCGTCGATCGGAGAATCGGGGCAGGCCGTTGCCGACGCGGTCAAAGCGCGCGATCCGTTGGCGGCTCTCGGCGCGATCCTCAGCGCGCCGGGCAACGTCGTCGGGACGTTCGTCAATGGATGGCACGGATTCGGTGGTGGCATCATCGGCCCGAATGGGCTGCTGACAAAGTTACTGAATTTCCGGGACACCATCGCCAACGCGCTCAAAGCCGGCAGTGCCGCGTCGACACCTGCTGCAACACAGACCGCAGATGAAAATCGACCGTCGGCTGCGGTCTCCAGCGGTGCCGCGGGCCTGACTGCGGAATCGAATGCCGGCAAGGCGGCCGAACCGGACACGGCGATTTCGCCGGCCCGTGGCATCGCGACGACTTCGACGCTGACGAGGGGGTCGAACACCGGTGAAGCAGCAATGACCGCCGCCTCGAATGACGCGCCGGTGCCGACCACCAAGACCGCTGGCGTAGAACCGGCTTCGGCCACGTCACCCAGCGGCACAGATGCGCCGGGCTCGTCCGTCTCGTCGAGTGCGGCCAGCTCGTCGGGCGCTTCGACCAAGGAAACCGGCGAATCCACGGGTACCGACTCGACGAAGCCCGCTGGAACTTTGTCCGGTGCAAGCCAGTCCGGTACGGACCACGCCACGGACGGTTCGGCAAAGGGGGTTGAGAACTCGACCGGTGGCGCGAAGGTCGGCAAGGCGGGTTCGTCAAAGGCCGGAAACGCCAAGGCTGATGATTCGGGCGCTGCGGCGCCGTCGAAGCCGAAGGCAGTTGAAGCCGGCAAGTCCGGCAAGACCGCTCACTCGAAGACCGGTTCCAGGTCCAGCGGTGGTCACACACAACCAACCAATTGACCGAACTGTGGCCCTCTACCGAAAGGTGGAGGGCCACAGCCGTTTCGGTTGGCCGGCCGCCCGGGCCGCCGACTGCTCCCGCAGCAGCCGGATCCCGTGCGACGAGTACGCGGCCACCGCGAAAACCAGCAGCAGCCAGATCGGCGGATGTGCCAGCTCCCAGACGAACAATGCCGCGAATGCCGGCGCCCGCTGCGTGATGGCGAGGACGCCCGCCGCACATGTCAATGCCACCGCGGGTACGTGCAGGTGCGTACCGGCCAGACCGTTGAGGGTGAACGTCGCGACGGTGCCCGCGGCCGCGCCGGTGGCGAGCGCCGGCGTGATGAGGCCGCCGACCGCGCCGACCCGCAGATACAGCGCGGTGAGCAATGGCTTGAGTATCAGGAGAACCGCCGCGGCGGCGAGACTCAGTTGCGCGTCGACGCTGACGATCAGCACGCTGCGGCCGTTGCCGGGCAGCTCGGGCCGGTAGATCGAGCAGATGCCGGTCACCAGCCCGGCCAGCGCGACACCCGGGATGAGCACCCAGGACGTCAGCTGCGGCTTGGGTCCCGCGACCGCCATCAGCTTGTTGAAGACGAGGCCGATCACCACCGCGAGGGGTGCGATGGCCAACGCCAGCATCGTGAACTGGTACGACAGTGCCGGATCCGGCCAGATCAGATCGCGCTCGAAATGCGTGACCGGATGCGACACCGCGACCGCCAGGCTCGACGTGATGAGCGCCGTGCCGACGACCTTGGGATGCCAGGTGCCCATCATGACGCGGGCGGCGAAGAACGCCCCACCCAGCGGCACGCTGTACACCGCGCCCAGGCCGGCGCCCGCGGCGCAGGACAGCAGAATCTCGCGGTCGCGGGCCGTCAGCGTCCCGAGCGTCGATGACGTGAGCCGCCCGAGCCACGTCGTCCCGTAACTGCTGAGCACCGCGGCCAATTGGCGCGGCGCCGTCTCGCGGCCGAGCGACGCACCGCTGCCGACGGCCAGCGCCTGCAGCGCCGCGTCGGCGGCCATCGGCAGGTGCTGCATCGGCTTCTTCCCGGCGATGGTCGCCGACAGTGACGGAGTCCCACTGCGGCGGCGCAGAATCCACCAGCCGAGCCCCGCCAGCGCTCCGCCGATCGCCGGTGCGAGCGCGCGCCGAACCGGTGAACTGGCGCCGATGCCGTCGAGCAGCAGCCCGTACGAATAGTGGTAGGCGAGATGTTCGACGGCGTGCAACAGCGAGACCGTCAGTGCCCCGGCGACCCCGGCGAGCAGGCCGGTGAGCAGCACCGCACTGCCGAACTCCAGCGCACGTCGCGTCACCCGGTGAATGTATGCCAGCCTGGGGGATATGGAGACCCCACGGCTGCTGTTCGTCCATGCCCATCCGGATGACGAGACACTGACTACCGGAGCGACCATCGCGCACTACGCGGCCCGCGGCGCCGACGTGCGGGTACTCACCTGCACCCTGGGCGAAGAGGGCGAGGTCATCGGTTCGCAGTGGGCGCAGCTGGCGGTCGACGGAGCTGACCAGCTGGGCGGCTACCGCATCGGTGAATTGACCTCGGCGCTACGGGCATTGGGCGTCGACCGGCCGCGGTATCTGGGCGGGGCCGGGCATTGGCGGGACTCCGGTATGGAAGGCAGCCCGGCGCGGCACCGTCAGCGGTTCGCGGACGCCGACATGGACGAGGCCGTCGCCGAACTGGTGGCGGTGCTGCGGGACTTCCGCCCGCACGTCGTCGTCACCTACGACCCCAACGGCGGCTACGGGCACCCCGACCACATCCAGGCGCATCGGGTGACGACGGCTGCGGTCGCCGCGTCGGCGGGCGACGGCCATCCCGGTGAGCCGTGGCAGGTCCCGAAGTTCTACTGGACCGTGATGGACGGTGAGTCGATGGCCGAGGCCCTGGAGTCGATCAATGGGATCGAGCTGCCCGAGAGTTGGGTGCGGATCCCGGCCACGGCGCTGCCGTTCGATCTCGGCCACCGCATCGACGCCGTCATCGACGCGCAGGACAGCCTGCCGGCCAAGGTCGCCGCCATGCGGGCCCACCAGACGCAGGTGACGGTAGAGCCGAGCGGCCGGGTCTTTGCGCTGTCCAACAACATTGCACTGCCGATCAGTGCCGTCGAGCACTACGTGTTGGTCGACGGCACGGCCGGCGAACGTGACGCCCGTGGTGTGGAAACTGACCTACTCAGCGGGATAAACCTCGCGTGAGACCGGGAAGCGGGGGAGTAGGGTAGCCGCCATGGACTCGGATCTGGACCCCAACTTGCAGCACCTGCAGGGCCTCGGCGACAACTATCAGTGGGTCGTCGGCTCCCTCGTCGGTCTGCTCGACAGCATCCCGACCTGACGTCTGCCCCGGTGCGCGCCGACTCAGGTCGGGCGCGCGCATTGATGCTCGGTGTGCTGGCGTTCGATGGCGCCTTGTCGGCCATCGCCGGCGCACTGTTCCTGCCGCTCTATCTCGGCCCCGTGCCGTTCCCGATCAGTGGCCTGCTCAGTGGTCTCGTCAATGCGGCGCTGGTCTGGGCCGGCCTCCAGTGGACGTCCCATCCCCGCCTGGCCGCGCTGCCGATGTGGGCCTGGTTGACGACGGTCGTGCTCCTGCTGCTCGGTGGGCCCGGCGATGACATCGTGTTCGGCGGTGCCGGCATCATGCAGGCCTCGCCGTTGATCTTCTTGCTGCTCGGGGCGACGCCGCCCGGCGTGGTGCTATGGCGAAATGCCCAGCGGCGCGCGTCAGCGCCGAACTAGCGTCCGGCCTCCGGCATTTCCGCATCGACTCCGCACTGAGGGCGACAACTATCGAGTAGATGCCGCCGTGGCCGCAGGGTCGATCGCGGTGCCTGGCTGGTCCTGCGGTTGTGGCGGGAAAGGTCGAGTGCCTGACGCCGCTGACGCAGAGCCAACGACGGTGTCGGTGATTCTGCGGTCAGGGCGCGGCGATCGACGTGTGACAAGAGCAGGCGAACCTGGGCGCCTGGCGCCTGGCTCAGCTATTGGCTGTGTGACTTCCCGAACCGGCCTTCTGGCCGCCGGCGCCCTGCGACTGGCCGGCGCCCTTGTCGCCCTTGGCCTTGCCGCTTCCGGTCTTGTCGCCCTTGCCGGGCTTCGTCGCCCCGGTCGTGCCGGTGGGGTGATCCGTGCCGGCGTTGTTGTTGGTGGCCTCGGATTTTTCCCCGGCCTTCTTGCCGGGTTTCTTGACGGGCTTCGGTGCCTTGACCTCGTCCTGCTGCTTGGCGGGACCCTCGGCCTCGCCGGTCGCAGTGCCGGTCTTGGGTTCGGTCTTCGGGTCGGTGGCTTTGGGGTCCGTCTTGGGCTGCTCCGCCTTCGGGTCCGTCTTGGGCTGCTCTGCCTTGGGGTCCGCCTTGGGCTCGGCCTGCGGGTCGGCCGGCTGCTGGCCGGCCTCGGTGCCCGCGGGCTGCGTGCCCTTGTCGTCGGACTTGCCCTTGTCGTCCGCCTTCGTCGGCGTCACCGCCGGCGTCTCGGCAGGCTTCTCGGCGGTCTTGTCCGCCGGCTTGGCTGCCGGGGACTGCGCGGCGGTCGGCGCGAGCTTGCTCGCCGGGTCGGCGTCCGCGGCGGCGGCCTTCTCGGCGGCCTTGGCGGGGACCAGGCCGGCGGCCAGGCTGGTCAGCGTGGTCTGCACCGTCTTGGCGATCGATTCGAGGGTGGTCTGCGTGGCGGCCAACGACCCGATGGGCGGCAGCGGCGGAATCGGCGGGATGATCCAACCGAAGAAGTAGTTGAACTCCGCGATGCCGAAGTTGATGACGTCATTGACCGAATAGCGGATCGCATTGCCGATGCCGTTGACCCACACGCCCAGGTTGAGCGGATCGTTCACGATCGGGACGACCGCCTGGTAGAAGATGTCGTCCGAGACGGGCCGGATCAGCGTCCAGTAGAAGATGTCGGTCTGGGCAGCGATCGTGCCGGTGAATGGCACGAACCAGTTCAGCCAATACAGAACGTCGGTGGCGTAGTCGACGCCCCAGTCGACCCATGCCTGAATGCCGGTGTACGCGTTGGTGAGCCAGTCACTGGCCGCGTTCTGTGGGGTGACGACGGGCCCGGTCACCGTCGGTGCGGCCGCCAGCGGGTTCGGCCCGACCTTGGGGACGACGCCCGCGGCGGGCAGCTTGGGCGGCGCCGGCGGCGTCATGTTGCTTGCGGCGGCCAGCAGCTTGACCATGGCCTCGGTCAGGTGCGGTTGGGCTGTGGTCGAGTGCGCGGGGACCGCGACGTCGGCGGGAACCACCTGGATGGGGGTCAATGCGACAGCTGTGACGGTCGCAGCGGCGGCGCCCGCCATGACATACGAGCGGACTGAAACGGACACCGTGGCTCCTAGAAATGATCGCGTCCCGACCCTCTGAACTTACGCGGTCGTCACCAAATTCGGCGAATAGTCTGCGCGTTTGCTGTGTGTGTCCGGGTATGGGGCCCGCGCCGCGCCGGCGAGCTGGCGCTACTGTGGCCGTTATGCCAGGCGCAGTGGTTTCAGAATGTGAGACGCGTGGATGAACGTCGACTTCAGCGGGGTTACACGGAAGTGGCTCTGAACCCCCAGAACGGCGCAGACCTGCCTCTTCCCGTGGTCCCACCGCTCGCCGCCCCCGCATCGTCGTCCGCCTTACGTCGCGTGCTGCGCCGCGCCCGTGATGGTGTGGCGCTGAATGTGGATGAGGCCGCGATCGCGATGACGGCCCGCGGCGACGACCTGGCCGACCTTTGTGCGAGCGCTGCCCGGGTGCGCGACGCTGGGCTGGAGGCCGCGGGACGCCGGGGTGCGACCGGTCGGTTGCCGGTGTCGTATTCGCGCAAGGTGTTCATCCCGGTCACGCATCTGTGCCGCGACACGTGCCATTACTGCACGTTCGTGACGGTGCCGGGCAAGCTGCGCGCGCAGGGCATGGGCATGTACATGGAGCCCGACGAGATTCTCGACGTGGCTCGCCGCGGTGCCGAGTTGGGTTGCCAGGAGGCGCTTTTCACCCTGGGTGACCGCCCGGAGGACCGTTGGGACGAGGCCAAGCAGTGGCTCGACGAGCGGGGCTATGACTCCACCCTCGACTATGTGCGCGCGATGGCGATCCGGGTGCTGGAGGAGACCGGTCTGCTGCCGCACCTGAATCCGGGTGTGATGAGCTGGTCGGAGCTGTCGCGGCTCAAGCCGGTGGCGCCGTCGATGGGCATGATGCTGGAGACGACGTCGCGGCGGCTGTTCGAGACCAAGGGCCTGGCGCATTACGGCAGCCCCGACAAGGACCCGGCGGTGCGGTTGCGCACGCTGGATGACGCGGGCCGGTTGTCGATCCCGTTCACCACGGGCCTGTTGGTCGGTATCGGTGAGACGCTCACTGAGCGGGCCGAGACCATGCATGCCATCCGCAAGTCGCACAAGGAATTCGGGCACGTGCAGGAAGTCATCGTGCAGAATTTCCGGGCCAAGGACCACACGGCCATGGCCGCGACTCCCGATGCCGGGATCGACGATTTCCTGGCCACCATCGCGGTGACCCGCCTGGTGCTGGGCCCGAAGATGCGGATTCAGGCGCCGCCGAATCTGGTGTCCCGTGAGGAATGCCTGGCGCTGATCGGCGCCGGCGTGGACGACTGGGGCGGGGTGTCCCCGCTGACCCCCGACCACGTCAACCCGGAACGGCCGTGGCCGGCGCTCGATGATCTGGCTGCGGTGACGGCCGAGGCGGGTTATGACCTGGTGCAGCGGTTGACGGCGCAGCCGTCGTACGTGCAGGCCGGGGCGGCGTGGATCGACCCGCGCGTGCGTGGGCATGTGGATGCCCTCGCCGACCCGGAGACCGGGTGGGCACGCGAGGTCAACCCCGTCGGTCTGCCGTGGCAGGAACCCGATGAGGCGTCAGAGTCGTTGGGCCGTATCGATCTGCACACCGCGATCGACACCGAGGGCCGGCTGACCGAGACCCGCAGCGATCTGGGTAGTGCGTTCGGGGACTGGGAGTCCATCCGGGAGAAGGTGTCCGAGCTGGCGGCGCGGGCCCCCGAGCGCATCGACACCGACGTGCTGGCCGCGCTGCGGTCGGCCGAACGCAACCCGGGCGGCTGCTCCGACGACGAGTACCTGGCCCTGGCCACCGCTGACGGTCCGGCGCTGGATGCTGTTGCCGCGCTGGCCGATTCGCTACGGCGGGATGTCGTCGGTGATGACGTGACGTTCGTGGTGAACCGGAACATCAACTTCACCAACATCTGCTACACCGGTTGCCGGTTCTGCGCGTTCGCGCAGCGCAAGGGTGACGCGGATGCCTACTCGCTGTCGGTCGACGAGGTCGCCGACCGGGCCTGGGAGGCGCATGTCGCAGGGGCCACCGAGGTCTGCATGCAGGGCGGTATCGACCCCGAGCTGCCGGTGACGGGGTATGCCGATCTGGTGCGGGCGGTGAAGAATCGGGTGCCGTCGATGCACGTGCACGCCTTCTCGCCCATGGAGATCGCCAACGGTGTCACGCGCAGCGGGTTGTCGGTCCGCGAGTGGCTGACCTCGCTGCGGGAAGCTGGCCTGGACACGATCCCGGGGACGGCGGCCGAGATTCTCGATGACGAGGTCCGCTGGGTACTGACCAAGGGCAAGCTGCCCACCGCCGAGTGGATCAATGTGGTGACCACGGCGCACGAGGTGGGGCTGCGGTCGTCGTCGACGATGATGTACGGGCACGTGGACACCCCCAAGCACTGGGTGGGGCACCTGAACGTGCTGCGCGGAATCCAGGACCGCACAGGCGGTTTCACCGAGTTCGTGCCGTTGCCGTTCGTGCACCAGTCCTCGCCGCTGTATCTGGCCGGTGGGGCACGCCCGGGGCCGACGCACCGCGACAACCGCGCGGTGCACGCGCTGGCGCGGATCATGCTGCACGGCCGGATTCCGAGCATCCAGACCTCGTGGGTCAAGCTCGGCGTCGAGCGCACGCAGGTGATGCTGCAGGGCGGTGCCAACGATCTCGGTGGCACGTTGATGGAGGAGACCATCTCGCGCATGGCCGGTTCGGAGAACGGCTCGGCCAAGACCGTCGCCGAGCTGGTCGCCATCGCCGAAGGCATCGGCCGCCCCGCCCGCCAACGCAGCACCGACTACTCGCCCCTGGCCGCCTAGCCCCACCTCCCGCGAGCTGGGGCGCACCACCACCTCCCGCGAGCTGGGGCGCACCACCACCTCCCGCGAGCGGCCGTGTTTGTACGGGCTTTCGCGGTGTGTCGCGTGCATTTTGCGCGCGCTCGTGGGCGGCGAGTGTCACGCTGTGATGCGTGAACACCATTGGTGACCTGCCCGCCCACCCATTGCTGGTGCACGCGATCATCGTCCTGACGCCGCTGACGGCGGTCCTGACGATCATGTGCGCCGTATGGACGGCCGCCCGGGAGCGGCTCGTATGGCTGACGCTGGCGCTGTCCGTGGTGACGGTCATTCTGACACCGTTCGCCATCGAGGCCGGCGAGGCGCTGATCAAGCAGCTGCCCGACAACCCGGTGCTGCGTGAGCACGCCGAACTCGGCGATACCGCAGTCTTTTTCGTGATCGGGCTGCTCGTGGTGTCGCTGGCCGTGGCTTTCCTGCACCGCTGGGGTGCGCGACTGGGGGACAAGGAGACGCTGGCCCGCGTCGTAGTGGCGGTGCTGGCTGTGGTCGTCGGCGTGGCCACGATCTACCAGATCGTGCGGATCGGGCACACCGGGGCCCGGGCCGTCTGGGGCGGCTTCAGTCTGTAGCCCGGGCCCGACAAGGCGGCCGTCCTACGCCGAGCGTGGCGCTTGCTGGTGACGACACGCCGCACGGAGCGCGGCAACGCCCACTCTCGACGTAGGGCCGTGGCCGGGACAGCGGCCGACTAGAGCTTGGCCGCCAACTCGGTGCCCTGGCGGATGGCGCGCTTGGCGTCGAGCTCGGCAGCCACCGCTGCACCGCCGATGACGTGTGGGGTGATCCCGTTGCGCCGCAGGCCTTCTTCCAGGTCACGCACCGACTCCTGGCCGGCGCAGATCACCACGTTGTCGACCTCGAGGATGCGGGCATCGGATCGGTCCGGGCCGAAGCTGATGTGCAGGCCGGCGTCGTCGATCTTCTCGTAGTTCACGCCGGAAAGCTGCTGGACGCCTTTGGCTTTGACCGATGCCCGGTGCACCCAGCCCGTGGTCTTGCCGAGCCCGCGTCCCTGGGCGCCCTTGGTGCGCTGCAGCAGGTACACCTCGCGGGCCGGTGGCAGCGGGATCGGCGTGGCCAACCCGCCGCGGGAGTCGCCGCCGTCGGCGATGCCCCACTCGGCGCGCCATTCCTTGAGGTTCAAGGTGGGCGATTCGTCGACTGTGAGGAACTCGCTGACGTCGAAACCGATTCCGCCGGCGCCGATCACCGCCACTCGCTTGCCGACCGCAGCGCCCGTCAGGGCCTCGGCGTACGACAGCACCATCGGATGGTCGATGCCCGGGATCGCAGGCATGCGCGGCGCGACGCCGGTGGCGAGCACGACGTCGTCGTAGCCGGACAGTTCGTCGGCCGACGCCCGGGTGTTCAGCCGGACATCCACGCGGTGCTTGGCCAGCATCGTGGTGTAGTAGCGGAGGGTCTCGTTGAACTCCTCTTTGCCGGGAATCCTTCGGGCCAAATCGAATTGGCCGCCGATGTGGCCGCCGGCCTCGAACAGTGTCACGTCGTGGCCGCGCTCGGCGGCGGTGACGGCGGCGGCCAGGCCGGCGGGGCCGGCGCCGACGACTGCGACGCGCTTCGTCACCCGAGTCTTGCCCAGCACCAACGTGGTTTCGTGCCCGGCCCGCGGATTCAGTAGGCATGACACGGTCTTGTGCACGAACGCGTGGTCCAGGCAGGCCTGGTTGCAGGCGATGCAGGTGTTGATCTCGTCGGCGGCGTCGTGCTGCGCCTTGCGGACCCAATCCGGGTCGCTCAGCAGCGGTCGCGCCATCGAGATCAGTTGCACCGCACCGTCGGCCAGGATCTGTTCGGCGGACTGGGGCATGTTGATCCGGTTGGACGCCACCACCGGGATGGTGACGTGTTGCGCCACCGCGTTGCTGATGTCCGCGAACGCGCTGTTGGGGACCGACGTCACGATCGTGGGCACGCGCGCTTCGTGCCAACCGATGCCGGTGTTGATGATCGTCGCCCCAGCGGCTTCGATTTCCGTTGCCAGCGTGAGGATTTCCTCCCACGTCTGGCCGTCCTCGACGTAGTCGGCCATCGACAGCCGGTAGCAGATGATGAAGTCGTGGCCGACGGCCTCGCGGGTGCGGCGGACGATCTCGACCGGGAAGCGGCGGCGCTTCTCGGGTGTGCCACCCCAGGCGTCGGTGCGCTTGTTGGTGCGCGGCGCCAGGAACTGGTTCAGCAGATAACCTTCGCTGCCCATGATCTCGACGCCGTCGTACCCCGCTTCGCGGGCCAGCAGCGCGCACCGCACGAAGTCATTGATGGTGCCCTCGACATCGCGCAGGGCCCGCGGCCGGAATGGGTTGATGGGGGCCTTGATCGACGACGCGCTGACCGAAAGCGGATGGTACGCATAGCGTCCCGCGTGCAGTACCTGCAGCAGGATCTTTCCGCCTTCGGCGTGCACCGCGCCCGTGATCCGGCGGTGCCGGCGGGCGTCGCTCGACGACAGCATCTCGGCGGCGAACGGCAGCAGCCAGCCGGTGCGGTTGGGGGCGTAGCCGCCGGTGATGATCAGGCCGACACGGCCGCGGGCCCGCTCGGCGAAGTACTCGGCCAGTTTTCCGGTGTCGCGGGCACGGTCCTCGAGACCGGTGTGCATGGAGCCCATGATGACCCGGTTGCGCAGCGTGGTGAAGCCAAGGTCCAACGGCGACAACAGGTTCGGATAGGGGTTGGTCATGGTGTTCCTTCTAGGGCGAGCAGAATTTCGTCCAACCAGTCCACCGACCCCTGCTCGGCGCGGATACCGCCGCGCAGCACCAGATATTGGTGCAGCGCGCTGCCGGTCAGCGCGGAGGGATCGGGGAACTGACGTTTTTCGTAGCCGCGATAGGTGTCGAGCAGCGCGGCGCGTTCGGCGCGCAGCGCGCGAATCTGCTCGCGCAGGGCGGCGGTGCTGTTCGCGGAGCCGTACGTCGCGCCGCGCAGCTTCACCGCGAGTTCGCGGGTACGGGCGTCGGTCACGGAACTGCCGCGGCCGGTGAGCGGTTCGGCGATCCAGCGTTCGAGTTCGGCCCGGCCGGCGTCGGTCACCGAATAGACCTTCTTGTCCGGACGGCCGTGCTGCGCGACGACTTCGACACTGACCCAACCGTCGGCGCCCATGGTGCGCAGCGTCTTGTAGATCTGCTGGTGGGTGGCGGCCCAGAAGTAGCCGATCGATCGGTCGAACCGGCTGGCCAGTTCGTAACCGGAACCGGCTTGTTCGCACAACGCCACGAGGATGGCATGGGGGAGGGCCACGGCATGAGCGTAGGTGCTACCGACGGTCCTATGCAACAAATTGCAAAGATAAAAATGACACGCGTAAAAAGCTGTGGTGGGAACTAGTCGGACGGTATGTGCAACGTCTAGTATCAGTAACCACGCGCCACCCTTCCCGGGCGGCGCGTAAAGTTAGGTAACACTGAGCCAGACGCTTCGGTACGGGCGCACCATACTGACGTCTGCTCGTTGTAATCCTGACGAGCCAGCAGCCCACTGGAACAGGAGAACTACCGGTGACGTACGTCATTGCCGAACCCTGCGTCGACGTCAAAGACAAGGCATGTATCGAAGAATGCCCGGTCGATTGCATCTACGAGGGTGCACGCATGCTGTACATCCACCCCGATGAGTGCGTGGACTGCGGCGCGTGCGAGCCCGTCTGCCCCGTCGAGGCCATCTACTACGAGGACGACGTCCCCGATCAGTGGAGCGGGTACACCCAGAACAACGCCGACTTCTTCGCCGAGCTCGGCTCGCCGGGTGGTGCGTCGAAGGTCGGCCAGACCGACAACGACCCGCAGGCGGTCAAGGATCTCGCGCCGCAGGGCGAGTGACCCCGTCCGCTAGAGCCAAGGTCTCGGCCGCACTGCCGGTGTTCCCCTGGGACACCCTGGCGGAGGCGACCGCGACCGCTCGTGTCCACCCGGACGGCATCGTCGATCTGTCCGTCGGCACGCCGGTGGATCCGGTCGCCGATGTCATCCGGGAGGCGCTGGCCGCTGCCAGTGCCTCACCGGGTTACCCGACGACGGCCGGAACGCCGGCCGTGCGCGCGTCGGCGGTGGCTGCCCTGCAGCGCCGTTACGGCATCACCGGCCTGCCGGAGCAGGCGGTACTGCCCGTCATCGGCACCAAAGAAGTCATCGCCTGGCTGCCGACACTGCTCGGTTTGGGAGCCGCCGACACCGTCGTGGTGCCCGAGCTGGCCTACCCGACGTACGACGTCGGCGCGCGGCTGGCCGGCGCACAGGTGCTGCGGGCCGATTCGCTGACCCAGATCGGGCCCCAGGTGCCCGCGCTGGTGTACCTCAACTCGCCCAGCAACCCGACCGGCAGGGTGCTGGGTGTCGAACACCTGCGCAAGGTTGTCGGCTGGGCGCGTGAGCGCGGCGTCGTCATCGCGTCCGACGAGTGCTACCTCGGCCTGTCGTGGGACGCCCAGCCGTTGTCGGTACTGCATCCCGACGTCTGCGACGGCGACCACACCGGCCTCCTGGCCGTGCACTCGCTGTCCAAGACCTCCTCGCTGGCCGGCTACCGCGCCGGTTTCGTCGCCGGCGACCCGGAACTTGTCGCGGAACTGCTGGCGGTGCGCAAGCACGCCGGGATGATCGTCCCGACGCCCGTGCAGTCCGCGATGGTCGCGGCCCTCGACGACGACGAACACGAACGCGTCCAGCGCGACCGGTACGCCAAGCGCCGCGACGCGCTGCTGGCGGCGGTCCGGGGCGCCGGCTTCACCGTCGAGCACTCCGAGGCCGGCCTCTACCTGTGGGCCACCCGCGGTGAGTCCGGACGCGCGACGGTCGCATGGCTGGCCGAACGCGGCATCCTCGTCGCCCCCGGCGAGTTCTACGGCCCCGCGGGCGAGCAGTTCGTACGCATCGCACTCACCGCGACCGACGAGCGCATCGCCGCCGCGGTCGCGCGTCTCGCCTGATTTCGCGAGCAGACGTAAAACTGTCGTTTTCACCAGGAAAGCGACAGTTTTACGTCTGCTCGCGAAAGATTCAGTACTGGCGGTAGCGCCGCTGGACGTGCTCCTGCCGGATCCTGATCTGCTCGCGGCGTTCGTCGGCGCTGACGGTGCGGGTGGATTCGGGCAGATGCCTGCGCACCTCGTCGCGGCTGATCACCGTCACTGTCGCCGTCGGCAACTCCGCGGGCGGCGCGCTGTACGTCCACCGCACCGTGAGGAAGCCCTGCGAATGTCCCGCGGTGTCAAGCCAATTCGGCACCTGTGGATCGACATCGGTGATGACGTAGCGCAGCCGGCCGTCCAGGTCGGGTTCGGTCTGAAATCCGTTGAGGCTGCTGACGTGATTGGCGTAGTCGAGTGACTCACCCCAGAGGTTCGACAGGTGAAAACCCAGGTATGCCGGTGGCACAGGCACATTGAGCTCGACCAGCAGTGCATCGTCGGGACCCAGATCGTAGGTACCGCCGGAGTAGACGTTGGTGCACTGGCCGCCGCCCGTCGCGAGGTTGGCGGGCATGGGTGCGTTGAGTGCGTTGCGGGGCATGAAGGTGATGCCGTCGCCGTTCTTGTCGCCGTGTGCTTCGAGGACGACGTCGTAGAACTCATTCCAGAACTTCATCTGATTCTCGACGAGGTCACCGATGCGCCGTAGCCGGGCCGCCGTGGACGACGGTGTCAGCGCTGGCGGATGCGTGCCCTCGGCGCCGATCTGCGCGATGTGCAGATCGGGGCAGTTTTCGTGCTCCCAGTCGTGAAAGAGCATGCGCGCGATGACATATCCGGCGGTGTTCCCGTCGGACGCCGTGGCGATGAAATTGCCGGTGTGGCCGGCCGGCCGCTCCGGGGCCAGCAGGATTTCGAACCGGCCGTCGTCATCGGCGACAAGCGCTGCGGAGTCCAGCATCCCGGTGACGACGCGCCCACCCGGCCCCAGCTCGGCCAACGTGCCGGTATCGCCTGCGTACACCGTGTGCGTCTCAAAGATGAGGTAGTGCGGTGCATTTGGTCCCAACGATCCGCGGATCAGGTAATTGTGGGCGCCGTCGATCGCCGCCGACAGGTACAGCGCGTCGGCGTTGTCGATGGTGGCTTTGTCGACGGGCTGGATGGCGCGGCGGAAATAGGGGAACGCGGGGTCTTCGTGGAAGGCGCGTTCGATGGCGCTGAACGCGAAACCCATGAGGTACCGGTAGCCTTCGGCGACGCCGAGGGATGTCACGGGTGGTGCGTGCAGGTCGGGGGAGTCGACGGCATCGCGGGCGCGGTTCAGCGCGGCCATCATGTCGGTCCACGCCGCGCGCATCGATTCGAGTTCAGCTGACATGAGCGTTGCTTTCTCCTTTGTCCTCTACCAGGGTGGCCCACTGGTATTCGTCAAACAGGCCGGCCAGCCGCCGGTGGATGTCATTCGGATCGAGCCCGAACTCGGCCAGGCTGTACCGGTGCGTCGTCTCGTGACCGGGTCGGCGTTCGGCGGCAATGAAGGCCTGCTCGGCTTCTGCGCCGACGTCGAGGCCGAGGTCGGCATAGACGCGGCGCATGGTGGCGGACGGCGCGCCGACGAGTTCGCGGTAGTCGACGACGCTGGCACGCACCTCGGGATGGCGCGCCAGCACTTCGAGCGGATGCAGGTAGGTGTCGACGGATTGGTCGGCCAGCACGCGCAGTGAGCCGGCGACGAGCTGGTCATCGCGCCCGCGAAGCGACCATTCGGTCTGCATCAGTTTCAGCAGGCTCGGAATCGTCTCGTACGGATTGCGCATCGGCACAATGATTCTCGCGTCGGGGAAGGTCTCGATCAGGGTCTCCACGCGGCCGCAGAAGGTCGGGTTCTTGCTCAGGTGGGTGCCGCCGCCGTTCAGGGCGATCTGGCGCCGCACGCATTCCTTGTAGAACGCCATCATGCGGCGCCGCTTCGCCGCGGGCCAGCGGTCGACGTGATAGAAGTCCAACTCGCCCATGTAGGGGAACGCCACGATCCAGAATCCGGAACTCAGGGACCACGTCAGGAACGCGTCGTCCTCTTCGGGTACGAAGAAACCGGTCTTGTGGATGTCCTCGGTCGGCGCGAAAGCCCGCTCCTCGATCTCGTCGAGCCGGCGACGCAACCTCCCGCCGGTCGCCGCGTCGACACGAAACAACAAGCGCAGCAGCTTCTTTTCCAGCAGCGACGGGAAGAACAGCTCGTACATCAGGGCGTAGCTGAACTGCGGGTCCTGTGCCATCAAGCGGTGCAGGTACGTCGTGCCGCTGCGCGCGTGCCCGATACAGAACGTCGGGGCGCGAACCTCGGTGCGGCGCAATGACGGAAACAGGAGCGGGTCGAGTGCGAAGCACAGCGCATGCAGGCCGGCCATCAGTGGTACCCCGGCGGCGAATCGCACGAAGGGCGCCCACCGGCGCTGCGAACGGGCGTCACGGCGCAGCAGACGCAGCATCGTGAAGTAGTTGGACCAGTCGAAGTAGAAACGCGACACGGGTGTTCCTCGAGCGTGGAGTCGGAATGTGACCGGCCACAACGTAAGTAGCTTTAGTTGACTTTGTCAATTAATTGACAATGTCAACCAGGCTGGCTAGCGTGCTGGCGTATGCAGGTATTCGCCGCCATGTCGCCCGAGCTGCCGCTGACCCAGGTGCCGGCCTACGCACGCCGGATCGAGCGACTCGGCTTCGACGGCCTGCACATCGCCGAGACGACGCATGACTCACTGGCCGTGGCGCTACTGGCCGCCGAACACACCGAACGGCTGACCATCCGCACAGCCGTCACCCTGGCCTTCGTCCGCAGCCCCATGCTCACCGCCTACGCGGCCTGGGACCTGCAGACCTTCTCGGGCGGGCGCTTCGAATTGGGCCTGGGCACGCAGATTCGGCAGAACATCGAAGACCGCTTCGGCATGCCCTGGAGCGAACCGCGGGCCCGGATGGCCGAATACGTCAGTGCCCTCAAGGCGATCTTCGAAGCATTCCGGACCGGCGAGCCCGTCCGCCACGAGGGCGACGCCTACCGCATCACCCGGCTCCAGCCGTACTTCAACCCGGGGCCGAATGACCTCGCGCCACCACGCATCTGGCTGGGCGCAGTCAACGGACGGATGTGTGAACTGGCCGGCGGGGTGGCGGACGGCGTCGTCACCCATTCCACCAATTCCGACCCGGGCTACCTGAGAGACGTTGTCCGCCCGGCACTTCAGCGTGGCGCCGAGGCGGCGGGCCGCACCGAACTGCCGGCGCTCGTGGCTTCGACCGCGGTCGCCACCGGCAGCACCGACCTGCTGGTCGCGCAGGACCGCGAGCGCCAACGCCGGATGCTGGCCTTCCTGCTCTCGACCCCCGCCTACGCGGCGACACTGAAACGAAAAGGCTGGCACGACTTGGCCGACGACCTTCGTGCCCTCATCAAACAGCAACGGTGGGAAGACCTGCCCGCCGTCCTCGACGACGCCGTACTCGATCAGCTCGTGACAGCCGGGCGATACGATCAGCTGCCGAATCTGCTGCGTGCCAAGTACGACGGCATTGCGGACGGGGTGGTACTACCGCCGGTCGGTGCGGACGAGAACGAGGATCAACCCGTGCGGGCCTGCGTCCGGGACCTGCAGAACGGAGCGCGCCATGGCCTCGATTAGGGCGTCGAAACGCAAGATGGAATCGGTGGATTCGATCAGCGCCGCCCTCGCCCAGGTGGTGCGGTTGAGCTTGAGCCGTGCGGCCTTCAAGCGGCAGGCCGCCAGTGCCGACACCGAACTGTCCCAGCCGTCGTACGCGCTGCTGCGGGTCCTGATCGATGACGGGCCGCAGCCCGTCGGGCAGTTGGCGACCACCGCGCACATGGACGTCGGCATGACCACGCGGCGGGTGCAGGCCCTGGTCGACGCCGGGCACGTCACCCGGCACGCCGACGGCAATGACGGGCGCGTGTCCATCGTGCAGGTCACCACGGCGGGGCAGCGGGCGGCCGACGCGCTGCAGGAAGTGCGTCGCGAACACCTGGCGCGTGCGCTCGCGGACTGGAGCGCCGACGATCTGCGTCAGCTCGACGTGCTGCTGAACCGGTTCGTCAACGACACCAAGGAAACCCCGATTTAGGGCGTTCAGTCGACATCGAGCTGCGCGGGCACGGCCGAGGCCAGCGCGGCCCGGCAGGCCACGATGGCCGGCGTCTTGCTGATCGCGGTCCGCGTCGCCGTGAACACCACGCGCCGACGCGGATCGACGTCGATGACACGGACATCGGGACGGCGCCGGACGCGCATCAGGTCGGGCAGGATGGCGACGGCGTTGCCGTTCTCGATCAGGGCGATCTGGGCTTCGAGGTCGTCGGTCTCGAAGCGGACGTCGGGCTCGAAACCTGCTTTCCGGCAGAGCTGTTCGGCCCAGTGCCGGGAAGCGGTGCCTTCGGGCTCCATCGTCCACGGCAGGTCGGCGGCATCCTCGACCGAGGAGATGCGGTCCCACGGAGCTCCGGTCGGTGGGACGGCCAGCCGCAGCAGGTCGGTGGTCAGCGGTGCCCGGTGCAGATCGGGATACGCGCGCGCGGCGTGCCCCGGATACTCCTCGGCGATCACGAGATCGAACTCACGCAGCCAGGTCTCGTACAGCGCCTGCTCCGGCTCACGCTGCGACATGGTCACGCGCAGCCGCGGATGGCGGGTCGCCAGCTCCGTCAACATCTGCGGCATGAAGGCCGAGGCCGCCGATTGGAAGACGGCCAGCCGAACCGTGCCGGACGCCTCGTCGCTCTGCACCGCGACATCGGAGGCGGCCTGCTCGAGCCGCGCCAAGATGACCGCGGTGTGTTCGACGAGCACCTCGGCGGCGGGCGTGAGCCGCAGCCGGCGCCCGACCTTCTCGAGCAGCGGCACGCCGACTTCGCGTTCGAGCTGGCTCAGCGCCTGCGATATCGACGACGGGCTTTGGTGCAGTGCCTCGGCGACCTCGGACAACGTGCCACGCAGGCTCAGCTCGTGCAGCAGACGCAGCCGCCGGGTGTCGAGCAGATCAGCACGCTGATGTTTCATCTCTGCTTAATCTTTTCTGTCAGAAATCATCGCTTTATTTTAAGTGTCCGACGAGCCCATGATGGGCAGATGACCCAGCTAGGCAGTGACGAAGATCTGCTGACCGATGTCGTGAGCCAGGTCCGATCGTGGCTCGACGACGCCGCCCGCCTGCCTGTCGCCCCGGCCGGCCGACGGTTGGCCGGGGTCCTGCGCGATCCACACGGCCTGGATTTCACCGTCGGCTTCGTCGACCGGGTGATCCGGCCCGAAGACCATCGCGTCGCGGCGGCCAACCTCCGGGCCCTCGCGCGCAACGCGCCTGCCTTCCTGCCGCTGCACGAACGGCTGTTGATCAAGCTCGGCGCTTTGGTGTCGGTGATCGCGCCCGGCCTGGTCATCCCGGTCGCCCGGAAGGCGTTGCGCCAGATGGTCGGTCACCTTCTCGTCGACGCGACCGATGCCCGTCTCGGACGATCCATCGCACGGATCCGCAATCGTGGTGTCGGACTCAACATCAACCTGCTCGGTGAGGCCGTGCTCGGCCAGGCCGAGGCGGCCCGACGGCTGCAGGGCACCGAACGGCTGCTCGCCCGTCCCGACGTCGACTACGTGTCGATCAAGGTCTCGGCCACCGTGCCACCGCACTCGCCGTGGGCGTTCGACGAAGCCGTCGACCACATCGCGCAGAACCTGCTGCCGTTGTTCACGCAGGCGGCGACCGCGCCGACGAAGAAGTTCATCAACCTCGACATGGAGGAGTACCGCGATCTGGAGCTGACGATCGCGGTGTTCACCAAGCTGCTCGACCGGGCCGACCTGCTGGACCTCGAAGCCGGGATCGTGCTCCAGGCCTACCTGCCCGATGCGCTGAGCGCGATGATGCGCCTGCAGGACTGGGCTCGCGCGCGCCGCGAGCGGGGTGGCGCGGGCATCAAGGTCCGGTTGGTCAAGGGCGCCAACCTGCCCATGGAACACGTGGAGGCCTCGCTGCACGGCTGGCCCGTGGCGACCCTGCCGACGAAACGGGACACGGACACCAATTACAAACGGGTGCTGGATTACGCACTGCGGCCCGAACACACGGCGAACGTGCGGATCGGTGTCGCCGGGCACAACCTCTTCGACATCGCGTACGCGTGGACGCTCGCGGGGCGTCGCGGCGTCCGGGACCGGGTGGAGTTCGAGATGCTGCTGGGGATGGCGGAGGCGCAGGCCGAAGCTGTCCGGCGCACCGTCGGCGGTCTATTGCTGTACGTACCGGTGGTGCACCCCAAGGACTTTGACGTCGCGATCGCCTACCTCGTGCGGCGGTTGGAGGAAGGTGCCAGCCAGGACAACTTCATGTCGGCGGTGTTCGAGCTGCACGACGACCAGTCGCTGTTCCAGCGCGAGAAGGACCGGTTCATCGCGTCGCTCGCGGATCTCGTGGGGGAGACTGTCATTCCGGTGCCCAACCGTCGTCAGGATCGCCGTACCGACGATCCGCGCGCGGCAATGTGCCCGGCCGGCCGGTTCGCGAATGTCGCCGACACCGATCCGGCGCTGCCCGGAAATCGGTTGTGGGGGCGGGCGATCACCGAGCGGATCGCCGCGTCGTCGACCGGTGTGGAGCTGGTGGCCGAGCACACCGTGACGAGCGCGGACGCGCTCGACGGGATCATCGCCGACGCCGTCACCGCGGGTGCGGCGTGGGCGGCGCGGACCGGTGCCGAGCGGGCGGCGGTCCTGCGGCGCGCGGCGGCCACGTTGCAGGCAGCGCGAGCGGTGTTGCTGGAGGTGATGGCGTCCGAGTGCGGCAAGACGCTGGATCAAGGCGATCCGGAGGTCTCCGAGGCCATCGATTTCGCGAATTATTATGCGGCACAGGCGGAAAAATTCGATGCTGTCGACGGCGCCGTCGCGGTGCCTGCGGGATTGGTGGTGGTGACGCCGCCATGGAACTTCCCGGTGGCGATCCCCGCCGGATCGGTGCTGGCCGCGCTGGCCGCGGGCAGTCCCGTCATCATCAAACCCGCCACGCAGGCCAGGCGGTGTGGATCCGTCATGGTGCAAGCGCTTTGGGACGCCGGCGTGCCGCGCGACGTGCTGCGGTTGGTGCATCTCGACGAGGGCGATCTCGGCACCCGGTTGGTATCGGACCCGCGCGTCGCCCGGCTGATCCTCACCGGCGCGTTCGAGACCGCCGAACTGTTCCGCGGCTTCCGGCCCGACCTGCCGCTGCTGGCCGAGACCAGCGGCAAGAACTCCATCATCGTCACTCCGCATGCCGATCTCGATCTCGCGGTGAAAGACCTGGTGTACTCGGCCTTCGGGCATGCCGGACAGAAGTGTTCGGCAGCGTCGCTGGGCATTCTGGTCGGCTCGGTCGCGCGGTCCGCGCGGTTCCGCGACCAGCTGGTCGATGCCGTCACGTCGTTGAAGGTCGGCTACCCGTCGGACCCGACGGTTCAGGTGGGGCCCGTCATCGAACCCGCGCACGGCAAACTGCTGAAGGCGCTCACGCAGCTCGGACCGGGGGAGCAGTGGCTGGTGGAGCCCCGCCAACTCGATGACACCGGCCGGCTCTGGTCGCCGGGAGTGAAGACCGGGGTTCGGCGCGGCTCGGAGTTCCACCTCACCGAATACTTCGGACCGGTTCTGGGCCTCATCGCCGCCGCCGATCTCGATGAGGCGATCGCCATCCAGAATCAGGTCGACTATGGACTGACGGCAGGCCTCTTCAGTCTGGACCGCGAGGAGATCGAACACTGGCTCGACCGGGTCGAGGCGGGCAACGCCTATGTGAACCGCTCGACCGTCGGCGCGATCGTGCAGCGTCAGCCCTTCGGCGGGTGGAAGAAATCGGCGGTCGGTGCGGGCACGAAGGCGGGCGGCCCGAACTACCTTGTCGGGCTGAGTGACTGGCGTTCCGCGCCGGCGACCCAGACTGCTCCGGTTTCGCCGGCCGTACAAGCGATCCTCGACGCCGCACAGACTTTCGCGCTGGATTCCGCGGAAATCGATTTCCTCGAACGGTCCTTCGGAGCCGACGCACATGCCTGGGCGACGGAGTTCGGCGTCGCGCGCGATGTCTCCGGTCTGATGGCGGAGAAGAACGTCTTCCGGTACCTGCCCGTCCCGGTCACGGTGCGCGCCGAGAATGCCGATCCGGCAGCCTTGTTGCGCGTGGTCGGCGCGGGCATCCTGGCCGGCTCCCGCGTGACCGTCTCCACCCCGGTTCCGCTCGCTCCGGCGATCGCCGGCACGCTGGCCACCGCCGGCGTCGTCTACCGGGTGGAGGATGCCGTGTCGTGGCGGAACACCCTGCGCGGCAACGCACCTGGACGGGTTCGCCTGCTCGGCGGCAGCCGCGAACAGTTCGCGCGCGACAGTGCCGGCGCTGTCGGCACCGCGCTCTACGCGGGGCCGGTTGTCGAAGCCGGGCGCGTCGAGCTGCTGACATTCCTGCACGAGCAGGCGATCGCCGTGACGGCGCACCGATTCGGTTCTCCGACGCCGTTGTCCGAGAACCTGTTCGGTGACGCGGTAACTCAGAGCGCGTAGGCGAGCTTGAACTTGTCGAGCAGATAGGGCCCCGACACCACCGGTGCGTAGCGCGGCGGATTGTCGGCCGTCGTGCACGTGGGGATGCACTCGATGACGGCGTCGAAGTTGGGCTGGTGGAAGAACGGCAGGCTGAACCGCTCTCCGCCCGCGCCGTTGCTCACTACACGGTGCACGGTGCTGACCCAGCGGTCGTTGGTCCACCGGGCCAGCAGGTCGCCGATGTTGATGACGAATGATCCGGGGACGATGGGCACATCGATCCATTCGCCTTGGTCACCCCGAACCTGTAGCCCGCGCTGAGATTCGTCCTGCAACAGGATCGTGAGATTGCCCCAGTCGCTGTGCTGGCTCAGCCGGACTTCGCCGGCCGGCCGATTGTCGGCCGGGTAGTAGTTGGCCATCAGGTTGGAGTTGTGGCGGTCGATCGACGCGTCGAACCAGTCCTCGCGCAGGCCGAGGGCAAGCGCGAACAGCCGCGACAATTCGGTCGCCAGTAATTCCATTTCGGCGTAGTAGCGCTCGTAGGCCGCGCGGAATCCCGGGAGGTCGGGCCAGCGGTCGGCGACGGCCACCCGCTCGTCGGTCCAGCCGTCGCCGCCCAGACCCTCCGGGTTGCCCAGCGGGAAGTGGACGAACTTCTCGACCCGGTCCGGCGCTTGGTGTTCGGCCGCGACGTCCGCGCCATCGTTGGTGGCCGCGAGCTTGCCCGCGCTGCTGAATCCACGGGCCAGTGGGTCGCCCGGAAGTGCTCGGACGCGGTCCTTTTCGGCCTGCGGTAGCGAGAAGAATTCGCGCAGGGCGCGGTTGACGTCGTTGATGGCCTTGTACGGCACGCCGTGCCCGACCAGGATCAGGAAGCCGCTCGTCTCGCAGCACCGGCCGATCGCATCGGCCACCGCCTGGCAGTGCGTCGGGTCGCCGGTGCGGGCGCTGCTGATGTCTATCACTGGGACGAAGCCGTCCTGCAGGACGACACGGTCGACGATCACTTCTTGTTGGGTCATGCTGTCGACGCTAGAACCTCAACCTAAGTTGAGATCAAGTGTGAAAATTCTTCTCGCGCAACACCGTCGGTCTGTGACGCCGACTACTGGCTCTGGTGCACCGTGGTGTCGACCCGTGGCGCCTGCGCGTGCGGCTGGATGTCCTGGAGCCACTGCAGCTGATCGATGCCGTGGTTGTTGTGCGATGCCACAACGGTTTCCGGCAGCGCCTTCTGCGTGTCCTCGGCGAACGACCACACGATCGGGGACACCAGGACTCCGACTCCGAGTGCGCCTGCGAGAACATAGCGGCCCAGTGCCTGCCGTGTACTACTGCTCATCGTTTTCATGCCGTTGCCTCCTGCTGGGTGCCTGGGTGCGATGCCCAGATCAACAGGCGCCCGAAACGGCGTCATCCCAGGTGGCGCGATGTTTATCGGAGTTGGCAGGATCGCTTATCGGCCCGTATGTAACCGCAACAACGTCCACGCCGCCAACGATTGTGCATCGGTGATGTCACCGCGGCGGATCATGTCCTCGATCTGGTCGGCGGTGAACCACTCGCTGTGCATGTCCTGCTCTTCATGCTCACGTTCGTGTTCGCCCTCGGTGATGCCGGTCGCGAGGTAGGCCCAGCCGCGTTGGCTGCACATCCCGGGTGCGACGTCCAACTGGCCCAACACCTCCCACGTCTCGGCACGCAGCCCCGTCTCCTCGCGGAGTTCCTGCGCCGCCAGATCGCCGGGCGCGGGCTCGTTGCCGTCCAAGGTGCCCGGCGCGGTGCCCTGCACAAACTCCCAGCGCCGCAACCCGATCGGGTAGCGGAACTGCTCCACCATCCGGTAGCGGTCACCGTCGCGGGCGATCACCAGGGCATAGGTGGGCTTGTCCACCACGCCGTAGATGCCGGTGGTGCCGTCGGGACGGCGGATGTCGTCTTCGCGCACAGACATCCAGGCGTTGCGGTAGACCTCACGGGAGCCGACGCGTTCGATCACAGCTCCAGTATCGCGGAGTGCCGCTATTCGACCGGGTATGGGCCGTCGGTGAAGACCTGCGAGTGATATCCCTTCGAGCCGACCGACACCGCCAGGGAACTGCGGAACTCGCGATCCTGCGCGAGTCGTCCGATCAGCTCGGCGAAGGTGTGCCGCGGGTGCCAACCCAGTTCGTTCCTGGCGCGGTCGTTGACATAGACCCGGTCGATCGACGGGAACATGGTCCAACCACGGCGCCGGTATTCGTCCACGTACCCGGGCACGTAGCGTGCCACGACCGCCGGTGCGTCCAGCCGCAACTGCGGCAGATCCGCCACGGTGAACGGCGACGTCGCGCTGATGATGTAGCGCCCGAACCCGATATCAGGTGCGCGCTCGATGGCCCGCAGGTGGGCTTCGACGACGTCTTCGAGATCGACACGGCGGTAGAGGAACTCGTTGACCTTTGCGTTGGCGTCGTCGTAGCTGTCCCGAATGTCCTTGCTGTCATCGGATTCCGGGAAGAACCGCGAGGTCCGCAACACCACGCAGGGGAGTCCGCGCCGGCGCGCAAACAGTTCACACAGGTCTTCGGCGGCTGCTTTGGTCACGCCGTAGATGTTCTTGGGCCTGTCCGCGACGTCCTCGGTGATCCAGGAGGCGGGCTCGTGCGGGCCCGGAACCAGCGCGTCCCCGAACGCACTCGTCGTGCTGGTGTAGACGAATCGGGTCACCCCGGCCGCGACCGCGTGCTCGAGCAGGTTGAGCGTGCCGGTGATGTTCGTATCGACGAATTCCTGCCGGGTGTGGGTCGCGACGTGCGGCTTGTGCAGCGTCGCGGTATGCACAACGGCATCGACCCCGCGTATCGCTTCGGCGACGGCCACCGGGTCGGTGACCGATGCCTGGTGGCGGGTGAAGGCCGACGCCGTCGTATCGAGGCCGACGGGCTCGTGGTTCGTCTGCTGCAAGCGCAGCATCAGCGCTTCGCCCAGGTGACCCGAACTGCCGGTCACGAGAATCTTCATTGTCGCTGGTCCCCGGTTGCCCTGCTGAACGGACGATGTCCCGCCCTCACGGCATCGAACCTATTGGCGCCGACGGCCGAGCGCGAGTCATTTATGACGCGGGTCCTTCGCTGGAATCGGATAGGCGAGTAGCCTCGCGATGTGCTGCTGACCTCTCTGAACCCCGCCGTCGTCGCTGCCGGACACGACCTCGAAGACGCGGTACGGATCGACGGCGCGGTGCTGTCACGCAGCGATCTGGTCGGGGCTGCGACATCGGTCGCCGAGCGGGTCGCGGGTGCGTCGCTGGTCGCCGTCCTGGCGCGGCCTACCGCCAAGACGGTGCTGGCGATCGCCGGCTGCCTCATCGCGGGGGTGCCGGTGGTTCCGGTGCCGGCCGATGTCGGTGCGGCCGAACGCCGGCACATGATCACCGATTCCGGCGCGCAGGCGTGGCTGGGCGAGGTGCCTGACGAAAACGAAGGGCTGCCACACATTCCGGTGCGGCTGCACGCCCGGTCCTGGCACCGCTACGCCGAGCCCTCGCCGGATTCGACGGCGCTGATCATGTACACCTCGGGCACCACGGGTCTGCCGAAAGGCGTGCTGATCAGCCGTCGCGCCATCGCCGCCGACATCGATGCCCTGGCCAAGGCCTGGGCCTGGACCCCGGCCGACACCCTGGTGCACGGCCTGCCGTTGTTCCACGTGCACGGCCTGATCCTGGGCCTGCTGGGCTCGCTGCGCGTGGGAAATCGCTTCGTGCACACCGGAAAACCCACACCGGCCGCGTATGCGGCGGCGGCCGGCTCGCTGTACTTCGGGGTACCGACGGTGTGGTCGCGGGTGGTGGCCGACGCCGCGGCCGCTGAAGCGCTGCGGGGCGCCCGCCTGCTGGTGTCGGGCAGCGCGGCGCTGCCGGTGCCGGTGTTCGACGACCTGGTTCGGCTCACCGGGCACGCACCCGTCGAGCGCTACGGCAGCACCGAATCGCTGATCACGCTGTCGACCCGGGTCGACGGTGAACGCCGGCCCGGCTGGGTCGGCTTGCCGCTCGACGGCGTGCAGACCCGGCTGGTCGCCGAGGACGGGTCGCCGGTACCGCACGACGGGGAAACCATTGGCCGCCTGGAGGTTTCCACGCCGACGTTGTTCAGCGGGTACCTCAACCGGCCCGAGGCGACGGCGGAAGTGCTGGGTGACGACGGCTGGTACCGCACCGGCGACGTGGCCGTCGTCGACGCCGAGGGCATGCATCGCATCGTCGGCCGTGAGTCGGTGGACCTCATCAAGTCCGGTGGTTTCCGGGTTGGTGCCGGCGAGATCGAGACCGTCCTGCTGGGGCACCCGGGTGTATCGGAGGCCGCGGTGGTCGGCGTGCCCGACGACGACCTGGGCCAGCGCATCGTCGCGTTCGTGGTCGGCTCCGCATCGGCGCAGGAACTCATCGACTTTGTGGCGCAACAGCTTTCGGTGCACAAACGGCCGCGCGAGGTGCGCCTCGTCGACAGCCTGCCGCGTAACGCCATGGGCAAGGTGCAGAAGAAGCTCCTCGTCTAGGGCAGACGACTGGCCGGCCCACCCTCGATCTCCGGCTGGATCAACCGGAAGTGAGATTCGCTGCGCTGCATGTGCCGTCGCTGGTAGTCGCCTTCGATGTGCTTGCCGTCGACCGTGCCGGTCAACGTCAGCCGGTCGGGACCGTCGAGGCGAAAGTGCAGCACAGTGGGCGGATCCGCTTCGTGCCTCTTGATCTCGAGCCGGTCGCCGCGGATCTCGAACAGGTACACGGTCACGTAACCCGCCGGGACCTGAGTGACGAAGCTCGTGTAGTCGCCGGGCCGGTCCGCGATCGCGACATTCGTCCACGGCGCCGGCGAGGTCTGCTTCAGCGTCGCCTGTTCGCCTTCCACGGTGAATGACGTTGCGCGCCAGACTCCGTCGATGTCCGATTCCCGGTGCCGAATCTGCTGGTAGGTCACGACGCTGAACGTCGTGACCAGCACGACGACGACGCCTGCGATGGCGAACTTCGCCACGATGCCGGTCCGGCGCAACCACCGCCTGCCGGAACCCAGCGCCGGCCACAGCGCGACCGGTTCGGGAGCGCCAAGCTGGAATACCGTTTGAGCCAGGCTTTTCCAGTACGGCGTGGTGATCGCGACGGCAATGAACAACAGCTGGCCGGACACCAGCTTCACCGGGACGTCGTAGAAGAGGTTGAGCAGGAACACCTGGGCCATGGCCACGATCGCGATCAGCGCGCCCAGCAGCCACGTGCGCCGCCACAGCAATAGGGCACCGGCGGCGAATTCGACCAGACCGGTGGCCACCGAGTAGGGGTCCGAGGCGCCCATGAAACCCCACAGCGTGTTCATCATGCTGACGTCGCCGACCATCTGGATCTGGTAGCCGGGCAGCATCATGTAGGCCATCTGCGTGGGAATGAGCTTGGCCAGACCGTAGAGCAGCATCGAGACGGCCAGACCGAACCGCGCGAACACCAGCAGCAGCGCGGCAAGGCTGCGGTAGTTCGGCCGATGCCGGTCCAGGGCGGTCCACACCGCGGTGATCACCAGAGCCACCAGGATCCAGCCGAGGTGCAGGCACCACTCCGCCAGGGAATCAGCGCCGCCGTCGATGTTCAGGTACGCGCCCTCGCCGCGGGTCACGAAACTGCCCAGGTTTGCGAGCCCCTGCAGAAGCGGGGCCATCAAGACGCTCAGGCCCAGATTGCCGTAAACCGAAAGGATCAGGATTCCGCCGCCGATGGTGAAGAACAGCCGGAACGCCAGCTTCTGCGCGCCGGTCCACTCGGGCGCCGAAATCTTGTCGGGTTCGGTAGGTGTCAAGGTGTCCGCGTCGCCGGTCGTCGTGCTCACCGGATTGACGCTAGCGATGAATGTGCGCCGATGTCCCTGGGGGAAAACCTCCAACTTCCCGGCGGCGACGAGCTGGGCGTATCCACGCGCACAAGCTCTTTCCCGGCGGGAATGCCACACGCCGCCGCGGCCTTGTAGATCCCATGCAACTCACAGACGAAGCCCGCGCCCTGATCGGGGACGGGGCCAACGCAACGCTGGTGACTCTGAATGCCGATGGCAGCCCGCAGGTTTCGGTGGTGTGGGTCGAACTGCAGGGCGACGAACTGGTCAGCGCGCACCTCGGCGACTACAAGAAGCTGCGCAACATGCGCCGCGACCCGCGTGTCGCGGTCACCATCATCGGCACCGACCGGGGCGCCGCATCGGTGAATCCCTACCTCGCGATCAGCGGTACCGCCCGCATCGTCGAGGGTGGGGCGCCCGAAGTGCTGACCCGACTGACCAACGTGATGGCGCCCGAGTTCAACGGCCAGTTCCCACCGGCCGGCGCGCCGCCGGGATACCTCACCCGCATCACCATCGACAAGGTGACGGGCGTCGGCCCCTGGGCCTGAACGACGAAAGTGAGCTTGTGTGCGAGCTTTCG